>CALJAP010000108.1 GCA_938027655.1 uncultured bacterium | reverse complement strand
AGTGGTGGAAGTGCTCTCGCCAAGTGAAAGGAGACAGTCCGTCGAGGAGAAAATAGAGGACTACCGACAGGTCGGCGTACGGGAGTTCTGGTTGGTCAGTCCCGAAGCGGAAACGGTAGAGGTGTTGCGCCTTGGCGAAGCGGGTGCCGAGCGTATCGGATTGTACGGGCGAGGTGACATTGTGCGTTCGGAGCTGTTGCCGGAGTGTCAGATAGATACCAACCGCCTCTTCGCGTAAGGGAACAATACGCCCGGAGGCGTCGTCAAAACCGACAGGAAAGGAACGAGGTGACCGACTATGCGAGACCGGAACAACGCCAGAGCCTTTACGATGGTGGAGATGCTCACGGTGATAGCGATTATCGCCGTGCTCGCCGCCATCATCTTCCCGGTAGCGGCGACGGTGCGCGAACAGGCACGTCGCACCACCACCATGTCGAACTTGCACCAGATACAGGTGGCGCTGAAGATGTACAAGCAGGACAACCGTGTGTATCCTGAGGTGTTGTTAGGCTACGTGGAGTTTGACAACAACAACCCGGTGCCTGCAGACCGGATTCGCGGAAGCTTCCTGTATCAGGCGTACATTCGGGACATCAATATCTTCCGCAGTCCGAACAACCCGGTAAACGACAAGGTGAGCTGGAAGGCGGTGGAGGTACTGCTTCCTGACCCGAACAACCCCAGCCAGCGCGTGAACGAAATCAACGGTCTTCTGGTCACGCGCCCGTACTACGCCTTCGACAGCATGGACGTGGGGCAAACTTGCCCGGGCAGCGGGGTGTTCGAGCAACACTACAGCCTGTATCGCCCCTACGTGCCGACAAATAACACCGCCGGTCCGCTGGACGACATGTGCCAGCTGCAATACAACCTGCCGCCGGAGAACACCATCGTCACGTGGGTAACCGACCATCGCAGTTGCGACAGCTCGGGACTGCCGACGGCAGGTAGCAAGGATATCGTCCTGCTGTTGAACGGCACGGCGAAGGCGATAGACTCGCGCATCATCAAGCAGAAGATGACAGGTAGCGACCCGAACTTCAGCACTGCCGGGCAGAATAAGCTCTGGTGCCTGGACTGAGATGTGTGTACGCTCGACAGATGGGGTAGCCCTTGTGAGAGGGTGTAATCGCCACCCTGAGCATACCGTCATGCTGAGCGCACGCGAGGAATCTCGTTGTGGCGATACGCCGAGATGCTTCACTGCGTTCAGCATGACAAGAGGGGATATGCCATTCCGAGCGCAAGCGAAGAATCTCGTGGTAGCGGTAGACCGAGATGCTTCGCTGATGCCCAGCATGACGAAAAGGACATCAGTGCTGTCATTCTGAGCGAAGCGAAGAATCTCTGCGTGACAACCCGTAGAAACCCACCATGCGCAAGGCGGTGGAGGCGAACATGAAGAGAAACACAAGGACATACGCCTTTTCGCTGATTGAGGTGCTGGCGGCGATCGCCGTGCTGACCATCGGCATTCTGGTGATTCTGAAGCTGTTCCCGAGCGGGTTCTTCGTGACCCGCGCGGCGGAGAACCGCTCGTTTGCCAGCCGGCTGGCTCAGCAAGAGATAGAGCGATGGAAGAACAGTGCCACCGCCCTGCCAGCAGGGATACTGGCACTGGCGCCGTACAGCGATGGCAGCACGACAGGCGAGGCTATCGATGTCGGGGCACACCCGGATAACCTTTCGCCGCCTTCGTTGCCGCCCGGTATCGACCCCTACTACTACTCCGATATAAACCGCTGGCGGCGTGTGGTGGCTGAAAAGGTGCGTATCCCCATCCCTGTGCCAACAATGGTCGGACAGGGGTCGGTGTACGTGCTGGGAGCGGGCCCGTTTGTTGACCAGCCGCTGTACGATCCGGTCTCGCAGGTGTGGCGACTGAGCAACCTCAACGTGTACGGCTCGCCGATGGTACGCATCTGGTGGCAGGCTCAAGAAGACGCCCCACCGCCTCTGCGCGGCCCGCATCAGTACGCTATCGACTACGATGCCAGTGATGACGGCTCACACGACGACGTGGTCATCTGGTTCTATCCGACGCCCTATCCGCGCGACTTCACCATCTCGTACGACTACTACGACGGCAACGATGGGTGGAAACTGAAGTCGGTTTCCAAAACCATCCCCAACGTGGTCAGCCTGACGGGCGAGCCGGTGAAGATTGAACTGCGCAGCTACACCGGACCGGACGGCAGGCCGATTCTGGAGTCGGGGTGGCGGATGCGCGGCGGCAGCGAGCTGGTCAGCCGGGAGTTCCGATTGCTTCCGCTGGCGCAAGCGTGGTCAGCAGACCCCTACGAGTTCAAGATACTTTACGGCAACATCGGTCCCTACGCCAATGTGGGCGTCTTGCTGTTTAACCCGCGCGGACGCGACTACACCGAGCGTACCGCACGCGGCGTCGTGCCTCTGACTGCACATATTGACTACACCGTGCTGGACTGGCATATCATCCGCGAGGATAGGCTGGTACCCACCGTGCCCGCAGAGATTAAG
The DNA here is from genome assembly GCA_938027655.1 of uncultured bacterium. Classification (GTDB taxonomy): domain Bacteria; phylum Armatimonadota; class HRBIN16; order HRBIN16; family HRBIN16; genus HRBIN16. Next base: position 44,561 of record CALJAP010000108.1, on the reverse strand, counting down.
CTCAACCTGCGCTTCCTGCGCAGGCGCGGTGATAAACTGGACGACCAGACCACTTATGAAGGGCTGATACGCGGCGTCAACTGGAACGCTCTGCCTCAAGGCGACCCGGTGCGCCAGCAACCGGATTTCGTAGCGGTAGACCTGCAAACAGGACAGGTGATCGACCCCATCGTTGGGCAGGGCGACACCGGCTCGTATCAGGTAGACTACCGCAACGGTATCGTGAACGTGGTGGACCCTGCGCTGGCGGGGCACACGCTGCGCTTCTACTATCAGGCGGATGGAGACTGGGGCGTACAGATTCTGAAGCCGTATGAACTGTATCGCGAGCGTTACGGCAACCTGCTGAGCTACCGTGAGTTCTATGTGGGTGGAGGCTCGGACGGCGGCTCGCCCACGCGCATCTACTTCCCCGTGTGTGATGCGGGCAAGCAGGTCATCCTCGGAGAGGTGTACTATGTGGACAGCGCGCTGGGCAAGGATGTGATGCGCGGTGTGCTGGCGCGTATCAGCACCCGCACCGAAGCGGTGGGCGGACGACCCCTGTGCTATATTGACATCCGCGATATCAAGCCAACCGCGGTCTCACTGGACCTGGATGCCTACACAACCTACGGCTATGTGGTGCGTGGCGTGAAGGGAGCGTCATTCAAGGCGCGTGTTATCTGGAAGGAGAACAATCGTTGGCAGCGCTATGAGGTGGAAACTATCCTCACGCGCGAAGTGGAATAACAAAAAGTGGATAAACGCGAGAGTGAAACAGGAGTGTTACCGATGAAAGCAATAGGCAACACGAAGAAGTGGAAGGCAGCCTTTACGCTGGTGGAGCTGCTGGTGGTGATGGCGATTACCGCCATCATGCTGGGGCTACTGCTCGGTCCCATGCTGCAGAGCTTTAACTTCACGCGGCGGGTGCAGCGCGTGGCACAGGCGCAGGATACCGCTCGCGACCTGATGGAGACCATCTCTCGCGAGATCGCCGATGCGGCGTACGTGTTCGATAACTCGCGCGTGTTCAACCCGCTGGTGACCAGCAATCCGGTCAACGATGCCACTCTGCGTTTCGACCTGATTGACCGCCAGGGCAACCCGGCCACCTTCTACCTGCCGTATACCAAAATCGACTTCGTGTTGCCGGAACGGGTGACGCCTGCGAGCACCGGTGTGACCGACCCCACCGATGGCAGTGACTATGTGCCGCCAGACCGACGGGTAGGCAAGCCTCCTTTGCTGCCTGTGCTGGCGGGGCGTACGGTGGTGCGCTACTTCATCGCCCGGCGCGACCCGAGCCGACCCTACAGCAACCGCAATGAACAACTGCTGGCAACGGCGGCGCTGGATAACCCATACGTGTTGTGGCGAGCGCAGTTTGTGTTGTACGAGCGCAGCGGAAACGGAAATTTTGTGCCCAACACCCGACTGTTCAAACTGGACTCCAGCGGACAACCCATTCTCGACGAGCCGGGCTTTTTCTATGATACCAGCACAGCCCCGAACGGCAGGTCATACATGCAGAACTGGCTGGAGGTCAGCCGCCCCGTCACCGAGGTCGAGGATATCGATCTGGTGAACGTGCAGTACGACCCCCGCACGGGGCAGATTGTGCAGGTAACGCCCTTGATTCAGTTCCTGCCCGGTCTGGTCACGGACGACCCGGCGGTGCCAACCAGTTTAAGCGACGCAGCAAACGAAGTGCCCAACGCCATCCCCACCGCTTACACCACGAAGAAAGGCGGCTGGAGCCATCCGTTTGTCATCACCGTCTATCGCAACGGATTTGCGACCGTGTATATAACGGGCAGTGTGGGCAACCAGCTGATGGTGGCACGAGGGGCGGCGGACGCCTTCCGCTTCAACATCACCGCTTACCAGATAATGGAGGCGGCAGGCTGTTACGATGAAGGTACTTGGGACGCGGGAGTATGCTCCAGCCTGCCCGACCCATGGATACAGGGAAGCGGTTCGTGGGAGCGCAACCCCGCTTCGCTAGATGCACCGTATCCCTATCTGCCGTTCAACATCGACCCGCGTTCGGGCGTGGTGAACTTCGCCATTCCTGCGGTAGCGGTGTTCCGACCGGGGGAGCGACCGGTGTTCGAATATCTTGCCCGCAACACGCAGGTGGACGAAAGCGGACGACGATACCTGTTGCTCTCGGAACCGGACATCAATAATACGGCGTCCAACAATCGGCAGAGCCCATTGAGGCTGCTGCAAACGGTGTCCATCGTGCCCGGCTCCGAAAGGATTTGGGGACCTGACCAGACCACCCCGCCCGGCGTGGAACCTCGCCTAGTGCCTTACACGCGGGTGCCGTGGAACGTCACGCCTGGCCCAAATCAGTATCGCATTAACTATCGGGGCACCAGCGGAGGTCATCCCACCCTGCAAACGGGATATGTAGAGTTCTGGTCACAGTGGCAGATACCGTCGGGCACGCGAGGGGACGGCACACCCTATGACCTGTTGCGCGTCACCTACGCGATTCAGGCGAACACCGAAAACGACGTGGTGAAGGTAGACTATATGACTCGCTCGCAGTACACGGTGGCGATAAACATCAAACTGTACGACCCAACAACGGGTGACCCGCTGCTGATGGCTTTGACCACGCAGGTGCGGGTACGCAACCTGTTACGATGAGAGCGGGAGGGGAGTGCGAAGGATGAACAGTCCAGCATGGATGAGAGCCGGTTTCACTCGCGCCGCAGACACACAGCGTGGGCAAACGCTGGTTGTGGCGGTGATTGTCATGTTCGTGATGATGTTCATGGGCGCGCTGTTCGTGGCAATCATCGGGCGCAACCTCGAAAACGCCGCACGCAGCGGCAGGGTGACCGACGCCCAGTACTTCGCTGAGGCGGGTGTCCAGTATGCCGACCAGCAGCTGACCTTCAGCGAAGAGGGCGCGGACTGGCGTCCTGTGCCGGCTGACCTGCCTCCTGACCAGTGTCGTGACCCCGATTATGCGTGGCTGCGCCCATACGCTGCCACCGAATCCGCCACCTTAAACCCATGCGGTACGCCGGTGGCAGGACCCAGCGGGGGCTACAGCCGCGTGTTGTTCGAAAATGGGCGCGCGCTGATTCGGGTGAGCTATAACCCGCGTCCGTACGACCCGAACGACCCGGAATCGGGTCCGCTCTCGCGTTTCATCAAGATCGAATCCATTGGGCGAGTGGGGCGGATTGACCCCAACGACCCAACCATGCTCACTTCTGCTGCTACCGGTCTGCGGCGCGAGCTGGTGGCGTATAAAGCTATCGGGATTACCGACTACCTGCGCTTCGTAACCAACCGCGACAACCGCGCCAACGTCGTGGTGGAGTTGGGAGTGCCCGATGGCATTGTGGGACATGACGCCAACGGGAACCCTCTGCCGGTTCGGCTGATTTGGGGGAGTAATACCAGCGGCGCCCCCATTCGCGTGAACGGCAACCTCAAGTGGTACGGCGGGGTAACCCTGACTCTCAATCCGCAAAACGGTGACCGAATAGAGGTAGCGGGCGACATCCTGCTGGCGCCGCGGGCGCAGGTGACCGTAAATAACAATGCGCTGCTACCCAGCCATAGCACGGGCTTCAACACCTATGGCGGCATCGTGCGCGACGGGCGTACCGGCGTGGGAGTAGACGGCGGCGGACGCTCCATGACGCGCTTGGAGCCACCGACTATCGACCTAGCCGACCCCGCTACTAATGTCAGCCGTTACTGGAGCATGACGCGCAACTCCGGCGCGCTGGTGGGGGGACGTAATAGCGGGCTGTTTGGCTTCGGCAGGGGTATCTACATCAACAACCGCGCCGACCAGTTGCGTGAGCCGGGCTTGTTCGGCGGTCCCACAGTGCGCAGCGAGTTCCTGCGGCTGGTGGACTCGCGCAACTGGCAGGGACCTTACTACGTCCCTCCGGGCGCGATTATCCGCCTGAACCCTTCCGGCTTCACTATCCAGCTCACGCGCGGGCGGTGGCGCGCCCCCAACGGTGCAAACACCAATGCCATCACGATGGTATGCACATACCTGCCAGATGGGCGGCTATCGCAAGACCTGCTGGACCCCTCGCTGAATAAGCCGGCTGTGGGACTGCCTTTCGTCACCCCGTTCTCCGGCGTGATTTATGCGGAAGGCAACGTACGCATTCGCGGCATCATCCCACAGGGCAGGCAGCTGACGGTGGTTTCGGGAGGAAACATCTTCATCGAAGGCAATCTGATGAAGCCTCGCCTGCCGAACGGTCAGCCCGACAACACCAGCGCGATCGCCCTGCTGGCAAGGGAGAACATCGTGGTCAATACCACGTTGTTCATCGACCCTGAGCTGGGCACCGAGGCGGGCAGCTGGAACGAGCAGGATGCACCGTTGAACTTCCCCTCGTGGCACCGCGCGATGTTGCCGACGCAGAGGCAATCGTTCGTGTTCTCTTCGGCAATCTCGTTGAATAACTACTACAGTAACACCTGGCCTCACGGCTTAAAGCTGCTGGTGCGTCACGCCGCCATCGAGAACGAACAGACCAGTATTTTCTTGCATGTGAACTATCCGGTGAACGATACGAACGGCAACGGTGTGCTGGATGAGGACCTGTACCGCTTCCCGGGCGGCATTCTGGACGCGCTGGGCTTGCCCACCATCTACCTGGTGAACGCTTCGGGGGTGAACTACGAGCATCTGGGGCTGGAACTGCTGCGGAACATGTCGCCCTTCAATAGCAATCCGCCCACGCACCCGACCAATCCGCGCAGCGATTACGTGCTGAACACCGCGCCCGGCGCGGAGAACCGATTGACCTTCGAGGTCAACAGCGGATGGGGCAACGCGCCCGCTAACGAATACCATCTCAGCCGCGTGGCGGTACAGCCTCTGGATATCGCCATCGAGGCGCTGATGTACGCGCAGGAGGGTTCGTTTGTGGTGCTGCCGGGTGAATGGTTTAACACCGACCCGCGCGATACTTTCCCCGTTGGCTCCAGTCCGTCCTCGGTGGACCAGAACCTGCGCAGGCAGTTGTACGCAGTGCTGTCGCCTGTTTACCCCTTCTACGGGCAGCCGCTGGACATTCGCATCGTGATTCGGGGCGCGATAGCCGAGAACCTGCCCTGGGCGATACAGGACCAGGGCGAATGGTTGAAAAAGTGGGGCTGGATACCGCCTCAATACGGCAACTCGGGTATTCCGATACCGCCTACCCATCTGCGTGACCCGAGCGACCCCACTCGCACCCTGCCGATGGGTTACAATCTGGTCATGGAGTACGACCCGGTATTCACCAGCGCGGGCGTGGTGCGCGTCGATCAGTATGGACGCCGGTTGCCTCCGGTGCCGCGCCTGCCGGTATGTCCGGGACTGCTCTATGTTGGGGAGATGAGGTGAGATGGCGGTTGTCGCATCACGCAAGGAGCAAGTGGTTTATCCCGAATCCGATGGGAAGCCAATGGCGGATAACACCAAACAATTTCGGTGGATTGTGACCCTTGAGGGGGGCTTCGAGGCGCTCTTCCACGACCGCGAGGATGTGTTCGTTGCGGGCGACCTGTTCTGGTATCCCGTGGAAGGACGGCCGGACATCCGCATGGCTCCGGACGTGATGATTGTTTTCGGTCGCCCGAAGGGAGATAGGGGCTCTTACAAGCAGTGGGAAGAAGAAGGCATTGCCCCACAAGTGGTGTTCGAGGTGCTGTCGCCGGGCAACTCTCTGCTGGAGATGGCGAAGAAGCTGGAGTTCTACGACCGTTATGGCGTGGAAGAGTACTACCTGTACGACCCCGATTCGGGTGATTTCACCGGCTGGATACGCGGTGAAGACGGTCGTTTACACGTGATAGACCCCATTGAGGGCTGGACGAGCCCACGTCTGGGCGTGCGCTTCGAAAGGGAGAACAGCAATTTACGCATCATTCGCCCTGACGGGCAACGCTTTTTGACCTATCTGGAGATTGAGCAGGAGCGATTACGCGCACAACAGCAAGCAGAGCAGGAGCGACAGCGCGCCGAAAGGATGGCGCAACGCTTGCGAGAGCTGGGTATCGATCCCGAGCAGATTTGAGCCGAGAGAAGGGTGATGACAATGCGAAACCGACTGGTTCTACTGATATTGCTGGGCGTACTAGCTGGTTGGCTGGGTATGTTTCGCACAGCGCGGGGTGACACCTACACCTACACCGCCGTGCGCAAGCAAATCCGCGTCTGCGTAATACAAATCGGCAATAACCCGGTGCTGACGCCCTTTGTGTGGCATGTTCTGGACCGGCGTACAGATTATAAGCCCGCCGGCTGGGATTTTGTGAACCCGCTGGCAGCCCCCGGTAGCCGCAAGAACATGGCGCCGTACTGGGTGGTGAGCCTCGACCAGATATCGATGGAAGACCTGCGCCGGTTCGATGCAATGGTCATCGCCACACAGGGCAGTAATATCGGCTTCACCCCAGAACAGCGCGAGAAGTTGCGTAAATTTGTGGACGCGGGTGGTCTGCTCTGGATAGACAACCAGGCCGCGTATACCATCGACACACGCGCTCCGCTCTTTCTGGACCTGCAGTTCAACGACGAAGGCTTGACCAATGGGCTGCTGGTCCATCCCACCCATCCGCTGGTCAACGCGCCCTATCCAATCAGCGTGGGCGAGCTGAACCGGATGGGAGCAGGTATTCGCGGCTCGTTAAGCGCGGTGGGAGCGGATTTGAACGCACCTCCTGCGCCCGGCGTGCTGGCTCCGATTGCGGTGCGCCAGGATAACCGCCGCCCGGTGCTGGTGGCGGGGCAGTACGGCAGTGGCGCGGTGGTGGTGTCTTCGATAGGCATCGCCTATGCCCTCAGCCATGCGGTGGCTCCCCCGGGTGTGCCGGTAGCCAACGACAACTTCGCCGCCGCAGCGCCGCAGAACCTCAAGTTCGGCTACAACATGATACAGTGGGCGTCGGCGTTTACCGCCCAGCGCAAGAACGCCCGGCGTACCGCGGGAACCTTCGAAAGCATCGGCGCGCCGCTGGTGGAAAAGTGGGGATTAACCGGGCTGCAGGCAGTGGGCACTTTTGCCTCGGCTCCCGTCTTCTATAACGGCGCGCTGTTTGTGGTGGGCTCCTCGCCGCTGGGCGGGTTGCGCCTGTACTGCTTTGACGCCAACCCCCGTCGTGACATCGACGGAGACGGCAACGAGGATGACGGTCTGCCCGACCTGTGGCAACGCGGAACACCCTATGACGAGATATGGGAAGCCCCGTTGGGCAGTGAACCCACCTCCACCCCACAGATTGTGGAGATACCCACCAGCAGTAATGACCCCCTGCAGCGTGCATTGGTGGTGGTGACGCTCAAGAACGGCACGGTGCAGGCGTACCGCGCCTTCCCGCGCACCGGAGGCATCAACTCTCCCATCGCAGCGCTTTCGGACGGCTCGAACCTCGTGTGGGATCGTTCTTTGCCCAGCGCCGTGCCGTTCGACGGGGATGCAGTCCCCGTCCCCGCCTCTGCGGAGGGGCTTATCGTGGTTCCGGCGGTGCAGGCAGGTGCCGGCGGCAATAACGGACGCCTGTACGTGCTGTGGGCAGCGACGGGGGATGTCATTAACTCCGGTAGTTCAGGGCAAGACTGGATACAGCCCCGTACCACCCTGCCGCCAATTCGCGGCGGCGTGACGCTGGGATATGTGCAGGACAGAGGTCAAACGGGCGAAGGCTCTATGGCGAACGACCTAATGGCATACGTCTCCACCGCGCCCAGCTCCACGACCGGCACGCTGACCAGCTCGGTGTACGCCTTCTGGTTGGGCGCAAAGGGCGAGGTGCTCAGCAACCCGAACAACGACAAGCGCACCTTCGTTACCCGTGCGCAGGGACGGCAACTGCATATCTTCCTGGCGGACACCAGCAGTCCGTACACCGCTCTGAACCCGGTGGTTTGGGTGTACGACCGCCAGTCTAATGGCGCGCTGGTTCTCGTAGAGCGTTATGACCTGCCCGACTCCCGAATAACCGTCAACGCGGGCACTATCGTTTTTGCCAATCCGCCCGCGACGAACCCTGTGGTGGTGATGAACTACTTCATCGACTGGGGCAAGTCGCCCGGCACGCCCATTCGCAGCACGGTGGGTATCGCCGACATCGTTCCCAACCCCAGCAAGACCATCGTGGACCAGCCCGCACTGGACGCCAATGACAACGTGATTTATACCACCGACAACGGTAGTATCTACGGCTTGCTGGAACAGCCCGGTAACCGCACCGTCATGCGCTGGCGATGGCAGTTGCATGGTGGCTATCAGGACCAGATTACACCGCAACAATCGCAGAACGTTCCGCCATCGCTATTGCTGAAGCGAACACTGTTTGGTACACGGCTACCCTCCGGTTCGGAGGTGGGGCTGATACCGGCAGGCTTTACGGCACCGCCTGCCGTGTGGGGGGACACCACTTACGCCGTCGCGGAAGCACGCGCTACGTTCCCTGGCATTCCCTTCCCGATACCCGGCACGGTGCTGATGGCTTTCAACAACAACCCGCGGGTAGACCTGCGCCTGCGCGACGAAGCTGGCAACCCCGTTTCCCTTCCGGGCAACGCCACCTTGCAGATTCGGCAGGTGGACGTCATACGCAGCGCAAGCGGCCCCACGCAGTACACCTATGTTCAGCCCGCACAGTACTCGGTGAACCGTGCAGGCGGAATCATCAGCATCCACAACATGATGCCCGGCTCGGGTGGAGGAGGCGCGGTATTTGCCTTCAGCCTCTCTCAACCCACACTGGTGGTGGTGACCGCAGGCAGCGAACCGCCGCGCCAGTACTACATCCAGCCCACCGAATACAGCAATCTGAAGTGGTTCATGTTCATTCCGGCGGTGCGTGTGAAGGCTTCGCCGGTGGTGGCGGGCGATGTGGTCTATCTGTCGGCGCAGGTAGACGCGCCGGGCGTCCAGGTTGCCACGGTGATTGCGGTTTCGGCAGACCCCACCGCGACCGACCCCAGCATCCAGCAGGGCGACGATGTGCCGTTGATTACACCGGATTCGGACAAGCCGAACCATGTGCTGTGGCCCGCGTTGGGCAAGCCAGCCGATTACGGCTACGACCCGAATAACCCGGCAACGTGGGGACCTTCACTGCTGAGCCTGCTTGATGCCACCCTGAGCGAGCTGCGTCGGGCGCAGGTGGGCACGCAGGGAATTGCGGCGGTCGCGGCATCTAATGGGCTGTTGGCGGCAGTGGGTGACACGGGTATCAAGGTCTTCGAGCGACAGATGACGCTGATTGCCGATAGCCATCGGTTGCTGGAGATGGATCCGGGCGGCAAGGTAGCCTGGAGCATGGACGCCAGCAGGCTGTGGGGCGCCGCGTCGGGTGGTTCCGCGCCGGTGGTCAGCGTGGCTCCGACTTCCGTGGCGCGCCCCGCCCGGGTATACCGTACCGGCGCAAACGAGATGATTGTGGTGGATACCGGCAACAACCGCATCGTGTGGGTGGACAAAGCGGGTAATGTGATGTCGGAGCTGCGTCGCTTCGAGAACCCGCCACGTCTCAATCTGTCTGACCTGAGCAAGCCGCCTGCGCCTCTCGCCCCGGGCGACCCACACGAGCTGCGCGAGCCGCAGGACGTGAATATCTACACCGAATATGTGCCGAAACAGAGCGCGGGCGGCAATCGGCTCAACCCCTTCGAGGATGCACAGGACCTAGAGTTCTGGGTGCACTATCTGATTGCCGACACAGGCAACGGACGGCTTATCGACGTGGTGGACCGTTACGTTGCAGATACAAGCACCGGCGCGGTAGGTCCGCTAATCGCCGCGCGACAGCTGTTCTGGACAAGCGCAGAGGGTGCGGAACGGCGCAAGTATCGCTATACGGGCGTGCAGCGCATTGTATCCGGCTACAGTGGCGGCGCACCGGTGTTTACGCTGGTGGCGACGGTGGCGAACTACCGCGTACGCCCTGACGGAACCGGTGAGGAGGGCGTTGGAGGCACGGTCATGGTGCGCACCATCGGCGCGGGGCTGGACATCACCGAAGCGTTCAGTGAGGTACTGTTGCCCAACGAGCCGCCGGGTTCTAACAATCGCGTGCCTATCGGCAGTCCCAACAGTGTGCAGGTCTATCCGGTGCGCTACGACAGCGCCACAGGAAGCGTTGTGTACAACATCGTGCTGGCGACGGACAAAGGGGTGTTTGACCTCGAGCGGCTCGCGCCCAACCGGTGGCGCATCAAGTGGCGGTTGACCGATGAGGTGTACCGAAGCCTGACTCACCTGCGTGACCGCATCCGGGGCCCGCAGCCGGTGGACGTATACATCAGTCGCGCTATCCCGCTGTGGGCGGTCAGCGCAGTGCGATTGCCCAACGGGCACTATCTGGTAGCGAACGCCTATCGCGGTATGCTACCCGATAGCAGCCGCTTCAGCGGCGAAGTGTTCGAGATAGACCCCAGCAACTACAACCCGGGCGCCACTCACACCGAGAACGAGATAGACGGTCCGCACACCTACTTGACCGACGGGATGCGCCCGGAAGACATCGTGTGGTGGACGCCCAGACGGGTGAAAAGCTGGGCGAACATCAATGAGGTGGTCAGCAGCGATTCGTACCGGATCGATACGCCATTCTACGCGGATAGACCGTTCTAAGGGTGGGTGAACTGTCATTCTGAGCGAAGCGAAGAATCTCGATGTAGCGGTGGGCAGAGATGCTTCGCGAACGCTCAGCATGACAGGGGGAATGTCTGGTGGATGCAATCACGCCCGTCTGGAGGTCGAGCCTCCTGTCGAGCTGTGATGTGTTCACGACAAACACTACAAAAGACAACATAGGGCGCTTTAGCGAACGAACTTCCTGCGAATCTCGTCAAAAAGCATGGAAGAGTCAATAGACCACTGCCGAGTGAAGCGAGGTTGGAGCAAATATGGCAACAGCGAGAAACTGGTTATTGGCGTGGGTAATCGGGAGCGTGCTGCTGGTGCAGTGCGCACTGCAGGCGGACGACTTTCCGATGTTCCGCCGGGATCCCCAGCGCACGGGGGCAACCAACCTGAGCACGGAGGCCGGTCCGGGCAGGGCATACCTGCGCTGGTGGTGGCCCTCTCAGCAAGATAGAGGCGTCACCCTGGAGATCGACCGCGATGGGGTTAATCGTGCAGGCGATTACGCGGTGATACAGGGATCGGTAACCACCATCCAGATTACCGACACCAACGCCGTGACCGACGGGTTCCGTGATTCGTATGACTACGCTGCCGCAGTGAACCCCAGCAGTGCAGACGACCCCACCAGCGGCGCAACGGTGGTTGTCCGCTGGCGCAACGCCACCCCAAACGAGCTCGACCCGAACGACTCTGCCTATAACCCGCTTGTTGCCAGACCCACCCGCTATCAAATCGCCGTGTGGTTCCCCTCCAGTGGCACTCAGGGCAACCGTAACGTGCGCGAAGCCGTATACAGGGTGCGCTACCCCACCGGAACCAGCACCTACGGCGAGATTATCCTGATTGTGAACCAGACGACCGGCGGTCAGTGGATACGCCTGGGACGCGCGGGCAGTACCGCCTACATTAAGAACCAGAGCGGACAGTGGGAACGCACCCAGTTGCGCTCCGACCTCATGTTCCCCTTCGACGGTCGTCGTCCGGTAGAGGTGTACGCTTACAATACATCTACCCATACCGACGAAGACGGCAATTTCGACGACGCCGGACGGCTGGTAGTGTTCGACGGCGTGCGCTTTATGCCCGACGTGGGAGCGTTCTACTCCTCGCCCGTGGCGGCAACGATACAGGTAGCACCCGGACAGCTCGTGCAGCGCGTGTTCATCGGGCGAATCGAGCGCGTCCCCGCTGTCAATGACCCTACCGCCAGCGTGGAAATCGGCGTGATGTACTGCTTTGACAACGCCGGGCGCGTGGTGTGGCGATACCCGCTGAACGTCAGTGGTCAGCGTGCAGTAACAGTAGATGATGCAGACGGTGCCCCTTCTTTTCAGTCCGACCCTCTGTGGCTGCCTCCGGCAATAGTACAGCCAGAACCATACGGCACCTCCTACATGCAGACGGTAGTGGTAAACGTGAATGACCCCACCCTGTGGTCACGGGTGCGCTGGCAGCCCGATTTGCAACCCTCCAACGGCGCGGAAACAGCCCGATATACGGTCTATGTTTGGCTGCCACAGAACGACGGTACGGTGAACCGCACGACGGTGGCACGCTACATCGTGCACCATGAAGAGGGCAACACGGTAGTGGAGATAGACCAGACGCAGAACACCGCAGGCGGGCAGTGGTTCAGTCTGGGCACTTACTTGATGCGTCAGGGCACAACGAATTACGTGGAACTGGTGAACTACACCCGTATCGCCAGCGAGGTCACCGAAGGGCGCGTGGTGATAGCCGACGCGGCGCGATTTGTGGAGCAGGGCACCGGAGCCAGCGGCATCTTCTCCACGCCCGTTGTACAGACAGTTCCCATGCGTTTGTCGGGTGGTAGCGTCGCCGACAGGCAGGTGGTTTTCTTCTCGGCGAACGACGGAAAAGTGTACGCCCTGGATGCGATAGGCAATGGCGACGGCACCACCTTCTCCTACTGGGTGTGGCCTCAAGAGCCGTTGAATGAGCGTCCTGTGGTGGGTTCCTTTGGCTACTCCTCGCCGGTGGTGGTCAACATCGGCACCAGCGGAACCCCCGATTGGCGACTGTACGTGGCGAACTCCAACGGGCGGGTGTACTGTCTGGATGCCGGCGGCAACGGCGATTTCAGCGCAAACAACCCGGGCACTACCGACCGTATCTGGATTTACCCGGCGGCGGACAAGGCAGCAGTAGTGGGCGGTTTCGTTTCCTCTCCCGCATACAATAGGACGAGCGGTCAGGGCCCCACCGTCTTCGTCGGCGGTCTGGACGGGCGGTTGTACGCGCTCAACGCCGAAGGTTCCGGCGGTACCACCACCGAACGCTGGATTTACCCGGGCAAATACGAACCCGCTTCGGGAAACGACCCTGCTCTGCCGGAGGAGCTGCCGTTAGACCCCATCTCCACCACGCCCGCTGTGTTTGACGGCAAGGTGTATTTCGCCTCGGCGGACGGGCGCGTGTACTGCGTCAGGGAAAGGGGTACCGGACGCCGACGCACCGAGCGCGTGTGGGTTTGGCCCTACGCCCAGCGACCGCCGATTAGCACCGTCGGCGACGAAGAACCTGTAGAGCCGTTCCTGTACTCCTCGCCAACGGTTGCGGCGCAGGTGAATACCATCACCGGTGTGCGCGATGTGGTGTTTATCGGCGACCGGGGAGGTACCGTCTACGCGCTGGACGCGCAGGGTACAGGCAACGGCAAGACCGAGCTCGTCTGGCAGGATGTGCGAGACCCGTTGAACCCGGTGCCCTCCGGCAGTGGTTCACTTGGCGCATCGGTGTACTCGTCCATTACCTTCACCCAGATTATCCCAAGCCGTTCGGTGACGGGCACGCCCCCTGTGCCTGCGGTGGTGTTCGGTTTAATGGACGGCAAAGTGCTCGCGCTGAACGCTTTCAACGGCGGTCCGGGCACCTTCCGGCAGGTGCTGGACAATAATAATAACCTGATCAACGTGCGCGGCGACGTGATATGGGGCTGGCAGACGCTGGGTGAGCAGGTGTTCGCCTCGCCCGCTGTGGCAAACGATTGGATGTACATCGCCGGCGATGACGGCATCGTCTATGCCTTCTCGCCCACGGGTGGCTACCTGACGCCGGGCGAGCCGCCTGGCGCGGAACTGGTGGATAGTGCGCTCAGCCCCAACCTGGCGAACCTGAAGGTAGAGGTGTTTACCGCCGAGGAGTACGCCGACATTGTTCAGCGGCGCACCCGCACGCCCGAAGAGGTGGTTGCCGGTGGGCATACGCGCAAAATCGGCTACGAGTGGGGCGATACGGTGTACGTCATCGCCTACGGAATGCAGGGGCTGGTGCCGCCTGCGCGTTCGGTGACGCTTACCCTGCGCAGTCGCGCCGCCACGGTCAACCGTACGGTAGGCGTTGTGCCTTACGGCACGGATGTGGGTGTAAACCAGAAGTGGATGGCGTACCACGCCTTCCGTATCATCCCCACGCAGGACGGCGACGCCTGGACGCCGGGCGCACGCTACAGCGCTGCGGTGCGGGTGACCTCCACAACCACTGGCGGAGGCGGTCAGCAAACCGCTACCATGACGCTGGAGCGTAACCCGGAGCCGTACTTCGAGTTCACCATCGCCCATCCGCTGGCTCTGCGCATCCTGAACCCGGATGGCACGGTGAACCCGAGCCTGGAGGTAGGCTGGATCGGGCAAACAGTGGTAGGTGGTTCGGTGCCACAGGAGCTGAGCATAAACGGCAACGGGGGCAAGTTCCTGCAGCTGGAGCTGGGGTTGGTACCGCATGGTGCCAGCAGTGGACGGCTCATCCAGATTGCCGACCGTTCAAAGGTTGCTCTGCTGGGCGGTGACCCGCTGCGGGTGAAGGTGCAGCGAGCGAACGTCGCCTGGCACAACAATGATGACGGTTCGCTGGCGGTGATCAACCCGCTGCCTTGGGACGAACTGCCCGTGAACGTCCCGAACACCAGCGTGGACTATCCCGACATACCGGAGCGAGCGGTGAAGGTAGCAGCTGGCGGTGTCGACCTGTATGCTTCCTCGCGGGGTGGTGCTCTGGCAGCCCCCACCGACCCGGTGGGTGTTGCTCCCGACTGGACGAGCTGGACGCTGGTTCCCACTGTGGGCGAGACCAGCGTACAGGTGCCGCAGTTCCAGCCGGCGAACCTGGTGGGATTTGATGGGCAGAATCCGTTCACCGCGCGCGGCTATGCTACCCGCATCCGCCGACCGATTCGCATCTATGTGGATGTGAACAACAACGGTCAGCTTGACCTACCCGGCGGCGTCGGGTTGAGGCAGACGCCTCCCGCTACCCGCGAGGAGCCGTACCGTGAGTTCCGCATCACGCTGGGCGTGCCGCCGGACATGCGCCTGCGGGTGGAGGAGGAAACGGTGGACATCGGCGCGGTGCCGCACGGCTTCGGCGTCCATCCCGACCCGGCGAACTTTGCCTTCCGACCACCCGTCACGGACGCAGACCCGGTGTATAACACCAACCCATGGTACCAGGCGTTGAAACCGTTCTGGAAGCCGTTTACCGTGCGCAGTCTCAGCAACGTCAACCTGCTGAACGCGCGCGCCGTGGGGTCGGTGGACTACCTGGACGCGGGCGGCAACCCGCTGTTCCAGAACCCGTTGCCCGTCACCCTGATGAGTGACCAGGTGAGCCCGTTCTACTGGGAGGTCAGTCCCATCGGCGACCCGACCTTCACCTTCCACAAGCCTGCGCTGACCGCGGGTTGGGTGCGCCGACCGGACGGCAGCGTGGTGCAGCAGAACGTGTTCACCTCGCTGGACCTGATTTACGACCCGATGTGGCTGACGTTCCGCCCGCCGCAGTATCAGGGCTTCCCGGGGATGCACACGTTGCACAAACCGCGACCCGACCATAGCCCGACGGTTCTTTCGATACCCGACAAGCCCTATCCGGGCGCAGCCGGCGGTGCATTCGATAACGTAGCAACCGCCAAGCCGCTGGTCAGCGTGCAGGTTCCGCTCGGCACACCGGCAGGAACCTACAGCAACTACATCCGCATCTTCGAGGCGGCGTCGTGGAGCCCGTACGTGCTGGGCATTCTGGCGAACAACGAACCCGCGCAACCCGTTAGCGAACCCACCATGCGCGTGAAGGTGACGGTCACCGAATCGCGCCTGACTAACAGTGCGTCACGCGGCTCCTTGCCCCAGGTGGACACCGTGTGGCAGGGCATTCCACCGCAACCCGGACAGCCCGGCTACCTGGCGGCGAACGTGCAGCCTGCTGCGCTGATGCTGCCGGATGGAATGTTGCTGGCGTGGAGCAGCAACTGGAGCCGAAATCGCGTGACCGAAGACGGAAGCGATAGCTACCGCGAGACGCAGCCTTCCGGCAGTAACGCCTGGTTCCTGCATCTTGCGGTGCTGCCTCGCGACGCACAGCGAGGTGTGTGGACACCTGCCTTACCCACGCAATGGTGGAGCGGGCGCAGCGTGGAGTACCCGCGTGACCCCACCAACAGCTCCGTGCGCGACAAGTACGGCAGGCTGTTCACCACCCAGCCGGGCACGGTGATACCGTCCTCCATCAAGCACTACTCGCCCGCCTTCTTTGTGGTGGGTGGACAGCCCTACCTGCTGTGGCAGGGACAAGCAGTGAAGAGGCAGAATACCGGCGCTGTTCTCACGGAAAACGTCACCTTCGTTGCGCCCATAGTCAACGGCGTGCCGGGGACCCCTGTTGCGCTCGGCAACGACGCTGCGCTACCGCGATTCCAGCCGCGCGTGGTGGTGATAGGCGGTGTGCCGGTGATGTTCTGGTACAGCGGCGCGAGCGGGCGTTATACCATTTACTACAACGCCTGCCTGGGCAACCCGCTGAACCCCAGCGCGTGGACACGCGACCAGCAGTTGCCAGTGCCGGGTGTGGTGACCAACGCCCTTGAACCCTTAGCCATCCCGCGCCAGGGGGCTATCGACGTCATCTATACCGCGTCCACCAAGACCCGGCAGACCAACGAACTGATACTCACCCGCTTCACGCTGGGCGGTGGGGGCAGGCTGGTTCCGGTGAACCTGCCGCCGGTGCGCGGTGAGGTGCTGCAGCGAATCGGAACCACGAACGTGTGGATGTCGCGCGACCTCTCGTGGTTGCGTGGGCAGCGCATCCGTATCTGGCGTGTGGGCGACCCGCACCCGCTGGCAGCCAACGATATCCAGCAGTCGGGCGACCCGGCGGTATACTGGTACGACCAGCGATACGACTCGAACACGGGCATCCTATACCTGACCCGCTACACCGACAGCGCACGCACGCAAATCGACTGGCAGGCGGTGATTGACCTGTCGGCAGGCACGGTGACGTTCCCCTACCGCGCTCCTGCCCGCACCGACGTGGTGTTTGCGGACTATACGCCGCGCGCGATGCGCTTGACCGCGAACCATGGCTGGAACTCGCTGGTGCCCAATGATGGCGTGCCGGTGCCTCAGCCTATCGCCTTCTACGCGGGGGCAAACAGCGCGCCCACCGGCGGGCTGGAGAAATCGCAGAACCCGCGCTGGAAGTATATCCTGCCCGCGCTGAATAACCCCACGCAATCGCCGCCGGTAGACCGGCTATGGCTGTTCTATCGTAAGTCCACCGGCTCCACACCGGCGGAGGTGTTCGTGGTGAAAACCATGCGCCTCGGTGTGCAACTGCCCACGCCGGTATACACCCCCATCATCACCGACGGACAGGGCGAGCGGCGCCCCGACGTTTCTGGCGTGGCGGTAGCAGGAGAAGCAGCGCCGATAGGCCCTGTGGAGGTAGACTTCGCGCGAGGGCGCGTGTACTTCACCGAAGCGGACGAGGGCAAGCTGGTCAGCGTCACCTACATCGGTCTGGATGCGCAGGGCAACCCCGAACCCTCGCCGCGTAAGGTGGTAGGCGTGGTGCGCTGGATTGACGAGACCTCCGAAGCCACCGAAGGCTCGCAGGCGATGGTGCCGCTGGTAGGTGCGACCAGCGAAAGCGGGCTGTTCGCCCTGAAGGACGAGTTCGAGCCGAAGGTGTGGCTGTTCTGGAGCAGCACGCGCGCCGGCACCAGCGACTTGTTCTTCCAGACTTTCAGCCCGCGGCTCTACCCCGACGTGATCGTGCCGTGAGGGATGTCGTCCTCACCCCATGCCCCTCTCCCGACGCTTCGGGAGAGGGGTTTGTGTTTATTTGGTACCCGTTTGCGTCTTTGCGAAACGGTGGTGATATGCTATATTATAGTGTCCGAAGATGATTGTGCGGAGAGATTGCTTAGCCAATGCGTGAAGAACGAGTGAGTGAACTGAAGGAGGGGGAGTAATGCCATCCCTCGCCCCGATGGTGCTCCACCTGCCTATCTTCGAGGGTCCCTTAGACCTTCTGCTTCACCTTGTACGCGAGAACAAAGTTCCTATCACCGATATTCCCATCGCCGTCATCACCGACCAGTATCTGGAATACCTGCGCATGATGGAGGAGCTAGACCTGGAGGTCGCCAGTGAGTTTCTGGTGATGGCGGCGACGCTGCTGGAGATAAAATCGCGCATGTTACTGCCCAAACCGCCTCGCGTCAGCGATGAGGACGAGGAAGAAGACCCCCGCGCGGAACTGGTCGCGCGGCTGGTAGAGTATCAAAAGTACAAAGCGCTGGTGGAGACGCTACAGACGTGGGAGGCGGAGCGCAAACAGTGGTTCTTCCGCAGCCCGGATGCACCCGTGCCCGATTACGAGCTGCCTATCCCAGTGGGCGAGCTCACGCCTCAGCACCTGTTGCGTGCGCTGGAGAGGCTGCTGGCAGAAGCAGTAGACGCTCCGCCTCCCGCCATCCTCATTCCACGAAAAAAGCTCTCACTGCGTCTGAAGATGGTGGAAGTATGGCGGCGGATACAGGCAGCAGGGGAGGGCTTGCGTTTCGAGGATTTGCTGGATGTGCCGTTCACGAAGTGGGATGTGCTGCTGACCTTTCTGGCGGTGCTGGAGCTGATGCGACAGGAACGGGTGGAAGCTCGGCAAGAGGCATTGTTTGGAGAGATTACCCTGTGGGCGCGAAGAGAGGGAGCCGATGGACATCCCGCAGCTTAGCCGCGCGCTGGAGTGTGTGCTGTTTATCGCCACAGAGCCTGTGCCGATGAAAACGCTGGGTGAGGTGCTACAGGCAAACGAGGAGCAGGTTCAGTCCGCCCTGCGCGCTCTGGAGGAACGACTGCAGGCGAGCGGGCTGCAGCTGGTGCAGGTAGCGGGAGGCTACCAGCTGTGCACGCGCCCGGAGTTCGCCGAAGTGGTAGCGCGGTACCTGCAACCGCAGCCCAGCAAACTCTCCCGAGCTGCTCTGGAAACTGTCGCCATTATCGCCTACCGCCAACCCATCACCCTGCCCGAAATCGAGGCGATTCGTGGGGTACAATCGGATGGCGTGATACGCACCTTGCTACAGCGAGGGCTGATTCAGGAGGTGGGGCGTAAAAGCACGGCGGGAAGACCGGTGCTCTACGGCACCACACCGCAGTTTCTGCATTATTTCGGCTTGAACTCGTTAGAGGAACTGCCGGAGCTGGAGGAACTGAGCCCACCAGAGGGGAATCAGCCCGATGCAGGCGCAGGCTGAAGCCTGCGGCTACATGAAGCATGGTTGGGACGGAGCGTAGGGTAGGAGGAACAATCGGAACATGCGGCGAGCAATCATTCTGTGTTTTGTCTACTGGCTGGTAGCAGGAGCCGCATCTGCCATCCCGCCGCCCATTTTGAAGGCGAAATCGGCAATTCTGGTGGATGCCGAGACCGGTCAGGTGCTGTACGAACTGCGGGCGGACGACCGGCGCGCCATTGCCAGCACTACCAAGATGATGACCGCTATTCTGCTTATCGAGCGGGGCAATCTGGACGACCTGGTGGTAGCGACCGAGAACGCCATCCATACACGCTACGCGAACCTCAACATGACGCCCGGCGAGACCATTCCCCTGCGCGACATGCTTTACGCTATCCTGTTGCGCTCCTCCAATGATGGGAGTGTGGCGGCGGCAGAGTACCTGTGCGGCACCGAAGAGCGGTTCGTGGAGCTGATGAACGAGAAGGCGCGGGAGCTAGGCTTGATGAACACACACTTCGCCAACTCGCACGGGCTGGACGACCCGAATCACTACTCCACCGCCCGCGACCTGGCGACGCTGGCTCGTTACTGCATCCAGAACCCGCTCTTTAACGAGATTGTACGCACGCAGAGGGCTCGCATCTTGCGCTCGGTGAACCAGCAAGATGTGGTAGTGACCACTCATGCTCATTGCCTGAAGCACCTGCCAGGCGCGGACGGCATCAAAACGGGTTACACGGCGAAAGCGGGCAGGTGCTTTGTCGGTTCGGTCACGCGCAACGGCTGGCGACTGATTTCGGTGGTGCTGGGCAGCACCAACGCGGACAAAGATACCCATGCGCTCATCGAGTGGGCGTATAAGCAGTATACACGCATTGACCTGGCGCAGGCGGGAGGCACCGTCGGCGAGGTCAAAGTAAACGGGGCGGAGCCGGAGGCAGTACCTGTTGTCGCTTCCGCACCCTTGCGTGTTATCGTGCCGAGGCGATGGGAAGACCGGGTAAAACCGGAACTGCAGTTGGTGCCTGCCAGACCGCCCATTAAGCAAGGTCAGCCGCTGGGCGAACTGCGGGCAGTGCTTAACGGCAAGGTGGTGGCGAAAGTGCCTGTGGCGGCAGCGGTGGAAGCGAGAATGATAACCCGAACCAGCCTCACGCTGTGGTTGGTGCTGGGTGCGCTGATATGGGTAACTAATCGTCTCGTTCGGCAGGGGATGCTTAATGGCTATCGTCGACGCAACAGCACGCGCCGTTCGGGTATCATGAAATGGAGGGGTTGAACATGCTGGATTGGCAGAGCAAACGGGAGCGTCTGTTCGCCATCTTGCGCGAGATGGGTAGTGTGGCGGTCGGATATTCCGGCGGGGTAGACAGCACCTACCTGATGCACGCGGCGCACGAAGTACTGGGCGACAGCGCACTGGCGGTCATCGGCGACTCGGAGGCGTTCCCCGCCGGTGAGATTGAGGAGGCGCGCCGGCTGGCAGAGGAGCGAGGCTGGCGTTATGTCGTGGTACGCACGCACGAGCTGAGCAACCCGCACTTCCGGGTGAATAACCCCGACCGTTGCTACCACTGTAAAACCGAGCTATTTGGGGTGATACGGCAGATAGCGGATGAGCACGGCATCAGATGGGTGGCGGATGGCTCGCATGCGGGCGACGAGGGCGACTACCGTCCCGGGATGCGCGCAGCAGCAGAGAAAGGGGTGCGCAGTCCTCTGCGGGAAGCAGGCTTCACCAAAGAGGACATCCGTCAGGCGGCGCAGGCGGCGGGCTTGCCCAACTGGAATAAGCCCTCGTTCGCGTGCCTCTCCTCGCGATTCCCCTACGGAACTACCATTACCTCTGATCTGTTAGCGCAGGTGGACGCCGCCGAGCGATGCCTGCGCGAGCTGGGCTTCCGACAGTTCCGCGTACGTCATCACGATACTATCGCCCGCATCGAGGTGGAAAAAACCGACCTTGCCCGCGTGGTGGAACTGGCAGACATCATCGTGACCCGCTTCAAGGAGATAGGCTATCTGTACGTCACGTTAGACCTTGCGGGCTACCGCACGGGCAGCCTGAATGAGCCGTTGCGCAAACAGGGTGTTATCCCTGCCAGTGCCGTTGGGGTGGTAAAGCATGGACGTTAGCGCGCTGGAGGAGATTCTGCAGGCGGTACGCGCAGGCACGCTTTCAGTAGAGGATGCTCTGCGGCGACTGCGTGCCTTGCCTTACGAGAACCTGGAGTTTGCCCGCATTGACACACACCGCGCTCTGCGCACCGGCTTTCCGGAGGTGGTGTTCTGTCAGGGCAAAACGCCCGAGCAGGTGCTGGCGATTCTGGAACGATTGAGTAACCGCCATCGCAAGATACTAGCCACCCGCGCTACCCCCGAACTGGCAGCGACGGTGAAAGAGCGATTTCCCCGCGTACGGTACTATGAAATAGCGCGTATCCTCGTGCTGGGTGAGAGTGAACCGGAGAGCGATGTTCCGCAAGACCGCTACGTGCTGGTGGTAGCCGCAGGCACTTCCGACCTGCCTGTCGCAGAGGAGGCGGCGGTGACTGCTGCCGAGATGGGAAGTCGTGTAGAGCGGTTGTACGATGTGGGCGTCGCGGGCTTGCATCGTCTGCTGTCGCAGTCGGAGAAGCTGTTCGGGGCGCATGTGCTCGTGGTGGTGGCGGGGATGGAGGGCGCCTTGCCCAGTGTGGTGGGCGGACTGGTGAGCCGTCCTGTGATCGCTGTGCCGACCAGTGTGGGCTACGGGGCACACTTCGGCGGTCTGGCTCCCCTGTTGACCATGCTCAACTCCTGTGCGCCCGGCGTAGCGGTGGTGAATATCGATAACGGCTTTGGTGCGGGCTATCTGGCACACCTGATTAACTGCGGATAGTGCGGGTTTTCAGAAAATTTTCTCCCAAACCCTTGACAACGCTGGAAGAGGATGTTATACTCTATTCGAAACGTTTCGCGAAACGTTTCTCAAGGAGAGATCCATGCCTGCTACTATCCGCGACATCGCGAAAAGGCTGGGCATCTCGGTGTCTACCGTTTCCTACGCGCTGAACGGCGGACCCCGCCCCGTGCCCGAAGAGGTACGCCGGCGTGTGCTGGAGGTCGCCCGTGAGCTCGACTACCGTCCGAACCGGCTTGCCCGTTCGATGGTTACCGGCAAGACCGAGACCATCGCCGTGGTGCCACCGATGGTCACGCGCAACATGCTTCGTTCCCCCTATATCCACGCGACGCTGTCGAGTATCGCCGATGCGGTCGGCGAACACGGGTATGACATCCTGCTGCACACCTCCGCCGCCCCGATGGACGACGTGCGTCTGGTGCAATCGCTTCTCAGCGGCAAGGTGGACGGCATTGTGCTGATAGCCCCTCTGAGTACCTCTCAGGTGCCGGAGGAGATCCGTCGGCGCAACGTTCCCTGTGTGGTGATATCGGCACGGGTAGAGGGGTTACCCTCTGTGTGCGCAGACAACGCCACAGGTGTCTTTGCCGCGATGGATTGGCTTTACGCACATGGACACCGCCGTTTCGGCTTTGTCGGCGGTCCCCCCGCTTTTTATGATGCGCGTCAGCGTCTACTTGCCTTCCGTCGGTATCTGGAGGAGCATCGCCTGCCTCTGCGCGGCGAGTGGATTGCTGAAGGGGATTTCACGGCAGCAGGCGCAGTAGCAGGGGCACGAGCGATGCTGAACTCCCCTGAGCCTCCTACAGCCATTCTGGCAGCGAACGATGAGACGGCGGCTGGCATCTTGCAGGTGGCTCAGGAGCTGGGAGTGTGCGTGCCGACAGACCTGTCTGTAGTGGGCTTTGACGATACACCTTTCGCGCAGATGTTGTCGCCGCGGCTGAGTACGATTCGCCAGCCGCTGGAGCAGATGGCTGTCGAGGCAGTCGGGATGCTCATGACGTGGATAGAGCAACGCGAGTGCCCTGTGGAAGAAGAACGGAAACTCCCGACGGAACTGGTGCTGCGGGAAAGCACAGCACCGGCTCCCGGTTTATCATCTTAACAACAAGGAGGTAACTTTCCATGAAACGCAAAGCCTTTACGCTTATCGAGCTGCTTGTAGTCATCGCGATTATCGCGATACTGGCAGCGATCCTGTTCCCTGTTTTCGCGCAGGCGCGGGAGAAGGCACGCCAGGCTACCTGTCTGAGCAACATGAAGCAGATGGGTCTGGCAACGCGCATGTACCTGCAGGACTACGACGAAACCTGGTTCCCCGCCTGGCACAACCGCCCCGAGGGCAACGGACACTGGTTCTTCCGCATCTCGCCTTACATCAAATCGGGTACGGGTGACAACTGGGATACCTATCGGCAGAGCGGTGAGATTCGCATCTGCCCATCGGGTATCGCCAGACGGTTCAACTACAGCATGAACGACCACATCTGCCCGCTATGGGGCGACTGGGACGGATGGGTGCACTATGTGCCCGATAGCGACGCCATCTTCACCCACCCCGCAGAAACCATCGTGTACGGAGACGGCACGCAGATTGGCGCGTGGGGCTACGATACCTCCGCCAACTTCTGCTGGTGGCCCTCCCAGGAGTTCTGCTGGTGGGGCAACTTCCCGCAGGGCGACAACGACCCGTTGTGGAAGCTGCTGGACCGCGACCTGGGACCCGGTGACTGGGACGGTAACACATGGGACTGGACGAGGAACCAGGGCTATGGTCAGGTGCGCTATCGCCACAACATGACCGCAAACTTCGTCTTCGCGGACGGTCACGCCAAAGCTATCCGCCGCGGACTGGTAAAGGTCCCGTGGAACTGGTCACTCACTGGCAAAGACGAGAACGACTGGTCGCGGTAAATGGCGCATGAACTTTTAGCCCTCCCGCCCAGCGGGAGGGCTTTTTTGGGTGTTTCTGGAAGGAATCCGCTCGTGCAGAGAATAACCTAACCGCACTATGGCAGTGCTGGAACAACGTGCAAAACCTGCGGTGACAGAGGCGCCGGTGGCGATAACCTTCACGCCGCGCTTGCGTTTTCTGCGGGCGCTGCTCGTTAGCCTGATACTCCTGCCCATCAACGCCTACTGGGCAGCGGATGTACTGGTGGATGTGATATTCTCCCTGCTCGTGCCCCCGATGTGTTCTCTCATTGTACTGGCGTTCGTCAACATCTTCCTGCGACGATACGCGCGCCGCTGGGCGTTTAGCAGTGGGGAACTGGTGCTGATTTACGCTTTCCTGTCGGTCGCCACCGCTATCTGCTCGGAGTGGATGAACATCAACTATCCCTACATCTACTCCTACGCCATGTTCGCCGACCAGAACCCCTGGAACCGCGAGAACATCCTGCCTCGCTTGCCGGACTGGTTCTATTTCAAAGATGCCAGCCAGCTGCAGGATTTCCAGCGAGGTGGGTTTGGGCTTTCCTATGCCCTGTCGCGCCTGCACCTTTTCGCCAAACCACTGATTGCCTGGACAATGCTGTTCGGGCTGATATGCACCGCCATGCTGTGTATCAACACGCTGATGCGCGACCAGTGGAGCCGACGCGAAAAGCTGGCGTTCCCCATTATTCAGGTACCGATGCTGCTCACCCGCCCCGATGCCCCCGCATGGAAAAACCGCTACCTGTGGGGCGCGTTCGCGGTGATGTTCGCCATCGATATGCTCAACGGCATCAGCTTCCTTTATCCCTCCGTGCCGATGATTAAAGTGCGCTTCATCGCCAACGTCAACGAGTGGCTTCCCGACCCGCCCTGGAACGCCATCGGCTGGACGCCCATCGGCATCTTCCCCTACATGAGCGCGATCGCCGTGTTCATGCCCACCGACCTGCTGTTCAGCTGCATCTTTTTCTTCTTCCTGCGCAAGGCGATCCAAATCGTGATGCTGATGTACGGATACGAGCAGGGGGTGTTTGGGGGAGGATGGCTTGTGCCCAGCCCGCCCTACTTCAGCGAGCAGACGTGGGGAGCGTTCTTCGGACTGTTTGTGGGCGCGATGGTTTCCTCGCGCAGCTATCTGCGTGAGCTGTGGCAGCATATCAAGGCGAACACCGCTCCCACCCCACACGAGTTGCGCCCGCGCTACGCCCTGCTGGGGCTGGTGCTCTCGCTGGCAGGGCTGGGATATATCGGGTTGCTCAGCGGATTATCGCCGTGGCTGGTGATAGCGTACGTGGGCGTGTTCCTGATTTTCAGCACTGCGCTGACGCGCATGAGGGCACAGCTGGGCCCCCCCTCACACGAAATGGCGTTCATGGGACCGCATCAGCTGGTGCTGGGCTTCGGCGCGAACCAGATGCTCTCGCAGGCGGATACGGTGCGCATCTACCATCTGTTCTTCATCTTTAACCGCATTCACCGCTCGCACCCCATGCCCTACCAGCTGGAGGCATACAAGATGGGTGAGAGCGTGGGCGTCTCGGCGCGTTCGTTGTTCTGGACAATGCTTATCGCCATTTTCGCCGGGGTAGCGGTGGGGCAGATAGCGTACATCTACCGGGGCTACCTGCGCGGCGCACCGGCCGCCTGGGGCGAAATCGGCAGTGCAACACGACAGATTATCGAGCAACCGCATCCCGTGAACGTGGCGGCGATTCTGGCGGTGGTTACTGGCTTCGCCGTCGTGATGTTGCTGGACGCTATCCGCTTTCAGGTGCCGGGGTTTCCCCTGCATCCCGTCGGCTACGCGCTGTCGATGAACTTCGGGGTAGACTACTTCTGGTTCGGGCTGATTATCGTGCTGGTCATTAAGTCCTTCATCCAGCGCTACTACGGCTTGAAGGGTTACGAGAAGCTGCGTCTGGTAGCCATCGGTATCATCCTGGCAGAGTTCACCGCCGAGCTGATATGGTCATCCATTACTATGGGCACGCAGATTGCTACCTACAGTATCTCCATTAACGGCCGCCTTGGCTGGCAGCAATAGCAAGGGGGGTGTTCGCGATGACCGAACCGCAACGCACCGGCATTGATGGGCTGGACAGACTAATCGGTGGCATCCCGCGCGGTAGCAGAAACCTGATATACGGTCCGCCCGGTACCGGTAAAACCGTGTTCGCCATGCAGTTTCTGTGGACAGGGTTGCAGGAGGGCGAGACCGTTTCTTACGATGTGTTTGACCGCCCCTGGACGCATATGCGCCGCTACTTTGCGTCCTTCGGATGGGACATCACCGCTTATGAGAAGAGCCGAAAGTTTATCCCGATACAGGCGTTTCCCCATCCCAAGGAATACCCCAAAGACCCGCTGGTGCGCTACTTCTCGCTGGCTGATTTCAACACGATGCAGGAGATTGACCTCGAGCTATCGCGGGCGGGCGTGTCGCGCTTCGTAGCGGGCGATAACTTCGAACACATCTTCACCAGCCTTAGCGAGGAGCAATGGATGCTGGTAGAACACTGGACGATTAACTGGTGTCACTACGACAACATCACCAACATCGACATCATGACCGAGGTGAGCGAACGCGACCCGGTGACCAACCGGCTGATGGATTTTACCTTCTCGCTGGCGCACAATATCTTCCGGTTCCGCATCCGCGAGGCAGGAGGAAAGTTGCGCAGGGAGATGAGAATCGAGAAGATGGAAGGCGTCGTGCACCCTCTGGACTGGCTACCGTTCGAAATCACATCCAAAGGCATTGTGTTACAGGTTTAGGGAGAGAACAAAATGGCAGTGGAAGTTCGCATGATACCCGTTTCGCAAATCGTGGAAGACCCCGACCAGCCTCGTCGCGGCATGGACGCGGAGAGTCTGCAAGGACTGGCAGACAGCCTTCGCCAGCACGGGATGTTACAGCCCATCGTGGTCAAACCACTGCACAACGTGAACATGTATCAGATTGTGATTGGTGAGCGACGCTGGCGCGCGGCGCAGATGGCGGGACTGTTCGAAATCCCTTGCATCGTGCGCGAGGTAGACCCCGAGGAGGCTCTTACCGACCAGCTGATCGAGAACCTGCAACGCGAAGACCTGCGTCCCATCGACCGTGCCCGCGCCCTGCAAATCGCTAAGACACGGCTGGGGCTTTCTAACCGCGACCTAGCAGGTCGTCTGGGCATTAGCGAGCGCATGGTAGGCTATATGCTGGAGTTGCTGGAGCTGCCTGAGGAGATCGCCGAACAGGTGGTTTCGCGTCCTAACCGTCCTGCCGAAGGCGCCATCACCGAAAAACACGCCCGCTTCTTGAAGCAGCTGAACGAGATGCCGGAAGTGCAGGCGCAGGTGGCGGAAAAAATCAAGAGCGACCGCCTGAGCACCGACGACACCGCCAAACTGGTGAAGGCATTGCGCATGTCACCTGAGCGTGCCGAAGAGTTACTGCGTGGCTCCGCGCCTGACTGGGCGGAGTGGATCAACCCAGAACTACCTCCCCTGCCCGAAGAGGAAACCGCCGCAGTGTCTCCCTCTCCAGCTGCAACGGCAGACAGACCCACCGCTCCGGCAGCGACCATCACGCGACAACCCGCCGACGTGGTGCGCAAAGCCATCGAACTGCTGGGCGAACTGGAACCCGGGCAGATGTCCCCGGAGCAACGTGTGGAGACCGTCGAGGTGCTTCGCTCCCTGCTGATTGTGGCGGAAACGCTCATCGACCAGCTGATGGAAGAGTGAGCCAGTACAAAAAAGCGGGGTAGCAGTGAAAGGAGAGCAAAGCCTGCTACCCCGAGGAAGGAAGGTGAACTCGGTTCGCTACTACAATTATCGGCTGCGAACCTGAGTTTCTTTAGTATTATTATACTCGAAATCTATTCGAAAATCTGCTCTTTTGACCCCTTTTTTGGTAATATCTCATTCAGACCAAGTACAAAAACCCGCTGTAACTCGCTATCAATATACCATGAAATACTAGTTTTGTCAAGTAAGCACCAATCGCTATGACATTATTGATACAACAGCTACGGATTTAACAGGTTCTTAATCGCTAGCACTTGCGCTCGCACGTGCAGGCAGTTAAAATAGTAAAGCAAGTTATCCACAAGGAGGGCAAGATGTCGAACACACGACAGGCTTTTACACTCATCGAGCTGCTCGTAGTCATCGCGATTATCGCGATACTGGCAGCCATTCTGTTCCCCGTCTTTGCGCAAGCACGCGAAAAGGCACGCTCTGCTTCCTGCCTCAGCAACCTGCGCCAGTATGCCTTAGCAACTCTTGCCTATGTGCAAGATTATGATGAGACCTTCCCGCAGAGCGTCTACAGCATGGACCGTGCCATTTTGTTGCCGGGTACGGGTGACCGTGTGTTTACTGTGTACGATGCCACCATGCCCTACGTCAAGAACGTGGACATTATGGTCTGTCCCTCGCATCGCCCGGGCATCGATTTCGTGGCGATTTTGCGGTCATTAGGGCTAAACGGAAGCGGTAATTTCCGTTACTCGTCGTATGCGCTCAACTTCGCCGTTTTTCAGGACCCTGCTTTGCCGCCCGGCTTATTTGACAATGACCCCGTGGTGAGTTTAGGAGCCATTGGAGAACCGGCGAATACCACTATGTTCTACGATAGCACCTACATCCCCCTTGGAGGAACGCAGGTGGACCCCCTCTGTCGTGCCCCGACCGGTCCTTTTGGCTGGGACAATTTCCCCGCGCACCCGCGCCATTCCGACGGCTTTAACGTGAACTTTGTGGATGGACACGCCAAATACTACCCGCGCAGGGGCAACATTCCCGGCACCTCGCCCACATCTTCCGGCACTGTGCCTACTTACACTCTGCCCTGTGACCTGTCGGGTATACCGGGTGGAACGGCGGATACGTAATGTTCCGTGTGGAGCAGGGGGCGGGGAACCCCGCTCCCTACTTCACCTTGCCAGCTACCGCCCGCAGCATCTCCAGCCCCGCGTCTACTGCCTGCCGGTCGTCGCGCATGACCATCACCGTAACGAAGAATCGCCCCTTTGCCCAGTACAGGGTGGTTGCGCCGTCAGACTGTATCCAGAAGCCCGTCCCGGTTATCTTCAGTGGCTGAGGCTTTTGCTTGCGGTGTGTGTTGCGCCAGTAATCCACGAATTTGCTTGCGACGAGAGCGTTTTTCATGGTGTGGATGGTCACGGTGGCGTATAGGTTATCCCGCTGGTAAAGCTTCTGCGCCGCCTCCTGCACACCGTTTTTCAGATAGAGCTGGTAGCCGCCGTTGTAGATGCTGGTTAATCCCTCGCCTTTGCCGTAGAGATAGGAGCCGCTGACCTCCTTCCAGCCCTTGAATTCAGTGGCGGGTAGCAGTTTGGCACAGGGACTGTTTTCGCCTTGCGCCCATGCCAGCAAGGCAACGGATAGCATTGTTACCAGCGGAAACCACCGAGACAGATTTCTCATGCCCCTCTCCCTCCTTCACCCCTATTCTACCATACGCAGGCGAGCGTGGCGAAAAGCAGGAACCATGAGCGTACTGGCGTAGAGTGTAAGAGAACCACAAAACGCCAGGAGGACGCCAGATGGATATTCCTTCTCATGACGAGCGCGTGAGCACCGTTCGGTATGGAGAGATGCACCTGCCTACACCTGTGTACACCTCTCGCCAGCAGTGGGAGGTACGGGCGAACTGGTTGCGGGAGCAGCTGTTGAACAGTGCGGGATTGCTGCCTTTACCGCCACGCACCCCCCTTCGCGCACGTGTCTTCGGACGCATCGAGCGGGGTGATTATAGTGTGGAAAAGGTGTACTTCGAGAGCTTCCCCGGCTTTCTGGTCACTGGCAACTTGTATCGTCCGCTGGGCAAGAAGCCACCGTTTCCTGCGGTGTTGTGCCCGCATGGGCACGTGCGCGAGGGGCGCCTGGCGAACAATCTGGATGAACGCAGCGGCGCTTCGTATATCGGTTTGTGCATCAACCTGGCGAAGCAGGGATATGTCGCTTTTGCCTACGACATGGTGGGCTACAATGATAGCCTGCAGCTGCCTCATCAGCGCATCGCGCAGGAGTGGGAGTTGTGGGGCATCCATTTGCTCCGATTGCAGCTATGGAACAGTATCCGCGCGCTGGACTTTCTGTATTCGCTCAAAGAGGTGGATAAAAAGCGCATCGGTTGCACGGGCGCATCAGGCGGAGGCACACAAACCTTCTTGCTGACGGCAGTGGACTCCCGCGTGACCGCTTCTGCGCCGGTTTGCATGGTGTCGGCACACTATCAGGGTGGGTGTTTCTGCGAGAACGCGCCCGGCTTGCGCCTGAACACGAACAACGTGGAGATCGCCGCACTTGCTGCGCCACGTCCGTTGCTGCTGGTTGCTGCCACCGGCGACTGGACACGGCACACGATGGAGGAGGAGTACCCTGCCGCCAGAGCCATCTATGCCCTAATAGGGGCGGAGTCACATGTGTCCGCCGTGCGCTTTGACGCCGACCACAACTACAACCGCGCCAGCAGGGAAGCGGTGTACGCTTTCTTCGGAAAGTGGCTTGGCGGAAACGCCCCCTCGAACGAGCTGCCGTTTACCGCCGAACCGCCCGACGCGCTGCGTGTGTTCCCTGACGGCAGTTTGCCACCCTCGGTCGCACGTGGGGATGCGGTGCTGGAAGCCTTGCGACAGCGCGATAGCGAGCAGCTACGCAATCGCTTTCCGCGCCACCCTCAGGGGGTTTCTGCATTCCGTCGTTGGGTAGGAGATGCATGGAAACACACGCTGGCGGTAGAACCGGTGGAACCTGCCCAGATAGAAGTATTGAGCGAGCAAAATGCCGCCGAACCGTTGCCCCACAGGCGTATCGCCTTCCGACGCCGAGGGAGCGGCGAGGTGGTACTGGCGTCGTTGTTCTCGCCCGAAAGACGGGGTTCCGGGAAAGCGGTGTTGCTCCTCCATCCCGACGGCACGGAGGCGTGGCTGCACGGCGAGACGTTGCTACATCGCCTGTTGAACGCCGGCTATACGGTGATGACGCTGGATGCCTTTGGCACGGGCGAGCATTTGCGCCGGTTCGGCAAACGCGAACTCAAAGGCAATTTCCCCGAAACCTTTAACCGAACGGACGTACAGTGGCAGGTACAGGATACCCTCACCGCTCTGGCACTGCTACGTTCGCAGCGCGGGGTAAGACGGGTGTCCGTCGTCGGTGTAGGCAACGCGGGATGGTGGGCTCTACTATCAGCATCCTGCGATCGCAAGGTGCACGCTGTGGTTGCCGGCCTGAACGGATGTGACGGCAGCAACCGCTTCTTCTTGCAGAACGTATGGGTTCCCGGTATCCGCAGGCTGGGCGATTGGGCAACGGCAGCGGTGCTGGCTCTGCCTGCCAAAGTACTGGTTCACCACTTGAGCGGTGAGGAAGCGCGCCGTGCTCCGCTGGCTGGTTTCGCACCGGCAGTCTCTGTATCACCGGTACAGGCATCGGATGGAGAGATACTGCGGTGGATAGAGTGATGCTGTATCACCCCTGGGGATGGTTCTGGGCGATACTGGCTGTCGTTCTGCTGGCGTGGGCGGGCAGCCGGTGGTGTCGGCTCTGGCGGCTGCCTTTCGTGGATGCAGCAGAGAGGTTCGCTTTCGGTCTCGCGCTGAGCACCGGTGCGCTGTCGTATCTGGTGCTTGCAGGCGGGTTGTTCGGACGGCTTCAGGCAGGGGTGCTGTGGTCTCTGTTCGCGGTAATCCTGCTGGCGGGCGCGGTGGCGTGGTGGCGTACTCGCGCGGTCGGGGAGGAAGGACAACCGTTCGCCTGGCGTTCGTGGCTTCCTGTTGCGGTGGTGGCGCTGCTCCTGCTGCCGATGGTGGTTTCGCCACCTGCCGCTACCGACTGGGATGGGCTTTCCTATCACTTAGCCGCGCCTGCCATCTGGTTGCGCGAAGGGCGAATCGGCTACATTCCCTTTATGCACCAGTCTAACTTTCCCTTCGTGATGGAGATGCAGTATCTATGGGCGCTGGGCATTGGTGCGGGAGCGGGCGGGGCAAAAGTGTTCCACTGGGCGACATTGCTGCTCACGGTGGGGGCGGTGTTCGCTTTCGCGCGGCGGGCAGGGTTCTCCGGCTCCTGGGCAGCCGTTAGCCTGATTTCGGTGCCGGTGGTGTTGTGGGAAGCCACCGTTGCCTACGCCGACCTTGCCACCACCGCGTACACGCTACTCTGTCTGCTCGCCGCGTGGAACGCAGCCGGAGAAGAGGACGTTTCCACCCGACGCCGGTGGCTGGCGCTGGCGGGTTGCACCGGTGGTCTCGCGCTGGGCACGAAGATGACCGCGCTGGGCAGTGTTGGCTTGCTGGCGGTGCTAATGGCTTGGGAAGCGGTGCGTCGACGTCCGGTGCGCCTTGCGGAGATAGCGGGTTGTGTGGGCATTGCCCTGCTGGTGGGCGCGCCATGGTACATCAAGACCTACGTCTACACCGGAAATCCGGTCTATCCCTACTTCTACGAGATATTCGGTGGGCGCAACTGGACGGCGGAACACGCCCGAATCTACCGCGAAGCGCAGCTGGCGTTCGGATTGGGGCGCGAGCCGTACCAGCTGCTCATGTCGCCGTTTAACCTCACCTTCTTCTGGAGCCGTTTCTTCGACCCCCTGCCGTTTGTGGGGTCGGTGGGTTTTGTGTACCTGGCGGGGTTGATACCGCTTTTTTTCGCCAGGCGATTGCCAGATGCAGCTCGGTGGTGGATTCTGTTCTCGCTGGTATCGCTGCTACTGTGGTTCGTGCTGATGCAACAGGTGCGCTACCTGATGACCATCTTCCCGCTGGTATCGTTGTGGTGCGGGTGGCTGGCGGTGCAAGCAGAGCGGAAGTGGACGGCACGAGCGATGCAGATTGCGATTGTATTACAGGCGTTGTGGTGTGCCATCGGCATATCGCCCTTGTGGAACAGGTCACTTCTCGTATGGAGCGATGGCGCACCAGCGTATCTGGAACGCGCCCTGCCGGGCGTGTGGCAAGCCTGCGACTGGATAAACCGTAACACGCCGCGTGAAGCAGGAGTGATACTTTATGATGAAACGCGCGGCTTCTACCTGCAACGACGCTACCTGTGGGGCAATCCGGGGCACCACACGCTGATTGACTATGACTCCTTCACCGACGGTGACATGCTGGTACGCGCCCTGCACCGCATGGGGTATCAGGTGGTATTACAGAATCTGGCTTTTGCGCCGCCAGGCTCGGAGAGCGAGCACTGGCGCAGGCTATTGATAGATGCGATAGCGCGCGGCGCTCTGGTGGAGCGGTTTCGAACAGGGTCGGTAGTGGTGCTGGAGATACACCCGCGCCCCGTCGCGATAGCGAACCGATAGGGTATAATCGGGCTGGAAAAAACAGGAGCGAGTGCTTATGAACCGATTAGCCAGATTCAGCTGGGGCGTGTTAGTGTACAACGTTGCGGTTATCCTGTGGGGAGCGTATGTGCGAGCCACGGGCAGCGGTGCAGGCTGCGGCAGTCACTGGCCCACCTGCAACGGGGAGGTGATTCCACGTGCCCGGTCGGTGGAAATGCTCATCGAGTTCGCCCATCGCGCCACAAGTGGGCTGGCACTGCTGGCGGTGCTGGCGATGTTCATCTGGGCGTTCCGCACATATCCCCGCAGGCATATCGTGCGTCTCGGCGCGTCGCTGTCGCTGTTTTTCATTATCACCGAGGCGCTGGTGGGCGCGGGACTGGTGCTCTTCGAGTGGGTAGCACGCGACACGTCAGTCGCGCGGGCGATATCGATGGCGGTGCATCTGGCGAATACCTTCTTGTTGTTGGCTGCGCTTACCTTGACGGCATGGTGGGCGTCCGGTGGAGCACGCTTCCGCCTGCGCGGACAGGGCAAGCTCCTGCAGGTGCTGGCAGGGGGAATGGTGGCAATGCTGGTAACAGGGATGACGGGTGCGGTGATCGCACTGGGCGACACGCTGACGCTCGGACTGGGCATTGCCCCTGAGCAGTCTCCGCTGGTTCGCACGCTGGTCGCCCTCCGTCCGATTCACCCTGTGATTGCGGTGCTGGCAGGAGTTTATCTCTCCATGACCGCTATTTGGGTGCTGAACCATCGCCCTCAGCCGCTGGTCGCCCGCTTTGTGATGACGCTGATGGTGCTGATTGTAATTCAGTTGCTTGCGGGTGCAATCAACGTGGCGTTAAAAGCCCCAGTGTGGATGCAGCTCGCCCATCTACTGTTGTCGGACGTGATATGGATTGTGCTGGTGTTACTTTCCGCCGAGTCGCTTTCTGCCGAGGTATCTGTCCGAGAGATTTCGGCGGTGTCCCCAACTGCGCCTGTCCAGGGGTGACTTCCTAGGCGAATCTTGGTAAAATGAGGCAGGGGGAGCGAACACCTCAATGACGCAACAGAGACAGGTGGTTATCGAGCAACGTATCGATAAGAGCGCCTGCTCGGGTTCTCCTGGGTCATCGCTGGGTGACGTGCTGAGCGAACTTCTGGAAGGGGACCTGGATTTCGCTCAAGATTCTGACAGTGCTGGTATCCACAACCTGCATGCCTTTCCTGCGAAGTATCCCCCCGCACTGCCTCGCCTTTTCGTTCAGCACCTGACGCAGCCGGGAGAGGTGGTGCTCGACCCGATGGTTGGCTCCGGCACAACCGTTTTGGAAGCGGTGCAGAGGGGGCGACAGGGTATTGGCAGCGATATAGACCCGCTTGCGCTCCTGCTTTCCCAAGTTAAAACGAATCCTCCTGACCCTGCGTGGGCGTTCCAGTCCGGGTTAAGCGTGTGCAATCGCGCTTACCATGCTCTGGAACGAGACAGGGCATCTGTGTGTCGTGAGATACAGAAGCGGTTTGACAACCGAACGCGGCAGTTTCTGGACTACTGGTTCACTCAAGAAACCCAGCAGGAGCTGATGGCTTTGCTCCTGCAGATAGAGGCGGAGCCGAACCCTGCGGTGCGGCAGTTCCTGCGCCTGTGCTTTTCCGGCATCATCGTTACCAAATCGGGTGGGGTATCGCTGGCAATGGACCTGGCACACACCCGCCCCCATAAGGTGGCGGAGAAGGTTCCCCGCTCCGCTATCGAGGAGTTTGCCAGAAGGCTACGGAAAAACGTCGTCAGCATCGAGCAGACAGGTCGTCGTGCTGGGCGGGCGGCTATACTGTGTGCAGATGCTCGTTCACTCCCTCTGCGTGACAACAGTGTGCATCTTATCGTCACTTCGCCTCCTTACGCCGCAAATGCAATAGATTACATGCGTGCCCACAAGTTCTCTCTGGTGTGGTTTGGCTATCCTGTGGACGCTCTTTCCCTCCGAAGAAAAGAGTACGTGGGGCATGAAGTGGCGCCTTATGGGAACAGCGTATCACTGCCGAAACCGGTGCAGCAAGTGGTTGATGTAGTGGGCAAGCTGGATGCTCGCAAGGCGAAGGCACTGGAGGGGTATTATCAGGACATGATGCACGTCATGCGTGAAGCCTATCGTGTGCTGCAACCGGGGCGCTGTGCGGTGTTTGTGGTTGCCAGCTCGCGGCTGAAAGGGATAGATACTCGCGCTGACCTCTGCCTGGGTGAGGTAGCGCAGGCAGTGGGTTTTCATGTAGCAGGGATGGGTACCCGACGCATTCACCGCGACCGACGCATGATGCCTGCCAGCCGTCATGCCGGTAACGGCAGTACTATAGAGCAACGGATGCATCAGGAATACGTCATCGGGTTGATCAAGTGAGAGGCGAACACGTTCCGAACTTTCGAAGGGAGTATCTTGCCCAAATATGCAGGGTTCTCCTGTTCGTGGATAAGCAGGGGGTGCCCAACTGGTCAGATAAGGATTCGCCGAGTAGTGTGAGCATCGGCAAGGAACTCGCCGAACGCCTGCCGGCACCTCCGACCGCCCTGCGCCTAACGCCTCAAGAGATAGGAGCGCAGTTCCAGGAAATCACCAGACGGTTCCTAGAGAAGACGTTCACAACACTCCTGCGCGCTCGACCGGGCACGTGGCGGTTCGAGGTGGGCGGACGCATCTCCCGATACTATCAGTATGAACATCTATCACGTCTGGACGACCTGGCGAAGCGAGACGCGGACCTCAAAGCGATATTGGGTACCGAATATCTGGTTAAGCCAGACGTTATCGTTGCCCGATACAGTGAAGAGGATGTCTTCTTCGACACCGAAGGCTCTCTGTTCGCAGAAGAGCGTTTACCGGCGCGGCTGACCCCTGTTCGCCGGGTGAACTACGATGGCTATATCCTGCACGCGATTGTTTCCTGTAAATGGACTATCCGCAGTGACCGGGCGCAGAATACGCGAACGGAAGCGCTGAACATCATCCGTAATCGAAAAGGACATACGCCGCGTATCGTTGCCGTTACGGCGGAGCCTATGCCCACACGCATTGCGGCGCTGGCACTGGGGACAGGGGATATCGATTGCGTGTATCACATCGCATTACCGGAACTGCAAGAAGCGATTGGTGCGGTGAAAAATCATGACCAAGAGGACATGCTCCGCACACTCGTAAGCGGCCGAAGGCTACGTGACATCAGCGACCTGCCGTTTGACCTCATCACGTAGTCAGCTATATCTCCCCAGGTTCGTACACTCGCTTGACGCGCTGATGCGTGGTGAGTTCACCCATTTTAGCCCTCCCAGCGTTTGAACACCAGCGTGGCATTGTGCCCACCGAAGCCGAAGGAGTTCGACAGGGCGACGTCTATCCTCATCGGGCGTGCTTCGTTCGGCACGTAGTCCAGGTCGCACTCGGGGTCGGGAACCTGATAGTTAATAGTCGGCGGGGCAATCTGGTGCTGGATGGCAAGCACCGTTGCGATGGCTTCGATCGCTCCTGCTGCACCCAGCAAGTGTCCGGTCATGGACTTGGTAGAGCTGACCGCCAGACGTCCGGCATGTTCTCCAAAAGCACGCTTGATAGCCAGCGTTTCCAGACGGTCGTTGGCGGGGGTAGAGGTGCCGTGTGCGTTAATGTAGTCTACCTCGTCGGGAGCGATGCCTGCTTTGCGCATAGCCAGCTCCATCACACGCTTTGCGCCTTCGCCTTCTGGGTCGGGTGCGGTGATATGATAGGCGTCGGCAGTCATGGCGTAGCCGGTGATTTCCGCCAGGATGGGAGCACCGCGCTGCAAAGCATGTTCCAGCTCCTCCAGCACCAGCACCCCTGCGCCTTCACCCATGACGAAACCATCCCGCTCGGCATCGAAGGGGCGACTGGCGTGCTCGGGGTCGTCGTTGCGGGTGGAGAGCGCACGGGCATTGGCAAAGCTGGCGAGCGCAAGGGCGGTGATAGCCGCCTCGGTGCCCCCTGCGATCATCACGTCGGCGTCGCCACGGCGAATAATCTCCCACGCATCGCCGACCGCGTTCGTGCCCGCTGCGCAGGCGGTTACCACGGTCGTACAGGGTCCCTGTAACCCGAACTGGATGGCAACCTGTCCTGATGCCATGTTTGCGATCATCATGGGAATAAGGAAAGGGCTCACGCGGTCGGGACCGCGCTCCAGAAACACCCTGTGCTGCTCTTCGAGGGTTTGTAGCCCACCGATGCCGCTGGCGATCAGCGTGCCGATACATGCGCGGTTCTCGTCGCTGATTTCCAGCCCCGAGCTCGCCAGTGCCTCTTTGGTCGCCGCGATGGCAAACTGCGCGAAACGGTCCATCCGACGCGCTTCCTTGCGCTCGATGTAGTTTTCGGGGATGAAACCTTTGACTTCCGCCGCGAAACGTACCGGCTGTCCGGAAGGGTCAAACGAGGTAATGGTCGCCACCCCGTTGCGTCCACTTTTCAGCCCCTCCCAGAAGGAAGGGACGTCCAAGCCCAACGGGGTAATGGCGCCCATGCCGGTCACCACTACCCGCCGCCACATCGCATCCACCGTCGGTTAGCCTACAGCCAGTTTCTGCTCGATGTAGTTCACCGCGTCCTGTACCGTGCGGATACCCTCCGCATCTTCGTCGGGGATCTCGATGTTGAACTCCTCTTCCAGAGCCATGATGAGCTCCACCACGTCGAGAGAGTCGGCACCGAGGTCCTCCGCAAAAGACGCCTCCGGCGTTACCTCGCCCTCATCGACGTCCAGCTTGTCCACAATCACTTTTCTGATGCGGTCAAACGTGCTCATTCGTTCCCTCCGTATGATGATTTTGGATGTTTTGCGCAAGTTCGGCAACGGCTTCCCTATATCATAACGAGACCGCCGTCTACCGTCAAGACCTGTCCCGTGATGTACGACGCCTCTTCACTGCACAGGAAGACCACTGCTCCGGCAACATCTTCTGCCTTGCCCAATCGCCCCAGCGGAATCTGCTTCAGGATGGCTTCACGCACCTGGTCGGGCAGGGCGTCGGTCATGGCGGTTTCAATCCAGCCGGGAGCAACCGCGTTGACGCGGATGTTGCGCGAACCCAGTTCCCTCGCCAGCGATTTGGTAAAGCCGATTAACCCCGCCTTTGCCGAAGCGTAGTTTGCCTGTCCGGCGTTGCCCGTCAGCCCCATGATGGACGTGATGTTGACGATACTGCCAGCCCGCTGTTTCATCATCACCCGCGCCACTGCGCGGCTGCACAGAAACGCCCCCTTCAGGTTCACGTCCAGCACTGCGTCCCAATCTTCTTCGCGCATGCGCACCAGCAGGGCGTCGCGGGTGATACCCGCGTTGTTTACCAGAATGTCTATTCTGCCAAAAGCACTCAGTACCTCGGCAACACCGGCTTCTACGGATTCTTCGCGCGAAACGTCCATTTCCACTGCCAACGAACGTCTGCCCAAAGCCTGCACCGCATCGGCAACCCGCAGCGCATTCGCCAGCGTGTGCGACGCAACCGCAACATCTGCCCCCTCACGTGCCAAAGCCACAGCGATTCCGTGCCCGATGCCCCGGTTATCTTTTCCTGCGCCGGTAACCAGCGCGATTTTGCCTTCAAGCCTCAACCTGTCCTCCCACCTTGCCAATCTGTTTCATCCGTGCGTATCCGTGTCCCTCTTAATCGCCTTCCCACAAAGCATTTTTTCAGAACGGGTATGCATCCTTCTCAACTTCGTAGCATCTCCGCAGCGCGATGTACGCCTTCGACGGTATGCACCGCCAGCGTCTGCGCCTCGGCGACCGTTCTCCGTATCAGCCCGCTCAACACATCGCCGGCACCCAACTCTACGAACAGCCGTGCTCCCAGTTCCCACATCCGGCGCACGCTTTCCTCCCAGCGCACCGAATGGAGCAGCTGCTCGGTGAGCAGAGCCACAAAGTCGGTTTCCGTTCCCAGCACGTCCGCTGTGCGATTCGCCACCACCCGTACCTTCGGCGGGCGAAACCTCACCCCTTGCAGTGCCTGACGAAACCGCTCGGCGGCGGGCTGCATCAACGGCGAGTGGAACCCTCCGCTGACGCGCAGGGGAATTACCCGTTTCGCCCCTTTCGCCCTACACAACTCAGCCGCCCGGGCCACGGCATCCGCCTTGCCCGAAATCACTACCTGCCCCGGGCAGTTGTAATTTGCCACGCATACCACTCCGGCGGACGATGCCTCTGTGCACGCCGTTTCCACCGCTTCCACATCCAGACCCAGCACCGCTGCCATCGTGCCCTGTGACCCCTCTGCAGCTGCCTGCATCGCCTCGGCGCGTGCTCGCACCAGCCTCAGTCCATCTTGCCACTCCAGTACGCCCGCCGCCACCAGCGCCGCGTATTCGCCCACGCTGTGCCCCGCCACGCAAACGGGGTGCAGCTCCACCTGCTCGCTCAGGGCGTACCATGTCGCCACACTTGTCACGAATAGCGCCGGTTGAGCATGAACCGTCTGGCGTAGCTCCTCCTCGTCTCCCTCAAAGCACAACGCGCTCAGACGATAGCCCAGTAACTCATCTGCCTCTTCGTAAACCTTCCGCGCCGATGCGAACGCTTCGGCAATCTCTTTGCCCATGCCCCGCGCCTGCGAACCCTGTCCCGGAAATACCAGCGCATACATCGTTATCCCCCTAATACACCCACCGTAACACACAGGCTCCCCACGTCAAACCCGCGCCGAACCCCACCACCACCGCCACATCGCCTTTCTTCAGTTGTCCCTGTGCCCACGCTTCATACAGGGCGATGGGTATCGACGCCGCCGAGGTGTTGCCGTAGCGGTCTACGTTGATGAACACCCGTTCCATCGGCAGGTTCAGCCGTTCCGCCGCCGCCTGAATGATGCGGATGTTCGCCTGGTGCGGAATAAAGAGGTTCACCTCCTCGGGGGAAACACCTGCTTTCTGCAGAGCCTGTATCGCTACCTCGCCCATGATGGTCACCGCGAACTTAAACACCTCGCGCCCACGCATGTGGATGGTGTGCCGTTTCCGGGCAATCACTTCGGGAGTGAGCGGTTCGCGCGTGCCTCCTGCGGGCACGTTCAGCAAGGGCGCGCCTGTACCGTCTGCGCCCAGCACGCCCGAAAGCACGCCGTAAGGCTCCTCGACGGGAGCCAGTACCACCGCGCCTGCGCCGTCGCCAAAAAGTACGCAGGTAGCGCGGTCCTCCCAGTTCACCTGACGCGACAGGATGTCCGCGCCAATCACCAGCACACAGCGATATGCTCCCGTTTCCACTGCCTGTGCCGCTATCCACAGCGCGTACACAAAGCCCGAGCAGACCGCGTTCAGGTCAAACGCCGCCGCCTTTGTCGCTCCGATTTTCGCCTGCACCAGACAGGCGGTAGAGGGCCAGGGCATGTCGGGCGTAGCGGTAGCAACCACAATCAGGTCTATCTCTTCTGCGCCCTTGCTCGCGTTTTGCAGCGCCTGCTGTGCTGCCTGTGCGGCGAGGTCGGAAGTAGCAATGTGTGCAGGAGCAACACGCCGCTCGCGAATGCCTGTGCGGGTGACTATCCATTCATCGGTGGTATCGATGCGCTGTTCCAGGTCGTGATTGGTGATGACCTTTTCGGGAATGCCGACGCCTACCCCGATGATACCCGCACGCACGTTACTGCGCATCGGCTTCGTTCTCCTGCAGGAGGAAGGGTAGAGTGCTGAGCAAGGCGGTTTGCTGGAGCATTGCGCTTTCGATACGCTCCGCCATTCGCTCCTGTACAGAACGTACGGTCAGGCGTACGCCGTTAGCGATTGCGCTGGCATGAGACCGCCCATGCCCGATAACGCACACACCACGCACGCCCAGCAGATGTGCGCCGCCGTACTCGGCGTAGTCGGTGCGCTGTTTGAGGCGACGAATCACGCCCTTCATCAAACCCAGCGGTATCACCAGCAACGGATTGCGCCGCACCTCTTCCTCGATTAGGCTCACCATAAAGCTGGCGGTTCCTTCGCCGATTTTGAGCGCAACGTTGCCGACGAACCCGTCGCACACCACCACATCCGCCTTGCCTTCAAACACATCCTTGCCTTCAATATTGCCGACGAAGGGCAACCCGCTCTGATGTAGCAGCTTATGCGCCAGCTTCACCACCTGGTTGCCCTTGCCCTCTTCTTCCCCATTGCTGAGCAGCCCCACCACAGGGTTGGGAATGTTCAGAATAACCTGCGCGTATACCGACCCCATGATGGCGAACTCCAGCAGGTGCGAAGGGTCACAATCCACGTTGGCTCCCGCATCGATCAGCACGAAACGCCCCTTTTTGCTGGGTATCGCCGCGGCGATGGCAGGGCGGTCGATACCGGGAATACGACCAATCTGCAAGGCGGCCACTGCCATCGCGGCACCGCTGTTGCCTGCGGAGAAGAAAGCATCCGCTTCGCCATCCTGCACCATCTGGGCACACACCACGATAGAGGCATCCCGCTTGCGCCGAATGCCCTGTACAGGGCTTTCGCCCATCTCGATGACCTGCGAGGCGTGGCGAAGGTGTACATTGGAGGGCAAGGAGGCTCCCCGCAATTCGGCGGTGATGCGCTCCCGGTCGCCCACCAGCGTGATGTCCACGAAGGGCATCTCGGAGGCGACAGTCAAGCATCCCCGAACCACTTCTTGCGGGGCGTAATCGCCCCCCATGGCGTCTACAGCGACTCGTATGGCTGAGGTAGCAAGAGCCATCAGCACCGCGACTATCTCTCGCGCCGACTCTTCTGCTTAATCAGTACCGCTTGTCGACCCTTGTAGTAACCGCAAACGGGGCAAGCGGTGTGCGACAGATGTGCGCCGGGGCAATTAGGGTTGTTCGTCGGACATCGCCCAATCTTGACCACCGTTGCGGCGTTCAGGATATAGTGGGTGCGCCGCTTTGCTGTTCGCGCATGGGAATGTCGTCTCTTTG
This sequence comes from uncultured bacterium, assembly GCA_938027655.1. Classification (GTDB taxonomy): domain Bacteria; phylum Armatimonadota; class HRBIN16; order HRBIN16; family HRBIN16; genus HRBIN16. The sequence goes on along the minus strand of CALJAP010000108.1, from coordinate 2,309 downwards.
GTAAAGCCACCGTTTCACCTCTTTCCGATAAAAATTGCCGATATATTATATCACGATTCAAGCCTCTTCCATCTGCGCAAGAAGCTGTGCCAGCGCAGCGAAGGCAGGATGTCCTGTCGGACGCTCGCAGGAGCATTCTCCCTCGTTCAGGTCTGCGCCGCAGGTCGGACACAGCCCTTTGCACTCCTCATCGTGGAGCGGTTTGATAGGCAGAGAGACCAGCAACATCTGCCGTATCAGCTCCGTCAGGTCCAGGATGTTGCCCTCCAGAAAGAGCGTATCACCCTCTTCCGGCACGATGGTGACCTGCGGGTGCTCGAACGGGCGAGCCGCGATAGCCCGCAACTCTACTTGCTCTTCCACCTCGCAGAGCAGAGGCATCTCGAATAGGCGCAAGCACCGACTGCACTCCAGCTCCACGCTGGTATGCAAAAGTCCGCGCACCAGCAACAGGTCGCCCGTGTTGGTAAAGCGCAGATTACCCTGAATCGGAGCCAGCACCCGTACGTCCTCAATGGAGCTTGCCGGCTCATCTACCCGGTAGGATATCTGCTTGCCAACATGCTGGGCGATCTCGGTTAAATCCAGTCTCACGGGGAACTCCCCCTCTCTATGGCGATATGTTATCTTCGCAATCCTTCCACCAGCTTGCGCGTCTCCTCGGCAATCACGCGCTCCTCATCTGTTGGCACGACATATACTTTGACTCGCGAGCGGGGCGTACTGATACACCGTTCTCCTTTGCCTTGGCGGTTGGCGATTTCGTCTATCTCCACCCCCAGATATTCCAGCGAGGCGCACACCTTGCTGCGCACTGCCGCGCTGTTCTCGCCGATACCTGCTGTGAACGCGATGGCGTGGACGCCGTTCATTGCGGCAGCGTACGCCCCGATATATTTGATTATCCGATAACAGAATACCTCAAAAGCGACCTGCGCTTTACTATCTCCGGCGGCGGCTCGTGCTTCCACGTCACGCATGTCGGATACCCCAGCCAGCGCAAGCAGTCCGCCCTCCTTGTTAATTAGGCGGTCTACCCGGTCGGCGTCCCAGCCGAGGGTGCGCTGCAGGTGCAAGATTATCGCCGGGTCCAGGTCGCCAGAGCGGGTTCCCATCACCAGTCCCTCCGCAGGTGTCATGCCCATGCTGGTGTCCACGCTTTTGCCGTCCAGCACTGCGGTAATACTGCTGCCGTTGCCCAGGTGACAGCATATCACTTTGCTGGGGGTGTGCAGCGCGTTTTGCTGTTTTAACAGCTCGTTCACCCGCTCCGAGACGTAGCGATGCGATGTGCCATGGAAGCCGTATCGGCGGATGCCGTATTGTTCGCGCAGTTCGTAGGGCAGGGCGTACAGGTAGGCATGTTTCGGCAGGGTGTGGTGGAAAGCGGTGTCGAACACTGCTACCTGTATCGCCTGAGGCGCTATCTGCATGCAAGCGCGAATGCCCAGCAGGTTCGGTGGATTATGCAGAGGGGCAAGCGTCGCGCAGGCTTCCACTGCCTCGATCACTTTCGGGGTAATGACCACCGAGCCTGTAAACGTTTCACCGCCGTGTACCACGCGGTGTCCGATGGCGTGTATTTCCTCTATCGGCAAGCCATCTTCCATCTCGCCGAGCTGCGCGAACATCTGCTGCACCGCTACCGTATGATCAGGGGTTTGCTCGCTGCCGACCCGTTCTATCAACCCTCGCGCACGCTCCTGCGAATCACTAAAGAGCCGGTATTTCACCGAAGAGCTACCGCAGTTGACTACCAGTATATTCACCGAATGTGCCTCCGGTTATCCGTTCTTCGTTCGCTTCTCGCTGGTTGTGTACCACTGGTATATTTGTAGCGGGAAGGGGCGTTCTCCTGCAAATCGTGCATTGCTTCAGGGGGTTACTCCTTCCGTCGCTACACGGTTTTTGTGTGGGATAGGGAACCGGCGATTGTGGAGAATATAACCGACACCATCGGGCGCACATGCCATGTGGGACACGATTGGGGCGTATACGCGATTGCGGATCCACCCGTAGGGGCAGACCTGCGTGTCTGCCCCTAGACCTACGTGTCTGCCCACAAACCCTAGCTATCTGCCCACAGACCTACGTGTCTGCCCCTAGACCTGCGTGTCTGCCCACAGACCTACGTGTCTGCCCCTAGACCTGCGTGTCTGCCCCCCCCCGTCATCGGGGCGCACATGCAATCGGGGCGCATCATGTAATTGGAACGCACATGCAATCGGGGCGCATACGTGTAATCGGGGCGCATACGTGTAATCGGGGCGCACATGCAATCGGGGCGCATACGTGTAATCGGGGCGCAC
>CALJAP010000107.1 GCA_938027655.1 uncultured bacterium | reverse complement strand
CATCAGCCGTTCGTACATCATGTGCAGGTAGGAGTCGGTGCCCTTGCCCCAGGTGTCGCGGTAAGCCACCGCTTCGAGAATCGATTGCTCTTTCTGCACGGGGTCGCCCTGGTCGCCAATCTGCACCTGCATCGTGAAATCTGCGCCCACATCGAACGGCGGGTCGATGTAGATGAGGTCGATCTTCCCGCGGAACTGCTCCAGCAGGGCGTGCATTACCAGCTTGTTATCGCCCCAAATGAGCATGTTGCGGAAGTCGTCGCGGTGCGCCTTCTGGTGGAACGCCTCTTCATCGAACAGGCTCGGTTGCAACGCCTTGGTGCGGTCGCGCGGCTCGTCGATGGTCTCGATGCGTTGCAGGGGCAGGGGCGAGTTTGGCAGGCGCACGGGGCGGCGGTTGCCGTACTCGTCGTACTTGCCCTCCCAGACCAGCTCGGTCTTCATGCGCGAGAGCGGGTGCGGGTTATTCGGTCCCCAATTGGTCATCCCATGATGCTCCTCGCTGCAGGTCTTCTTGATGCCGTCATCCGGGTTCGTGTCGGACACGCCCTGTCGTATGGGTGGGTCGTTGCCATGCGTTTTGTCGTGTTGTTCGAACTTCACGCTCAGTATAGCACACGCTGTTTGTTGCTGTCAAGGAAAAGCGCAGGCTGAAGCCTGCGGCTACAGGTGAACTGTCAAGGAAAAGCGCAGGCTGAAGCCTGCGGCTACAGGTGAACGCAACACGTACGACGGCTCGGACGGAGGCTCGCTCTCCCATCGGGACAGGTTGACAAATGTCCACTTTTCGCCTGTACAGGGTGGAAGGAGGTGAATGCGATGGAAGTGGAGCGCGAGGCGAAGCTGTTTGAAGCTGGCTCCTATCCCGACAAGGGGCTGGAAGTGAGCGAGGAGCAGTTGCAGTCGTTAGTAGACGGCTTTACCGCGCCGGTTCCGCTGATGGTCGAGCACCTGTCGCAGGGATGGCAGATTGGGCAGTTGAAGCGGTTGTGGCGACGGGGCAAGGAGCTGTTCGGACGGCTGACCCTGCTGCCGGAGGCGGAGGCTCTGCTCAAACGGCTGGGCGTTCGTGGCATCAGCGTCGCAGTGACGCCGGACCTGAAACGGATTGTGGAGGTATCGGTGACAGCGACGCCGCGCGTGGCAGATGCGCGCCTGCTGAGTGCAGGTGCAGTAGCTTTTTCTGGGGAGATACTGTTGACGGAGGTGACCGCGTTGGAACAGGACATGGAGGCGTTGCGTCGGCGGGCGGAGGCGGCGGAGTTCGCCCTGCGCGAGCGACAGGTAGAGGAGACGCTGCAACGATGGCTTCGGCAGGGGAAGCTGACACCGGCGACGCGCGAGATGGCGAAGACGATGCTCCTGCAGGGCACGCAGGCAGTGACCTTTGGGAGTGGCAGCGTGAGCATAGCGGAGGTGTTCGCCCGTTTTGTGGAGGCGTTGCCGCCGACCCTGCGTTTTGGCGAGGTGGCGCCGGCGGGGGAACCGGAGCACCCCCTGAGCGCAGAGGAGGAGGCGTTCCTGCGCAAATACTGGGGCGACCTTTCGCCGGAGCAGATTGCCCGTTATCTGTCGGAAGGGAGGAGGCGATAGGAGATGGCAGCATTGACAAGCGCGTACGACCCACAGGACAAGCCGGGCGAGCTGGTGAGCTACAAGGTAGGCGCAAACGTGACGATTCACAAAGGCGCGCTGGTGAGCGTGCGCAGCGATGGCTACGCCTACCCGTCGCGCAGTGGCACGAGCAGTGATGTGTTTGTGGGGGTAGCGTTTGAAAGCGTGGACAACACAGGCGGTGCGGCTGGCGCGAAGTGGGTGCGCGTGTGGAAGAGCGGCACTTACGTGTACAACGGCAGCGGCTTCACGCAGGCGAGCGTGGGGCAAGCGATGTACGCAGCGGACGACAACACGCTGACCACCACTTCTACCAACAACCAGCTGGTGGGCTACGTGGTAGAGGTGCTGTCGGCGACGCAGGCACGCATTCGGATTGACAACGCGGTACGGTAAGAGGAGGATGGACGATGCCAGCGATTACACGGAGCGAGATGGGCGTCCTGCTGGAGGCAGGTTTGCGTGCGGACTTCTTTGAGGCGTATCGGCGGCAGGTGGAGTCGGCGATTTACCCGCAGATTGCGACGGTGATCCAGACCGAGCTGCCGGTACAGAAGTACGGGTGGCTGGGCAGTGTGCCCGCGATGCGTGAATTTGTGGACGAGCGCATGCCGAAGGGCTTACGGGCTTACAACTACACCATTCAGGACACGGTGTGGGAGAGCACGATAGCGGTGGAGAGGCGCGCCCTGGAAGACGAGCAGATTGGAGCCATCCGGCTACGGGTGCAGGACCTTGGGCGCGAGGCAGCACGGCACAAGGACTATCTGGTGGTGAAAGCGTTGCTGGAGGGGTTCAGCCAAACGTGCTATGACGGTCAGCCACTCTTCTCGAACGCACACTCGGAGGGCGAGAGTGGCACGCAGGGCAACATCACAACGCAACCGCTGAATCCCGATAGCCTGCAGAACGCTATCTCCACGATGATGCTGTTCAAGGACGATCAGGGCGTGCCTCTGGGCATTCTGCCGGATACGTTGCTGGTGGGTCCGCGATTGCGCTGGGTGGCGATGGAGCTGCTGGAGTCGCAGGTGGTGGTGGTCAAAGCGGGCACAGGCGACAACACGCCGTATCGCAACGTGCTGCAAGGTGCGCTGAGGCTGGTGGTCAGTCCATACATCACGGGCAACCAGTGGTTTGTGCTGGACACCAGTCGGGCGGTGCGCGCGGTGATTCTGCAGGAGCGGTCGGATGTGCCGGTGGAGTTCTCGGCACTGGAGGACCCCTCGGTGAGCGAGAGCGTGTTCCTGCGGGACGTGGTGTACTACGGTGCGCGAGCACGATACGGCGTGGGTTACGGCTTGTGGCAGACCGCTTACGGCAGCAACGCGAGCTAGTTGAGCCAGTTAGAGGGCGATGCTCCTAGAGAGCCATGTCCGTGTCATTGCGAGGCACGCGGTGCCGAAGCAATCCCCTTCGTTTCTCCGGGAGAGATTGCTTCGCCGCTTTGCGGCTCGCAATGACACACTGGGGGAGGGCGATGCTCCAGCAGAGCCGTCAGCCCCCCTGTAGTCCCCCTGCAGGCAGGGGGACAATCACAGCTCCCCGCGTGCGGGGAGGCAAGGAGGGGCAGTTCGGCTCACCGGGAGGTTCGCCCTCCAGACTCCGGGGCGCGATGGGACACAACCCTCCATAAAAAGGCGAGAGAGGTGAACTGAGATGGACATCGGCGTGCAGGTTTTGACGCTGATTGGGGCGATGGTGTCGGCGCAGTGGGCGTTTGCGCGGTTGACGTTGCGCGCACTGGAGCGCATCATCCAAGCACAGGAGCAGACGCTTCGGGAGCACCTGACACGGTTGGAACAGGCGGTGCGGGGAAACACGGAGGCACTTCAGGCGCTGAAAGAAACCCTTGCCAGCGTGCAGTTCAATCACGTGCGACATGTGACAAGCAGAAAGGGGTGACGACGTTGCGGTTCACAGACACAATGGGACGATGGCAGGCGGTGCGGAGTGACGCGCCGTTTCCAGTAGCGGGTGGACAGGTGCTGCACTGGCTTTCAGACGACTTCAACGGCGCACTGGACACCGATGCTTGGGAAGTCGTATCAGGCAACCCCGCCCCAGTCAACGGTGAGTTGTTCATCCCTAACGGTATCGTGCTTCTCAGCAAGCGCAGCTTCCAACCGCCCTGTCTGATTGAAGTGGTTGCCACGATGACCGCCCGTGCAGCAAGCGATAACTTCCGCTTCGGCTTCTACACCGATGACAACAACCTAGTGGAATGGGGCGCAACGGGAACTAGCTCCGCCAACATGGACGCCCGCATGTCGGCAGGTGGTGTGGCATCCGATCAGGCGGGCATCTCTGTCAACGCTGCCAACAACACCTACCGATTGGCGAGCATCTACGTCGGGCTAGGCGAAGCGGTGTGGATGTACCGAAGCATCAACAGCCTAAACGCACGGAACGAAGTGTATCGGTTGGTTGAGAGCGGTATTCCCACCACACCCTTCCGCGTGCGGTTGGCAGGTCTTGCGGGCACGTCCACACTCAGGGTGCATCGTGTGACGGCGTATCAGCTGGCGGACATCATCCCGCCCGGCGCGTTAGGTCACCATGTGGACGGGATGTCGCTGCCTGTCCGCCTGACGAATGGGCCGTTTGTGTTCTCGCCGAGTAACGCAGCGTTAGGGGCTATTCAGGGCATCACCGACACCTTCTCTGCGTTAGCTGCGGGCACTGTTAGCACGGGAAGCACGCGCAACTTCTACAGCGAGCAGTGCCACATTCAGGCGCACTTCATGGGTGACCAACCGTTCTCCGCGTGGGTAGAAGCGCAGGTAGACGGTGCGAACTGGCAGGTGGTGTGGTATGGCACGAGCACCGATGCCACAGCCGATGCGGTGGTTCGCTACTACGCCCAGTCGCCAATCATGCAGATAGTGGGCAGCCGCAGCTTTCGGGTCAAGGTGCGCAACACGGGTGCGGGCGCTGGAACCTTCCGGGGCACGTTGGTAGCGACGCAGCTGTAACGTGGTTGCCTGACATCAATATCATCAGGAGTGGTAGGTATGCGAGCATACGTTAGGTCAGTCGGCACGAACATCACGTTGGTCAACATTGACACGGGCGAGAAGTTCAACGTTTCCCCAGGTGCTATTCAGAAGCTGTTTGGGGAAGAGTTAAAGGAAGGCGACGTATGGGACTTCCGCGCGAGTAAGTTGGACGACATCGCCGAGACCTTCCGCCGGTGGCAAGTAGTGCAGCAGGCGTAGGAGGGGAGCGGCAGATGGCGATTACGGTCACACGAGAGGCGGTGAAGCGCACCGCAGCGGTATCGTCCACTGCTTACGATAGCCAGATCGATGCGCTCATTGCCGACCTGGTTCCGGTGATAGAGTATACACTGGCGTCGGACGCGCTGGCGGATAGCACGCTGGAGCCGGTGCTCCGTCGGGGCGCGACGGAGATTATCGCGGGCGAGTTTCTGGCACAGCGGTTGCGCGAGGAGGGAGCCACCGAGTCGTTCGAGGCGGGCGGCGTACGGGTGGGTGAAAGCCCTCAATCGCGCGCCGATTTGGGCGACCCGTACGGTTTGATTCAGCGTGGATGGGCGCGGCTCACGCCTTTCCTGAAGCCGATATACACGCAATCCACCACGCGCCATCGGGAGCGACAGGTTTCAGAGCAGACGACACAGGGCTGGTAGGTGAGGCAGATGTCAGCGCGAGCAGAACGGCTGAGGTCGCTGGTGAAGCGGCACGGTGAAGATGTGGTGGTGAACGGTACGCGCACGGTGCGCATGGTGGTGTTTGTGGCGACGAGCGGGCTGTTGCGCAGCCTGTTCCACGATGACGACCTGCTGACCCTCAGCCGCCCGATGTGGGCAGGGGTGGTGTCGGCAGAGGAAGTGCTGAACGAGGGCGATAGCATCTCCCGCGACGGGGTAAGCCACACCGTGCGGAGGGTGGTTACTCTGAAGAGTGGAAACGCCCCCGTTGTGAAGGTGGCGGTGTGGAGTCGGTAGGAATCTGCCCTCGTCGGCTGCCCCTCTCCCGTCGCGCGGCGGGAGAGGGGTTCCCTTATTCATCTCCTACTTCCCCGAAGTTGCGCACGAGGATGCCGAAATCGAACAGGCTGATTTCGCCGTCGCCGTCGAAATCGGCGGTGGGTTCAAAGCCCTCCTCTCCCTCCAGTTTACCAAACGCGCCGACCAGTTTACCGAAATCGAACAGGCTGACCTCGTTATCGCCGTCGGCATCGCCGTTGAGGAGGTTCACCGCCAGGGTTCCCGCCGGCACGGTGATGCCCGTCAGCACGCGGCGCAGGGAGCGGTCTGCCTTGAAGGCGAGGGTATAGGTTGTCGGCGTGAGGACCAGGTCAAACGTGCCGTCGGCGTTCAGCGTTGGGCTGAAAGTGAGCAGGGTTTCGCCCGTCCCTGCCGAGCGCACCTCCACCTGCAGAGGCAATCTGGAGTAGTCGCCGGTGTAGCCGTCCAGATGGACGGTGAGGGTGGTAGGCACTGGCGTCATCAGGAAGGCGCGGGTAATGCCGTTGTGTGCGCCGTAGCCCGTAATCTGTCCAAAGTTGTTGATGGCGCGCGCTTCGTTGAGCACCCAGCCGGAACCTGCTGGCAAGAGGTCATTGAGGTCGCGGAGCACACCGTCTACCCACAGGAAGGCACGCAAAGAGACGTTGTCCGATAGATAGGAGTGCCCTACCACGTGCCCGAGATTGTTGATACCATAGGCACGCCCGGTGTTGCCTCCCAATGTGCCCAGGTCGATAACCGTGCTGCCTTGCCACAGTACGGGGCGGGTAACGGTGATGGTTCCCACGCGCGTATTGGAGAACCCAACCACCTGCCCCCTGTCGTTGATGCCGAAGGCTTCGGCGCTGGTGCCGTTGGGCAGATAGGGCAGGGCATCGGTGAGCGGGTTGATAGCGGCGTAGGGTTGGGTGCGGAAAGCGCGTCGGCTGCCCGCCGAGCCGGAGCCTCCCACCACCTGTCCGAGGTTGTTGATGTCGTTGGCGAGGCTGATTTCGTCCGGATTGCCGGTGATGTTACCGAGGTCAAACCAGTCCCACCAGCCGCCCGAGTTGTAACTCCAGCGGAAGGCGTGGTACACCCCGTCGGGGTTGATAGCCGACCATCCTGCTACGTGTCCGGCGTTGTTGATGCCGTACGCTCTGCCCTGCCAGGTGCTGGGGATAGGGCGCAGGTCTATCATCTCGCCCGGGTCGGCGCGGCGGTTGCCGTTGAGGTCTTGCCAGATAAAGGGATGGCGCGCCTGCGCGGTATCGCTCCAGCCGACCACCTGTCCGAGGTCGTTGACGTCGCGCCCTTCGCTGGCGGTACCCGACAGCACCCCCAGGTCGATGAGCACTCCCCCCGTCCAGAAGAAGGCATGTCCATCCGACCATCCGGCGACTTCGCCGAGGTTGTTGATGCCATAGCCGCGGCTTTGCCCGTTCGCGGTGATGGCGCCCAGGTCGGCGATGGTATACTGTGCATGGGCGAGGGAGAGGCACAGCGCGAAGGAGAACGCGCAGGCGAACACGTAAAGGGTTGGTAGGCGAACCATATCGTTTTCACTCCTTTCTCGCAGTGAAACTTGCCTCGGTGGAATCTATACCGAGCTAGCGAAGTCATCTTAGCACCGGATGCTCGGAGCTGTCAAGCGATGGCGAATGGGGAAATCGTACGTGCTGAAGATATCTGGGCGGGATACGGTGCAACGCCTGTCTTGCAGGGCATCGGGCTGAGTATCTCGCGTGGTGAGCTGGTGGGCTTGCTGGGACCGAACGGCAGCGGCAAGTCTACCCTGTTGCGCGTGCTCAGCGGAGTGCTAAAGCCGCAGAGGGGACAGGTGTGGCTGGGCGGGCAACCGCTGTCTCAGCTGCGGGCAAAGGAGGTAGCGCACAGACTGGCGTTTGTGCCCCAGCGTGAGGAGGTGGCGTTCGGTTTCACCGCGTGGGAGGTGGTACTGCTGGGACGTGCGCCGTACATCGGCTGGTGGGGTAGGGAGCGTGCAGAGGACAGGCAGGCGACCCGTCGGGCGATGGAGCGCACGGACAGCCTGTCGCTGGCGGAACGCGCTTTCGGCACGCTGAGCGGTGGCGAGCGTCAACGGGTGGTGCTGGCGCGTGGGTTAGCGCAGGAAACGCCCCTGCTGTTTCTGGACGAGCCGTTGACGCACCTGGACGTGGCGCATCAGGTGGGCACGCTTTCGCTACTGCGCCAGCTCAATCGTGAGGAAGGGCTGACGGTACTGGCAGCATTGCACGACATCAATCTTGCCTCAGAGTTCTGCGACAGGTTGATCGTGCTCCGGCAGGGGCAGGTGGTGGCGGACGGCACGCCATCGGAGGTGATTACACCGGCACTACTGGCGCGGGTGTTCGGTCTGGATGCGTGGGTACGGGTCAACCCGGCGACAGGGCGTCCGCATGTGTTGCCGCGCACGTTACAGTATGTGGAGGCGCAGACGGGCAACGGCAGGCGGGTACACGTCGTCTGTGGCGGGGGCACGGGCGCGGGGTGGCTCAGCGCACTGGCGCGGGCAGGATGGCATCTTTCGGTGGGGGTGTTACACCTGCTGGACAGCGATGAGGAGGTGGCGCAGGAGCTGGGCGCAGAGGTCATTACGGAGGCGCCGTTCACGCCCATCTCCGCCGAGAGTCTTGACCTACTGCGCGTTGCGCTGGCGAAGGTGGAGGCGATACTCGTTGCGCCTGTAGCGTTTGGATACGGCAACCTGGCGAACCTGCAGGCGGTAGAGGAGGCGCAACAGGCGGGCAAACGGGTGCTGCTGGCGGACTGTGGGTGGCAGGAGCGCGACTTCACCGGCGGGCAGGCGACGGAGATTATAGAGCGGCTAAAGGCAAGCGGGGCGCAGGTAGTCGCCACGCCGGAGGATGCGCTGGCGGTGCTGGGGTAGCTCTCCTTTGCTAATTCCCAGCGATAGGGGAGCAGAAGCCGAGAAGAATCGCCGCCTGTTGTGAAAAACGCTTGACAGACTCTTCGCCTATGATGTATATTGTAAGCAAGGTTATCCATCAGGCAAGGGACGAAGGGAGGTTATTCAGGATGTCTTGCAAAGCACGCTTTTCTAACCCCCCCTTGTCGCCGGGGTGGCGTTGAGCCTGTGCTTGCTGCTGTCTCCCCTGCAAGCGCAAGACCTGTACTTCACCCTGCTCAACGGCGACTGCGACGGCGATAACGAAGTGACCCTCTTCGACTTCGGCATCGTGGTGAACGCTTTCGGTAGCACACCGAATGACCCCAATTGGGACCCTCGCGCCGACCTGGACGGTGATTTGGAAGTGACCCTGTTTGACTACGGCATTGTGGTGCGCAATTTCGGTGCAGTGGGCGCGGAACCGTTTGACCCTGCGTTGCCCCGGCAGCCCGCGCCGAGTGAGGGGTATGCTCTACAGGGATTTGTAGAGTTGGAGGACTGGTTGGGCTCGTCACAGCCGGTACGAATTGAGGCGCTGCGCGAAGACGACCCT
>CALJAP010000106.1 GCA_938027655.1 uncultured bacterium | reverse complement strand
CAATTCGGGTTGCCGTGGTGACTGCGGGGAGTATGGTGTTCCAGATTGGCGCCAACGCGGGGCAGGTGGCGCGGCTCGATTTGCCCGATGTTCGTCCAACTCAGCTGGGCACGACTGCCGTGCCTAACATGAACCTCAGCTCCATCGATGTGACCACCGAGCAGGGTGCTCAAGAGGCGATTCGCATCCTTGACGAGGCGATTTCGCAGATGAGTAGTATCCGCGGAAGCATCGGCGCATTTCAGCGACAGGTGTTGGAGAGCGCAGTGCGTTCGCTGACTATTGCACGCGAGAACTTGGCTGCCTCCGAAAGTGCTATTCGCGATACCAACATGGCGGAGGAGGTAATGAACTACACCAAATTGCAAATACTGCAGCAGGCAGGCATGGCAGTGTTAGCGCAAGCGAACTCCATTTCGCAGGCAGTGCTGTCGCTGCTACGGTAGTCCGCACTCTCCTGACCAACACAGACCAGCCGCCCACGGCGGGGCGGCTGGTCACTTACCCCAGATAGCGGACGCTGAACAGCGGCTCCGGCTGCAGACTGGCTACCTCTTCTTCGCTCATGCTTTCCACCCGTTCCAGCAGCATCTGCACCTGCCGACGCATATCCTCCACATCTAGCAAATCCATCACCGCGGGGAACTGCTGGAGTTTCTCCAGTCCCTCCCTCAGCTTGTTCACCCCACCGCGACGGTTATGGCGCACAGTGAGATGGTAGCACCCCACCGCCACCTGCAGGATGCCCTGATAGAATAGGCGCAGGGAGGTCGGTTCCTGGCGCCAGAGCTCTTCCAGCACCTCATGGCACTCGAAATACTCGCCTGCATGAAGCAACGCAAGCGCATCGTAGAATGCGGATGGCAGGCTAAGAGCCATCTGTGCGCGCCCCTTGCAACGTTTTGTGCCCCCTATATGACCACCAGCTCCGCGCCTCCCAGCAAGCCATAGTGGAAGCTGTTCAGCTCCTCACGCAGGAACCATTCCTCCTGGAAGGCGTTGGGGCCTGCCCACATATTGTCGTCGCCGTTCTTCTCGTGTAACGGCCCCCAGGCGTTCTGCAGGGAGGAGACCACCTCTATCTCCAGCCGTTCCGTTCCGGGTTGTGCCAGCGGCGTCAGCTCCAACACATACGGACGCCACAGCATTTTGCCCGCCTCCCTGCCGTTCACACGCACCTTGAACAGCGTGCCCGAGGGACGCAGCAGGCGCAGGAAAGTGCGCTTGCCCGTCGGTGCGTCAAAGGTGGCGTGATACACCATCCTGCCGGTGTAGAAGGGATAGCCTTGCGTGCTCCACGAGCCAACCTTCAACCGCTTCGGCTCCTCTACCAGCTTAGCGCGGAAGGGGTCTACCATCGCCACGCCGAAGTCGCCCACCACGTAGGCGGTTTCCACCTCTGTCAGGAAGTCATAGTGCACCGCGAAGTCCACGATGTTCTCGCCCCTGCGCACCAGGCTGGTTACCTCCACCATCTGGAAGCCCTTGTCCCAGTACCAGCCGAGCTCTTCGGGGTGGTGCCATGTGACCGGTACACCGTTCACGGTGAGCTTGCCTTTGCCCAGGTCTTCAATGACCACAAAGCTCTTCGGCTGTTCGAGGTCGCTCAGGAAGCGATAGCGCAGCACAACTTCGCCGCCCTTGCCCTCGAAGAGCCGCTTGCGGATGGCTACCCATGGCTGCCATTGCAGAGTCTCCTCTGTGCCGAAGCGTTTTGCCAGCGATTTGCGCACGCGCCACTCGTAGTCTTCGGGTTCGAACGTCCTCCCGCCATCGAACGAGACGCTGATGCGGTCCATCACCAGCACGTTCAGGTCGGTACGGGTGAAGTCGAACTCCTGCGGGAGGGGGATAACCTCTCCCTCGCGAAGGTCGGGCAAACGCTCTTCCACCTGCGCACCGGGCACGTCCGCCCCAACGGTCAACAGTAGCGAGCCGCATGGTGGCAGGCTAAACTCGTAGCGCAGGTCGCTGCCCACCTGTCGGGTGGATACCCTCTGGCAGGTTCCTGCTACCGGGTCCCACTTCAACACCGGCTTGCCTGCCGCGCCCTTCAGCGTGAGGATGTAGTCTCTGCCCGCGTCGCGGTCGGAGTTGACGATGAAGAAGATGTGCTCCTCGCCGTCGATGCGATGATGCAGGTAGGTCTTGGGCACTGCCTTGCCGTCCGCACCCTTGAGAGTGAAGTCGTCGGGGGCGATGGCGTCGATGGCGTTTTGGATCGCCTCTACCGCGCAGGGCAACGAGCGTACGTTGGGATGAGAGGCGAACTCCACCCACTTCTCCCGCGCGGGTTCGCAGTCCAGTTCAGAGGGCAATTCGCCCAGGATAATAACCTTCCCGCCGTTGTCGGCAAACTGCTTCAGCAGCTCGAAGGTCTTCGGTCGCCAGGTGGTAGCCGGAGGCACCACCACCACCTGATAGCTCATCTCGCCGACGACGAAGCGGTTGCCCTGCACGCTGCCCATATCCTCGATGTAGCCCTCGTCGCCGAGGTCGCAATCGTAGCCGGCGTTGAGGATGGCGTCTAACGTCTTGCGCATCAAGTTGTCCAGTTCGTCCGCCACGCGCAGGTCGGGCGTGGGCACATCCAGCGGGGTACGGCGGGCGTTGTCCTGAACCTGTCCCTGCACGTCCACCCCGAACCGCCGGGCAGCGGTTGCGCTTTCGATGGAGTGCAATAACAGGATGTCCACCGACGCCTTGCCGCGCGTGAGGGCATACGCCACGCGGGTGAAGTAGTCGTTGAGCGGGTTTAGTTCCTTCCAGTAAGTCTGCTGGTAGTTCCAGTTGGGCGGATAGTCGCGCTTGCGCCGACCCTTCCCGGAGTACCACGTGAGGTGCGGACAGAAGAAGTTCGCGCCGAGCACCAGGTCGTAATCGCCCAGCCACTTGAAGTCCTCGAAAGTGTTGGTGTGGCGGCTGACGCCGAAGATTTCGGTGAGCACGCGCTTCCTGCCCAGTTGCCTCGCCGCCGAAGAGACCTGTTTGACGGTGAACAGGTGGTTATGCGCCACCCGGCACAGGTGGTCGATGCCCGGAGCCTGCTGGTAGCGATAATGCGCCATGATACCCCCATAGTGGCACACAATCTGCCCGTGGAAGGTGTCCTCGGCATTGTAGTGCCCGGTGTGCTCCAGTCCATGCTGCTCGCACCACTCGTAGATGGGTTTGCTGTATGCCTCTAGGAACTGGCGCAGGATGGTACGATGAACCAGCAGGCGGATTTTGCGCGATTCGGCGCCGTCGAAGAACAGGAACGGAACATCCTTCCAGAGATCGCGCCCCGCCCACTCGCGGTAGCGGTCAGGTAGCCCCTCATACCATGCGAAACCGTTGGGTGCAGAGGGTACCTGTGGCTCGTCGGTGAAGATGCCGGGGATGCGCTTACCGAACTCCTCACCCAGCTGCTGGTAGTATCGCTCGTGCGTCAGGCGGATGAACTCGCGCATGGCTTCGGGGTGGAGCAGGTTAGCATAGGACTCGCCTCCCCACCAGCCGGTTTTGGGCTGATAGGTGCGCACGAGGAACAACCGCTCGAACGGGCGTGCTTCTTCCAGCCTGTCCAGCGGCACCTGTTCGTACTCCAGCAGGGTCAGGCGGTCGCGCTTCTTGATAGCATAGCAGGCGCGCAATGCCTGGTCTGGATGCAAGGCAGGTTCCGGTTCGCCGGGTGCGACCAGCACCGCATTGAGCGTTGCCGCGCGATACTCGTCCTTCATCCCTGCGACCTGTCCCCCTGCGTTTCCGCTGGGCCACAGGTCTTCATCGTACAGCCAGAGGTAGCCGTCGTGCTCCTTCGCTGCTCGCAGGGCGGCGCGCATACACGCAAACCACTCATCGCCCAGGTAATCGGTGATGAGACCGTGTCTCGAATGGAAGAACCCACCCGATAGCCCCACGCTAATCATGTCCGCCATCTGCCGGGCGACCTCGTTCGGGTTCAACTTGTCGTTAATCGCCCAAAAAGGCGCGGGGCGCAGAATGCTATCGGGTTTTCGGAATGCTTCGGTGTTCATGGCTCACTCCTGTTTCCACCAGAGTTGGGTGATGGGATTCTTTTCGCGATATGGGTGGGTTTCCCTTCGGAGGTCGCAGGCAGGTTTGCCGTTTGTCTATGAAGAACATGGTAGGGGCTTGTGGGCGTATGGTGGATGCAAGGAAGGGGGATATACCGTCATGCTCCATATCGATAACAACCTGACCCCTTCTGACCTGCTGCCCGCCATCGAGCGGATGTGGCAGTTGTCGGGAGCGAAGATACTGGCGATAGAAGAGACCTGGCTGCCCGACGCGGGTGCGCCGGTGTTTACGGTGCAGGGACGATATACCAGCCGTGCCTGGACAGACTGGACGCACGGTTTCCAGTTTGGTTCCGCCTTGTTGCAGTTTGACGCCACCGGTGAGGAACGCTTTCTACAGCTCGGACGCGAGGGTACCTATCGGCACATCCCTATTCATGTTACTCATACAGGCGTGCACGACCACGGGTTCAATGTGGTCAGCACCTACGGCAACCTGTGGCGACTGACACGGGAAGAGCGTATCCCTTATGATGAGAACGAGCTGCGCCTTTGCGAGCTCGCCATTCGCTGTAGCGGGGCGGTACAGGCAAGCCGCTGGACGCATACCGCCGACGGTGGGGGCTATATCTACTCTTTCAACGGACCCCACTCACTGTTTGCCGATACGATGCGCACCCTGCGCGTGCTGGCTCTGGCGCATCGACTGGGGCACGTGTTGAAAGAGGAGGGCGACCGCTCGGTTTCGCTGCTGGAGCGGCTTCTCTCACATGCCCGCACCACAGCCCGTTACACCGTATACTACGGCGAAGGGCGCGACATCTATGACGTGCGCGGGCGCGTTGCCCATGAAAGCCTTTTTAACCCCAAAGACGGCAGTTATCGCTGTCCTTCTACCCAGCAGGGCTATTCACCCTTTAGCACGTGGACGCGCGGATTGGCGTGGGTGATGCTGGGCTTCGCGGAGCAGCTGGAGTTTATCGAGACGCTGGATGATGCGCAGCTGGAACCCTTTGGCGGGCGCGAGGCGATTCAGCAGTTGCTGCTCCAGCCCGCACTGGCAACCTGTGATTTCTACATTGAGAACACGCCCACCGACGGCGTTCCCTATTGGGATACTGGCGCACCGCATCTGCGCGAGCTGGACGACTACCTGAACCGCCCCGCCGACCCCTATAACGACCACGAACCGGTGGACAGTTCCGCCGCCGCCATCGCCGCGCAGGGGCTGCTGAGATTGGGGCACTGGTTGTCGGCGCATGGGGGCAGCGGCAAACGCTACTGGCAGGCAGGTTTAGCGGTGCTGAGGCGTCTGCTGGAGGAACCCTATCTCAGCACCGACGAAGCGCATCAGGGGCTGTTGCTGCACTGTGTATACCACCGCCCGAACGGCTGGGATTATGTGCCTCAGGGCAGGCGCATCCCCTGCGGCGAGGCGAGCATGTGGGGTGACTACCACCTGCGCGAGGCGTGCCTGTATGTACAGCGTGTTGCCACCGGGCAGGGCTACTACACCTTCTTTGGGGGGTGACTAACGCCCCCTTGACATGAGATAGGCATTCTGGTACGATTCGTGCGGAGAAGGAAACAGAGGTGTTAAGGATGCGCACAACGAAGGTATGGTCGGTTTCCCTACCAGAGGCGATGATCAGTGAATTGGAACGGGTTGCGAGGGAGGAAAATAGAACAAAAAGCGAAGTCGTTCGTGAAGCTCTACGCCGTTATATAGAAGCTCGCAAGTGGAGAGAGCTGCAAGAGGAGATGGCGACCCGTGCCCAGCAGCTTGGCATTACCACAGAAGCCGACGTAGAGCAGCTCGTGGATGAGGTACGCGCTTGAAGCGTGTTGTCTGTGATACCAACATCTATATATCTGCGTTCATCTTTCCCGGCAGTAAGCCAGATCAGGTGCTCGACCTTGCGCGGCAAGGGTTTATCGAACTCTATGTATCATCGTTCATTCTAGACGAACTCCGCCGCGTGTTGCTAAAGAAGTTCCGAATGGAACAGACAAAGAGTGAAGAGATTCTCGAACGAGTCCGGCAGCTGGCTACAATCGTGGAACCTGAAGAACGAGTTTTCGTCATCCGAGAGAAGCAGGACGACAACCGTATCATAGAATGCGCAATAGCGGCTAAAGCGCACTACCTTGTTACCGGAGATACTAAGCACATCTTGCCAATAAGGAAATATCAGGGGATAAAGATTCGTAGCCCTGCCGAATTTCTGCAGAGGGAGCTCTGGTTGGAAGAACTTTAGGCGCACGGACGCACTGTACGGTACATCCACTTTGATGCTACAATACCTCCGGAGGTATTCCCGATGAAGACGCTTATCCATGCTCGTTACGACGGTAAGGTGCTTATCCCCGAAGAGCCTCTGGAATTGGAAGAGGGGCAGAGGGTGACCATGCTACTGGTCGAGCCGGTACCGAAAGCGGAGGAGCTTTCGGTAGAGGAAAGGATAGCCGCACTGAGACGCTTTGTGGATGGCGGTGTACGCGGAGTGAATCTTCCTCCAGAAGCACTGCGGCGCGAGAGTATCTACGAGGATTGAGATGACCTGCCTTGTGGATAGCAACATTCTGGTGCGCCTTCGTGACCTCGATAGCCCAGAGATGCGGGTATGCGAAGATGCTATTCGCGTTGGTTTACAGCGTGGCATACGAATGTACCTTTGCGCTCAGGTGTTGATCGAGTTCTGGGCGGTCAGCACACGCCCTCGCAACGCAAACGGGCTGGGATTGAATGCTGAGCAGGTCTATGACGGAATAATGCATATTCGCCAAAGCCTCCCTCTGCTTGACGAACCTCCCGATATTGCTCGGCGTTGGCTGGAGCTGGTGCGTCGGTATGAGGTGAAGGGTAAGGAGGTGCACGATGCCAGAGTGGTAGCGTTTGCCCTCGCGCACAACCTCTCTCACATCCTCACCCTCAATCCTTCCGATTTCAATCGCTACCGTGAGGTGACCGCTGTTACCCCAGCACAACTGATACAACAACAGAGTCCATGAGAAGTGGTACAATGACAGTGGGAGGTGTTTCTGATGAAGACGCTTATCCATGCTCGTTACGACGGTAAGGTGCTCGTCCCTGAAGAGCCGCTGCAATTGGAAGAGGGGCAGAGGGTCGCCATCTTTTTGATGGAACTGCCGCTACAGGCAAATAAAACTTCTAAAGAGAAGCGGATAGCCGCACTGAGGCGAATCGTGGAGCGTGGTGTGCACGGCGTCAATCTTCCGGATGAGGCGCTGCGCCGGGAAAACATCTACGAGGACAGAATATGAACTTGCTTGTGGACACCAGTATCCTAGTGCGTCTCAGCGACTACAGCAGTCCGGTCAGGCAGATTTGTGAGCAGGCTATTCTGCTGGGAATAGAACGGGGGTATGCTTTATTCCTGTGTGCTCAGGTGCTTATCGAGTACTGGGCGGTGAGTACGCGCCCTGTCGATGCGAACGGATTAGGGCGTTCCGTCTCTCTAACCTATGAGGATTGCGTGGACTACATGGAGTTAATGCCCCTACTCAATGAGCCTCCCGATATAGCCCAGAGTTGGCTGGAGCTGGTGCGTCGCTATGAGGTGAAGGGCAAGGAGGTGCACGATGCCAGAGTGGTGGCGTTTGCCCTCGCGCACAACCTCTCTCACATCCTCACCCTCAATCCCGCAGACTTCAGCCGCTATCAAGAGGTCACCGCTATCACTCCGGCGAAGCTGATAGAGCAGCTAGCCTGAGGGGGACAGACTATGCCAGCACGACCGCGTATCGAAGCCAGTGATGTGGTGTTTATGTATGCACCGGAGCCGAGGCAGTACGACCTGTATTCTGGCACAGTAACGGGCTGGGGCGGCAGGGCACGCTCGCGAGAGGGACGTGCTCTGGAGGAGTTCCTTGCCCAGGTGGATGAGGCGAAACGCCGCAAGATGCGTTACTGCGCCAGCGTGGACTTCCTGGTGGATTTTGGGGGCTTTATCGACTTTTGCCCCGACCGCTTTCTCGACTCAGTGTGCCGCGACCTGAACGGCAAGCCCGTGACGGT
This sequence comes from uncultured bacterium, assembly GCA_938027655.1. Lineage (GTDB taxonomy): Bacteria > Armatimonadota > HRBIN16 > HRBIN16 > HRBIN16 > HRBIN16. The sequence goes on along the minus strand of CALJAP010000106.1, from coordinate 23,652 downwards.
GCCCTGGCTGCATGACCATTCGCACAAAGGGCATCCCGCCTACTGGTTTTGCTCGAACAGTCCGGACTATCGCCGTTACCTGTTAGACCAGACCGAACGCGCCTGCCTCGCACCAGTCGACGGTTTGCACATCGACGACTATCGAGGCACCTCCGCCTGCGCCGCGTGGAACGGGGGGTGTTTTTGCCAGCACTGCATTCGCGAGTTTCGGGGGTATCTGACGCGCACCGGAAAGCTGAGCGCGAGTGAGGCGCAAAGCTTCAACTACCGCGACTACCTGACCGCTCAGGGCATTACCGCCGAGCGATACCGTCAGAACGCCTGGACGGTTCCCTTCGGGGCGGAGTTTCAACGGTTCCAGCGTGAGGCGATGATGGAACTGGTCAAGCAGGTATACGAACACGCGGAGCGGCTCAGGAGCAAACCCCTGCTGCGCAGCGTCAACTCCAGCGCGTCCAGCCCTGAAGCCCTGCTGGTGGAGCCGCTGGTGGACTACTTCTGTGGAGAGGTAGACCATCACGCCTCATCGGGCAAGTTTTCGGCGGAGCCGCTGTTCGTTTACCGGCTGGTGGAAGCGTTCGACAAGCGACAAACCGCAACCGCCAGCGGTTGGGACTGGGCATGGATTGCCGCCAACGAGAAGCCGGGCATGGTACGCGCGTGGGTCGCGCAGGCGTATGCCTTCGGTTCGGTATTCATGGTACCGCACAATCAGTGGTGCTATACACCGGAAAAGGGCACGCACTGGTGGCATGGCAAGCCGGAGGACTTCGCCCACCTCTATCGCTTCGTGCGCGAACACCGTGACCTGCTCGACGGCTACCTGCCGCTCACGAATACCCTACTGGAGGTGGACGAACCCCGCTTCGAGAAGGCGAAGGCACTGGCATTGGCGATGCTGGAGGCGAACGTGCCCTTCACAATAATGTATCGCACCCCCGACGGACGCTCCCACATCGCAGGCAACGCCAGAACGAGCGGCTATCGTATCCTGTCTGCAGAGCAGACGCTCGCAAACTTGCCTGAGGAGACGCGAAACCAGCTGCGCGTGGAAAGTGCAGGCAGCTTCATCGTTTCCCTGCGTCGACGTGCGAAGCGGGGTGGTCATCCTCTGGTGATCCATCTCCTGAATCGCGACTACCGGGTGGAAAAGGATGCTGTTGTCCCGACGGATTTCACGGTGCGCCTCGGCGATATGTTGGTCAGGCGTCTGGGCGTCTCGCCTCGCGAGGCAACGGTCCTCTCGCCGGAGGGCAGAACGGGTGCGGTTGCCCTCCAGAAATCAAAAGGGGAGATAGCGTTAGAGGTGCTTGGTGCAGGGCTGTGGACAGTGGTGGCAATGAAATGAGCGAGTATCGCGTCGCGCTCATCACCGGCGGTACGCGCGGTATCGGACTGGGTATTGCGCGGTGTCTGGCGCGGGAGGGATACGCGCTCGCGCTGAACGGCGTGCGCCCGCCCGAGGCGGTGCACCATGTGCTGCAGGAGCTGCGTGAGGCGGGCGTATCTGCCGAGTATTTTCAGGCGGATATCTCCCAGCCGGATGAACGCACTCGGCTGGTGCAGGCAGTGCGCGAGCGTTTCGGGCGGTTGAACGTGCTGGTGAACAATGCGGGCGTCGCGCCGCAGGTGCGGGCGGATATTTTGGAGGCGGGTGAGGAGAGTTTCGAAAGGCTGATTCGCACCAACCTGCAGGCGCCTTACTTCCTGACGCAAGCGGTTGCCCGCTGGATGATAGAGCAAAAGGGAGGCGACGCCCATTTCCGCGCCTGCATCGTGTTCATCACCTCCATCTCGGCGACGGTGGCTTCGCCCAACCGCGGAGACTACTGCATCTCCAAAGCGGGGCTATCGATGGCGGCGCAGCTGTGGGCGGTACGGCTGGCAGAGTTCGATATACCCGTGTACGAAGTGCGCCCCGGAATCATCCGCACCGACATGACCGCCCCTGTGCAGGAGCGCTACGACCGCCTGATCGCCGACGGTTTAACCCTGCAGCCGCGCTGGGGCACACCGGAGGATGTAGGCAAGGCAGTGGCAATGCTGGTGCGCGGCGACTTGACCTACTCCACCGGCGCGGTGATTCTGGTGGACGGCGGCTTAACGGTGGCGAGGCTGTAAGCATCGGCTACGGTATCTCACCGCGCTCCAGCGGGCGCGCCGACGGTATCACCTCCGCAAACGCAAAGGAGCGTCGCACATCCAGCAGCCTTGCTTTCACCCGCTGACCGGCCACTTCCGCGCCGTCGGTGAGGTCAAGCAAGAACCCGTCCGTCCAGCCGATGAACTTCGGGCTACCGTCCGCGCTCAACGAGGACGGCTCTACCAGGCACTCCACCACCTGCGCACGGCGGTAGCCCAGCCAGGAACGGTCGAAATCCGCCATGGTGCCCGAACGGATGTCGTAGTCCTGCATGTGCCGGTCGGGGTCGCTGCGTACGTAGATGGCGCAGTGCAGAGCGTGCTCCAGCTCGTCCACGTTCTCGCCCTCAGGACCGATAACCAGTTCCGCTACCTTGGGATGGGCGATGACCAGATACGCCTCGGCGTGCTCGGCGATGGCACGGCGGGTCAACTCGCGCTCGATATCCATGCTCACCGATTCGGGAGCGACGATGCGCCCGCGCCCTCCGCAGTAGGGACAGGGCTCCATCAACAGCTCCACCACCGACTCGCCCGTGCGCTTGCGCGTCATCTGCACCAGCCCCAGCGGGCTGATGTGGCTGATTTTGGTGCGGGCGCGGTCTCGCTTGAGAGCGCGCTCTAGGGTGCGCATCACCTGCTGGCGGTCGTGTGCATTGCTCATGTCGATGAAGTCGATCACGATAATCCCGCCCAGGTCGCGCAGGCGTAGTTGCCGTGCCACCTCCTCGGCGGCTTCGATGTTCGTGCGCAGGATGGTGTCCGCCAGGCTGGTGCTGCCGGTGAATTTGCCGGTGTTGACGTCAATGGTGGTCAGCGCCTCGGTCTCATCTATCGTCAGGTAACCGCCCGACTTCAGGAACACCTGTCGCTTCATCAGACGGTCGATCTCCTGCTCGATGCGGAAGTGGTCAAAAATCGGTTCGTCCTTGTCGTACAGTTCGATACGCGACTTGAGTTTGGGAGCGAAGCGGCTGGCAAGCTCCACCGCTTTCTGATACTCCTCGGGGTCGTCAATGACCATGCGTGTGGTATCGGAGCTGAAGATGTCGCGCACCGTTTTGTATAGCAGCGAGTAGTCCTTGTGAATCAGCGCAGGTGCTTTCGCCTTGCGAGCGGCTTCCTGAATCAATCGCCACTGCTCTTGCAGCCATTCGATATCCTGCAGCAGCTGCTCCTCGTTCTTGTCCTCCGCCTCGGTGCGGATAATCAGCCCGAAGCCCTCCGGACGCAGTTCGCGTCCCAATCGTTTGAGACGCTCTCGCTCCTTGGGGTCGGTAATTTTGCGCGAGACGCCCAGATGCTCACCCTCCGGCGTAAGCACCACGTATCTGCCGGGCAGGGTGATGCGCGTGGAAACACGACAGCCTTTGGTTCCGCGTGGTCCTTTGGTTACCTGCACCAGAATCTCCTGACCGACGCGCAGTATCTCCCTGATGTTGCGGTTACGCAGCGCGGAGCGACGCATCGAAGCGGGCGCAGGGGTCTCATCACCGCTATCGGGCAGGATGTCGCCCACATACAGAAACGCATTGCGCTCCAGACCGATGTCCACAAACGCCGCATCCATGCCCGGCAGCACGTTCGCCACACGTGCCTTGTAGATACTGCCCACAATGCGCTCCTCGCGCTCCACGTGCAGCTCCATCAGCCGGTCGTCCTCTAGCACGGCGATGCGCGTCTCACGGCTGCCCACGTTCACAATAATTTCCTTTTTCACGGGGGGTTCTCACCTCCTTCCCGTCGGTACGTGCCCGACTTCCCTCCCGTCTTCTCCAGCAAACAGATGTCGGTGATGGTAATTTCCTTGTCCACCGCCTTGCACATATCGTACACGGTCAGCGCAGCGACCGAGGCGGCAGTCAACGCCTCCATCTCTACCCCGGTACGTCCTACTACCGACGCGCTTGCCACGATGCGCACACCGGCGTTCAGAAACTCGAACTGTACGTCGGCGTGGGTGAGGGGCAGGGGGTGACACAGCGGGATAATCTCCCCGACGCGCTTTGCCGCCATAATCCCCGCCACACGCGCTACCGCCAGCACGTCGCCTTTCTCCAGCGAATTGTTGCGCACCATCTCCAGCAACCGCGCTGAAAGATGCACCACCGCCTGTGCCGTAGCGGTGCGAACGGTCTCGGGCTTTGCGCTCACGTCCACCATACGTGCTTTGCCGTGTTCATCTAGATGGCTGAGTTCTGCCACGCTTGCCACTCCTGCGGCGTATTCAGGTTCACGAAGCATTTACCGTCGGGGTCGAATCGGCATACAATCTCCTCCTCCACCCACCGTAGTGTACCCGCTTGCTCCATGCGCTGTAGAATGCGCCATACGGTGCGCTCACCTGCCTGCAGGCTTGCTTCCAGAGCGGGTATCGCCTCGGGGAACCAGGCGGCGTGCAGCGGTTGCGCCCGACCTTGCCAGCGCGGCACATGCGCCGCCACTCCCGAAGCGCTCTCGATCAGCCACCTGCCGAACTCCGCGTGGACGAAGGGCATGTCGCAGGCGCAGACGAAGCAGGGCGCTTGCAGGCGACGCAGGGCGGTCAGGATGGCTGCTGCTACACCCGTTCCCGGCTTTTCATCCGGTATCCAGAGCACATCCGGTAACGTCACCCATTCCGCGTGACCGCCTACTACCACCAGCTGTTCAAAACGGGAGCGCAGGCGGTTGAGGATATGCTCCAGCAGGGGGCGACCCTGCCAATCGAGCAACGCTTTATCACTACCCATGCGCCGACTGCCACCCCCCGCAAGCACAATCGCCGTTGCAGACACTTCTCGCTCATCACCTTTTTGTGCGGTGAGTCTCGGGCATTACTTTCACCAGGCGTACAGCGACGATAGGGAAAAGCAGCCACTCTCCATCGTCGTTCTCAATAATGACCCACCTGTCGGTCACCGCACGCAGTGTGCCTTCGTCCTTGTATTCATGGGCTCCTGATCGCGACCATAACTGAACGCGCCTGCCCATGAAATCCGGTATCTGTGCCATCTCAACGCACCTTGCTTCCCACCGGTACAGGCTTGTCGGGCGTCAGCAGGATGGCTTTGCCGTCCACTTCTGCCGCCAGCAACATGCCTTGCGATTGTACCCCGCGAATGGTGGCGGGTTGCAGGTTGGTCAGCACCACAATCTGTCTGCCGATAACGTCCTGCGGACTGTAGGTCTCGGCGATACCGGCTACCAGTGTGCGCTCCTCGCCGCCGATGTCCACCGTCAGCTTTAACAGTTTGGAGGTATTTGGCACGGGTTCTGCCCACTTCACCTCGGCGATTTTGATTTCCAGCTTCTGAAAATCCTGAATGGTTATCCAGTTGCTCCCTTCCATCTCGGTCTCCTTTTCTGTTGTCACCGTCAATGCTTCTTCGGTGATACGCGGGAAGAGGGGCTGAGGCTGCTGTACGCTCGTGCCCGGTTGCAGCCGTGCCCACACGCTTTCCGTTTGCCAGCTTGCCTGCACAGGCTGGGTACCGATGCCCAGCTGCTCCCAGATGCGGGCGGTGGCAACAGGCATGGTGGGCGCCAGCCACAGTGCGCACAGCCGGATGCCCTCCAGCACATCGTACAGCACGCCCTGTGCGCGTTCCACTTCGCCGTTGCGGTAAAGGCTCCAGGGCGCCTGTTCGTCCAGGTACTTGTTCAAGCGCGACACCATCCGCCAGATTTGCTCCAGCACCCCGTTGAGCCGAAAGCGGTATACCTCCTCGGCGATGCCCCTGTCAATGTGCTCTGCCAGTTGCGCCAGCTCCGCGTTGTGCTCCAGCGGTTGGGGCACACGCCCCTGCGCGTATCGCCACACCATGTTCAGCGTGCGGTTCAGCAGGTTGCCCAGGTCGTTGGCGAGGTCGCTGTTGTAACGCTTGCGGAAGGACTCCTCCGAGAACTCGCTGTCCAAACCGAACTGCATCTCGCGAATCAGCAGGTAGCGTTCGGCATCCACTGCGAGATCGAACTCCGCGCCAGACCACGTGGCGATGTCCTTCGCCAGCTGTACCGGGTGGGGCAGGTTGCCCTTGGATTTACTGCCCTTCTCGCCGCCGATAGTCCACCAGCCATGTCCGAAGATGCGCTCCGGCACAGGCAAACCGACGGACATCAGCATCGCGGGCCAGAGGGTAGCGTGGAATCGCACAAAAATCTCCTTGCCCATCAGGTGCACGGCAGGCCACAGCTGTTGATATCGCCCCATGTCCTCGGGCCAGCCGGTGGCGGAGACGTAGTTAATCAGCGCGTCGAACCACACGTAGATAACCTTATCCGGCTCGCCGGGCACAGGAATACCCCAGCCCGGGTTAGCGCGAGTAACGCTCTGGTCACGCAGACCCTGCTTGATGAAGGCGATGACCTCGTTTTTACGAAACTCCGGCTCCAGCCAGTCGGGATGCTCCTCGATGTAGCGCAGCAAGCGGTCGCCATATGCCGAGAGGCGGAAGAAGTAATCCTCTTCCTGTACCCACTGCAGGGGGCGTCGGCACTCGGCGTTGGGGCAGAGGCGGTCTTCGCCCACGTCGGAGGGCGCGAAGAAGGTCTCATCCGACACGCAGTACCAACCTTCGTAGATGCCTTTGTAGATATCGCCGTTCTGCAGCATCCGGCGGAAGAACTCCTGCACGACGCGCACGTGGCGAGGCTCGGTGGTGCGGATGAAATCGTCGTATTCGATATGCATGGTTTTCCACGCCTGCTGGAACTCGGTGGCGAGCTCGTCCACGAACTGTTGTGTGGGCATGCCTCGTTCCTGCGCAGCGCGGTGTACCTTGATGGCGTTCTCATCGGTTCCGGTGAGGAACCATACCTTGCGTCCTCGCATCCTCTGGTAACGCGCCAGCATGTCCGCCGCGAGCGTGGTCAATGTGCTGCCGATGTGCGGCGAGCTGTTCACATAGTAAATCGGCGTGGTGATGTAATATGCCTTCTCACTCCCCATAATGTCCGTTATCTCCTTCTTCCGGTTCGGCAGCCTGCTTTGCCTTGTTCAATACCTGTTGTGCGCGCTCCAGTTCCTCCTGTGGCACGAGAATATCCACCGGGCTCGTCCACTGCACGTAGATATGCCCCTGCGGGCGCGGCAGCGCGTGAACACCCGCATCCCGCAGCAGGTTTAGCACGATGTTGCCTTCCATCGCATCGGCTGCGGAGTACAGGAGCACCCACCGTTGCCGAGGGCCTTTGCGCATCCTACTCACTCACAGGCAGGGCATCCTCCCGACTCACTGAACGGCGGCGGGTTGCCCGCACACCGGTCACAGCCGACAACGCCCATATCTTTGCCAATCTTCGGTGAGAAGAACAGGGAGATGAGGCGCGATACTTCCGACGAACCGCACTGTGGACAGGTTACCCACGACACATCGGTACTGGGCAACCTCTGCTCAAATTTCTGCCCACATCCCTTACAGCGAAACTCATAGATAGGCATCGGTATCCGGCACCTCCTCGTCCACTACTGCTTCCTCAACGATTTCAGCCTCTCCTTCCGCAGCACAGGCGCAACCGGTCACCTGCTGTTCCCACTGCAGCTGCGCGGCAGGATAGGTAGCCAGCGTGCCATCCGAAAACTCCACGATGACCTCTTCCTTCAGGATGTTCAGGTCGTTGGCTCGTCCCTCGCCGCGCGGGGTGATTACCATCTGACCAATGCGCGGCAGGCGTGTACGGGCATCCCTGTACATATCATGCTCGTACTGCAGGCAGCACATCAACTTGCCACACACACCGGAGAACTTCACAGGGTTTAGGAACAGGCTCTGGTCTTTCGCCATCTTCATGGAGATAGGGCTGAACTCTTTCAGGAAAGTGCTGCAGCACAGAGTCAGCCCGCAGGGACCGATACCACCCATCGCTTTCGCCTGGTCGCGCGGACCGATTTGCATCAGCAGGATGCGCGTGCGGAAGGTCGCCGCCAGGTCGCGCACCAGCTCGCGGAAGTCCACACGGTTCTCCGCCACGAAGTAGAAGGTGAGTTGCGAGCGGTCAAAGGCATACTCGGAGTGCACCAGTTTCATCGGCAAGCCGTGTTTGGCAATCTTCTCCTTGCAAATGCCTATTGCCTCTTTCGCCATGTAGAGGTTCTCTTTGTGCTGCTGCACGTCTTCCGGAGTGGCAGGACGCAGTATGGGCTTCAGAGGTGCTTGCAAATCCTCCTCGCTCACCTCGCGCGGCGGGATACGCACCATGCCCAGCTCCTGACCGCGCGCGGTCTCCACAATCACCTTGTCCCACTCCTTCAGTTCGTAACCGGCGGGGTCGAACCAGTAGGAACGCGCTACCCGCTTGAACGCTATACCGACCGCAATGGGCATACTTCTCTCCGTCTTTTCTGTCGCGCCGCTTGTCGGCGATGCCTGTTTTCAAGCCCTCTCCGCTCTTCATTTTAACATAATTCACGAGGGCGGGCAAACGCTACGAAGCGCAAGGGATTGACAACAGCGCTGTATCGATGGTATATTACGCATAAAGATACTTAGTTGATTCATTTAGTCAACATTGGTGGAGCTATGAAACTACAACCTTTGCTATGCACAGAGGCACGACGCCAGCATTGGGCGGAGCGATTTGCATCCTTGCCCATCGTCCGGCTGACACCGCGTCAGGTATCGGACGTGGAGCTGCTGGGCAACGGTGGATATACCCCACTCACAGGCTACTTGGGCAGGCGTGACTACCAGAGCGTCCTCACGGACATGCGTTTGTCGGACGGCACGCCGTGGAGCATCCCTATCACCCTGGCGGTATCGCAGGAGGTGGCGAAGTGCGTCAAGGAAGACACAACGGTGGGGCTGACGGATGCCGAGGGCGAGCCTCTGGCGGTGCTGCACGTGCGCGAGCGTTTCCATTACGACAAACGCACCGAGGCGAGGCAGGTGTATGGAACCGACGACGAGGCGCACCCCGGTGTTGCTGCCCTCTACGCGCAAGGAGAAGTGTATCTGGCTGGTGACGTAGAAGTGCTGCGGCTACCCGACCACGAGCACTTTCTTGCCTACCGCCTCACGCCCGAACAGACACGCGAGCTCTTCGTCCGGCGCGGATGGCGTAGCGTGGTGGCATTCCAGACGCGCAATCCCGTCCATCGAGCGCATGAGTACATCATCAAGTGCGCGCTGGAGATAGTAGACGGCTTGTTGCTGCACCCCATCGTGGGCGAAACGAAGTCGGACGACATCCCCGCCGATGTGCGCATTGCGTGCTACGAGGCTCTGCTGGCGCACTATTTTCCCGCCGACCGCGTGCTGCTGGCGTTAAACCCGGCGGCGATGCGCTATGCCGGGCCGCGCGAGGCTATCTTCCATGCCATCGTACGGCGCAACTACGGCTGCACGCACTTTATCGTGGGCAGGGACCATGCAGGCGTAGGCAACTATTACGGCACATATGATGCACACCACATCTTCCGACACTTCGCGCCGGGCGAACTGGGCATCACCCCGCTCTTCTTTGACCACACCTTCTACTGCCGACGCTGCGGGGGAATGGCATCCATCAAGACCTGTCCGCATGACGCCGGCGAGCGGGTGAACCTCAGCGGCACGCAGGTGCGCAAGATGCTTGCAGAGGGGAAGCCCTTGCCTGCCGAGTTCACCCGCCCTGAGGTTGCCCAGATACTGATGCGGGCGATGACGGCAAGCAGCGGAGGCAGCTGACGTGTGGCAGTGGGTGGCAACAATCGCAATATGGTTAATGGAGACCTCCTATGTGCCTCAGGTCATCCGACTCTACCGTCTGAAGGAGGCGGAGGAGTTCAGCCTGCTGTTTCCTCTGATGAACCTGAGCGGGAGGTTACTGCTGATGTGTTACACATACTCCCGTGGCGAGTATGTGCTCGCATGGGGGTTTCTGGGCGGGTTGACTCTGCGCGGCACGTTGTTGTTGCAGGTGCTGTATTACCGATGGCGGCGCAGGTATTACGAACGCCTGCGCAACACCACTTTAGGACTTTAATCAGGAGGGAGCACAGATGGTTTCTGCACAGACGCTGGATATTCAGCAACTGAACGCTCAATACGAGGCTTTGCCGCCACAGGCACTGCTGCAGTGGGCAGTGGAACAGTTCGGCAACCGCGTGGCTCTGGCGTGCAGCTTCGGCGCGGAGGACGTGGTGCTGGTGGACATGCTGGCAAAAATTACCCCCCAGCCGCGCATCTTCGTGCTGGATACCGGTAGGCTCCATCAGGAGACCTACGATGTGATGGAGCGATGCCGACAGCGTTACCACATCGAGTTCGAGGTGTACTTTCCGCAGACCGCGCTGGTGGAACAGCTCCTGCGCACCAAAGGAGCGAACTCGTTCTACCTGTCGGTCGAGAACCGTAAGGAGTGCTGCCACATCCGCAAGGTGGAGCCTCTTGGGCGTGCGCTACAGGGGTTGCAGGCCTGGATTACCGGCTTGCGCCGACAACAGGCGGTCACGCGGGCAAATGTGCCCAGAATAGAGGTGGATGACGCGCACGGCGCAATCCTGAAGCTCAATCCGCTGGCGGACTGGAGCGAACAACAGGTGTGGGATTACATTCGCGCCCACAACGTGCCCTACAACGTGCTGCACGACAGGGGGTTCCCCAGCATCGGCTGTGCACCCTGCACACGCGCTATCCAGCCGGGTGAGGACATCCGTGCCGGTCGCTGGTGGTGGGAGACGCCGGAACAGAAGGAGTGCGGGTTACATGTGAAGCCCAAATAAGGGGGGCGAAACCATGAACGAAATGGAACGCATCAAGAAAGAGAAGGACGGGCTGGACGTTTATGAAGACATTCTGCGCTACGCGCGTACCGGCTACGATTCCATCCATCCCGACGACATGTACCGGTTCCGCTGGTACGGTCTGTACGAGCAAAAGCCGAAGAACGGGCACTTCATGCTGCGGGTGAAGATACCGGGCGGAGAGCTGACCTCCGCGCAGATGCGCACGCTGGGCGAAATCGCCGACCGTTATGCGCGAGGCTTCGCCGACATTACCACCCGACAGAACTTCCAGTTCCACTGGCTCACCATCGAAGACATGCCCGACATCTTTGACAGGCTACATCGGGTGGGATTAACCACCTCCGGCGCCTGTGGGGACATCACGCGCAATGTGGTCGGCTGTCCCGTCGCGGGCATCGACCCCGCCGAGATTCTGGACGGGCGACCCTACGTGCTGGCGGTCACTCGCTACTTTCTCAACAACCGCGAGTTTTCCGACCTGCCGCGCAAGTACAAAATGTCGGTGGCGGGATGTGCGGTGCATTGCGCTCAGCCTGAAATCAACGACGTGGGCGCCACCGCGGTGCGTCGCCAGCGGCTGAACGGAGAGTGGGAGTACGGCTTCCACGTGCGCGTCGGAGGTGGGCTAAGCAGTCGTCCGCACTTCGCGCAGAAGCTGAACATGTTCGTGCCGCCGGAGAAGCTGGTAGACGTTATCCGCGCCATTACCGAAATCTTCCGCGACTTCGGCTATCGCGAGAACCGCAAACGCGCCCGGTTGAAGTTCCTCGTGGCGGACTGGGGCATCGAGCGCTTCGAACAGGAGGTGCGCGCCCGATTGGAGTGGTCGCCGGAGCCGGCAATCGAATGGCAAGAGCCTTTCCGCGTCTACCGCGACCACATCGGGGTTCATCCGCAAAAGCAGGAGGGTATGTACTGGGTGGGCGTAGCGGTATTGAGCGGGCGCATCCGTGCTGAGCAGATGCTGGCGTCTGCTGCACTGGCAGATGAGTTGGGGCAGGGCATCCTGCGCACCACCAACCAGCAGAACCTGCTGATACCGTACGTCTCCGCTGCAAAAGTGGACACCCTACTGCGCGAGCTGGAGAGGGTCAACCTGCCGCATACCGCCTCGCCCTTCCGACGCGCTGCGGTAGCGTGCACCGGCAACGAGTTCTGCAACCTCGCTATCACCGAAACCAAAAGGCTGATTGTGGAGATTGTGGAACATCTGGAGCGCACCGTGCCGCTTGACGAGCCTGTACGCATCAACCTCAACGGCTGCCCCAACGACTGCGGTCAGCATCACATCGGCGACATCGGCTTGCAGGGGTGTCTGGTCAACGTGGGCGGCGAGAAGGTGGAAGGATACGACATCGCGCTGGGAGGGCGTTTAGGGCGCGACGCGCGTTTCGTCCGTCCGATATGGCGCAAAGTGCCTGCCTCGCAGGTGAAGTTCGCGCTGGAGCGACTGTTGAACAACTACCTTGCCTTGCGCGACCCAGAGGAGGACTTCAGCCACTTTGTAGACCGCCACACCGACGAGGAGCTGGCGTCCATGATGCAGGTGGAGTTTGCGGAGGGTGTAGACGACCCCCCTCTGCCCACATCACCGCCTGCCGAGCTGGTGGAGGGATAGCCATGGGCTACTACCCTGTGTTTGTGCACCTGCGGGGGCGTGATTGTCTGGTGGTGGGCGGTGGCGCAGTGGCGTGTGAAAAGATAGCCGCGCTGCTGGAGGCAGACGCACTCGTCACGGTCGTTGCCCCCGACGTGATAGAGCAGATTGCGGAATGGAGCGAGCAGGGCAGAGTTCGCTGGATTCGCCGCGAGTGGAGACCCGAGGATGTTCAGGGGCGGTTGCTCGTTATCGCCGCCACCGATGACCCCGCACTGCATCGCGAGATATACCGCCTCGTCGACGCCCAGAACCGTCTGGTGAACGCCGTAGACAACCCCGCTTGCTGCAACTTTATCTGCCCGGCGGTGGCGCAGGTGGGGACGGTGAAGGTAGCGGTGTCCACAGCAGGCTGCAGTCCCGCACTGGCGCAGCGCCTGCGTGACCGGATTCAGGAAGAGATTCTTGACGAAGACACAGGCAAGCTGGCGCAATATCTGGGGGAGAAGCGTTCTCTGGTCAAAGCGCGGCTGGTGGGCTATGAGCACAGACAGGCGTTCTGGCAGCGCGTGCTGGATTCGCCTGTTCCCGCGTTGCTGTCGCTGGGGCTTATCGGGGAGGCAGATGCCCTGTTCGAGGAGATGCTGGCAGAGGCGGTGGAGGCTTCTGCCCCTTCAAGCGGTGCAGCAAGGTGAGGGGGGAGGGCATTATGGAAGGCGGCACAGTATATCTGGTAGGCGCAGGACCCGGCGACCCCGAACTGGTCACGCTCAAGGCGGTACGTTGCTTGCAACGGGCGGACGTTGTGCTGTACGACCGCCTGGTATCCCCCTTGCTACTCACCTACGCGCCACCTGAGGCGGTGTGCGAGTACGTCGGCAAAGAGCATGGCGAAGACAGCTATGCCCGCCAGAGCGCGATTATCGACCGCATGATTGTCGAAGCGCGATCGGGCAAAACGGTGGTTCGGCTGAAAGGTGGCGACCCCTTCGTGTTTGGTAGAGGCGGGGAGGAGCTGCTCGCGCTGGTGCAAGCCGGAATCCGTGTGGAGGTTGTGCCGGGGGTCAGCGCGGCTATCGCTGCGCCCGCCAGCGTGGGGATACCGATTACCTTCCGGGGGGTAGCGCGGGCATTCGGCGTTTTTACCGGACATACGGAATCCGGCGAGGAGGTAGCCGACTGGCAGCTCGCCGCGAGAATGCCGACCGCGGTATTTCTGATGTCCGTGCAGAGGCTACGCTGTATCGCTCGCTCGCTGGTGCAGAACGGTCGTCACCCTGAGACGCCGGTCGCCGTGGTACAGAACGGCACACTGCCGGAGCAGCAGGTCTACTGGGGCACTCTCCGCGACCTGATGGAAGGCGAACACTCGTTTGAACCGCCTGCTACACTAGTGGTAGGCGAGGTAGTGCGTATCGGGCAATATGTCGCGCCTCTGTCTCATCTGGTGACTGCTACTTCCAGAACGCTCACAGCGGAGGTATCAGTGTCTGCGCGTGGCGGTTCAGGTTAATCAGCTGCGTGAGTAGAAACAGGATAGACCCTGTTCAAAGGGGAATATTAACCCGCAAACAACCATCATGTTCGGACAGGAGAAAGAGGCTATGCCCGACCAACTGATAGCCGGTAACTGGAAGATGCACGGTACGGTGGCATGGTCGCTGGCGCTGGTGGAGGAGCTCAAGCACCGTAACCTCGACGCGCTGAACGCGGAGGTGTGTGTCTGCCCGCCCTTTACCGCCCTGTATGCCGTACATCAGGCGTTGCGCGGCACCGACATCAAGCTGGGTGCGCAGGACGTGTTCTGGAAGGAGCAAGGCGCCTACACCAGCCAGATTTCGCCACCGATGCTGGTTGAGCTGGGAGTGAGCTACGTCATTATCGGTCACTCGGAGACACGCGGACGCTTCGGCGTGCCCGAGCCGGACTTCACAGAGGAAATCCTGCGCCATTTCGGCGAGAACGACGCCACAGTGAATCTGAAGGTAAAGGCGGCGCTGTTGCATGGTTTAACGCCGATTGTGTGTGTTGGCGAAACGCTTGCCGAGCGTCAGGCGGGGCAGACCGACGCGGTGATTACCGCGCAGGTGAAGCGCGACATCGATGGCCTAGATCCGGCAGAGGTCGGTTGTCTAGTCTTCGCCTACGAACCCGTGTGGGCAATTGGCACCGGCGAGGTGTGCGACGCGCCCGAAGCGAACCGCGTGTGTGCGCTGATTCGGCACATCGTCACAGACATCTGCGGGGAAGAGGCAGCACAAAGCGTGCGCGTGCTGTATGGCGGCTCGGTGAAGCCCGACAATGCGCACGACCTGCTGGAACAACCGCATATCGATGGTGCACTAGTGGGTGGTGCCAGCCTGAACGCCAACTCCTTTGCGGAGATTGTCTCGCACGCGCACAAGATTGCGGAGCGTCGCAACAACGGCGGTTAGAGCTTGCGCACAGGAGCGATTTGCGGTATAATGGCGTTGCAGGAACAGCCTACCCTGCCCCCGTAGCTCAGGTGGACAGAGCAACTGCCTTCTAAGCAGTGGGTCGGAGGTTCGAGTCCTCTCGGGGGCGCCAACTGTGTCCTCTCGGTGGCGGCTGTAGCTCAGCTGGTCTAGAGCGCCTGACTGTGGCTCAGGAGGCCGTGGGTTCGAATCCCATCAGCCGCCCCATACTACACCTGCTGTTCCGGACTGCTCGTCAACACAACCTGTTGTGTTCCACAACGTGACAGTTCGACCAAATCAGGATGCCACCGCCGACTTGCCCCCGACAGTGTTAGACCGTCAAGTCGGACTAGTAGATACAGCGACGCAGTTGTGGCTTGCTTGCATGCTGAACGAAGAGGAGCATCTGCGAGATTGTGTACATCCGCTCAGAATGACAAGGTGATCACGTTTTTTGTCATGCTGAGCGTCAGCGAAGCATCTGGTTGTAACGATGGGAACAGATTCTTCGCTGCGCTCAGAACGACAAGGTTGGAATCTATTCAGGTCAGGGCAAACGTACTGGGTACTACTTCCACTTGACCGAACAGCCTATCGGCTCTGTCTGCGTGATGGGCGGCTCCTGTCCGTTCAACAGCGTGAGGAGCGCGTCGCGCAGGTAGTGCTGCCTGACTTCTGAAGGGTTCTCCCAGTTGTCATCCAGCCGACCGTGATAGCGCAGGGTACGGCTCTGGTCAAACACGAAAAACTCCGGTGTACGGGAAGCACCGTAGGCCCGGGTGACTTGTTGAGACTCGTCGTGCAGGTACGGGAAGGGATAAGCTTTCTCTCTTGCCCGTGCCTGCATGTTCTCAAAGCTGTCTTCAGGGTACTTAACCGCATCATTGGCATTAATCGCCACAAAAGCCACCCTGTCTGCAAATTCCTTCGCCAGCGCGATGGTGCGGTCCTCGTATGCCCTCACGTAAGGGCAGTGGTTGCACCAAAATACCACCACCAGCACCGGCTTGTCTGCAAAATCGGATGGCGAGTACATTCGTCCATCCACGCCGCGCAACTGGAAGTCCAGCATTGGTTTACCCAGTTCCACTGACATCTTTTCTCTTCTCCTCCAGTACTCGTTGTATTGTTGTACGTAGCATTGTCAGAGACGGCACAGGCGATAGCCGACCGTCCTCATGACGGAAGGTACGACACGTCAGGCGGTAAGGCAGATGAGGCAGGGGGTCTACTTCCACCCCATTGAAGCGGATGGTGGGCGAGCCGATGAAGCGGTATCGCTGTGCCTCTGCCTCTGTCTCGATGCGAACCGTTTCTACCTCTGCCTGCACCCCTTCCGCCTGCAGTGCCTGCCGCACCAGTTCCATCGCCCGCTCATGCGAGGGGCAATCCGGGTAGTAAATGAGTTGCACTTTCATGGTGTTCGTCGCCCCTGTGTGCTTATTGTACCCCGTGCAGCAATCTTTTGAGCAGACAGTATGTGTATGAAACAAGAAACAACCGCAATAGTCATCGGTAGTGTGTTGGCGGAAGCAGAGCTATTCACATCTGACTGAAGGGGCGAGGTATACCGGGCGATATATTGGCAAGTCGCGCCACGCGTGAACGAAATCGCACACGGCGCCGTACGCGTAGAGTAGCTCGAAGGCTTCGCCAATTTCGTCCCACCCTGTTTGATTCCCGATAAAACACGCTCAATCTATCAACCCCAGAAACCTCTCATACGCTGCGTCCCATGCCTCCGTGTCGCGAGGGGTGTATTCGATAATCTCGGTTGAGCGGCGAATCAGCTCGCGTCCCTCGGTGATGCCCTTCAACTCGCCCAGCGCAATCATTTGCAACATCACGTTGCCCGCCGCTGTCGCCTCTACCGGTCCGGCTAGCACCGTACGGTGGCACGCATCGGCAGTCAACTGGCACAACAGCCGGTTCTGGGTGCCTCCGCCGACGACGTGAATCATGCTCAAGCGCTTACCCAGTAGGCTCTCCAGCTGCTCCAGCACCCAGCGGTAGCGCAGGGCGAGACTCTCCAGACAGCACCGCACGAACTGCCCTGGGGTCTCCGGAGCAGACTGTCCGGTGCTCTCGCAATACTCGCGGATAGCCTGGAGCATGTTGGGTGGGTTCAGGAAACGACGGTCGTCAGGGTCTACAACCGCGCGGAACGGCTCCGCCTCCGATGCCATCTGGGTCAACTGCTCGTAACTGTATTCCCGACCGTCCCGGGCGTACGCACGGCGACACTCCTGCACCAGCCACAACCCCATGATGTTGCGTAAGAAGCGGATGGTGTTCTGTACACCGCCTTCATTGGTGAAATTCAGCGTGCGGGTATGGGCATTAATCAGCGGTTCCGGCAACTCCACGCCCATCAGCGACCATGTGCCGCTGCTGATATAGGCGAAGTCACTGCCGAGGCTTGCGGGCACGGCAGCCACTGCGGAAGCGGTGTCGTGACTACCCGGTGTAATCACCTCCACGTTCTGGGCGCCAGTCTCTTCTGCAACTGCCCTGCGCACTTTGCCCAGCGGCGTGCCCGGCGGCACAATCTCCGGCAGAAAATGAACAGGAAGCCCCACATGCCTCAGCAAATCCATCGCCCATTCGCCGGTACGCGGGTCCATCATCTGCGAGGTGCTGGCGATGGTACGCTCGCTCACTTTCGCCCCGCTGAGCCAGTAGTGGAACAGGTCGGGCATCATCAGCATCTTATCCGCCAGATCCAGCAGTCCCGGGTGTTGCTGCTGAACCGCTACCAGCTGATACAGGGTGTTGATGGGCATGAACTGGATACCGGTTGCGTCGTAGATGGTATCTGCGCCGACCATTGCCTGCACATTCTCCATCACCCCGTCGGTGCGATGGTCACGGTAGTGCACCGGGTTAGTTAACAGAGTGCCTCGCGCGTCCAGCAGACCGAAGTCCACCCCCCATGTGTCCACACCCACCGACCGTACCGCCTCGCCGTACTCGCGGACGGTTAAGGCAATACCTTGTAGAATCTCCGCGTACTGCCTCAGCACGTTCCACGTGAGTGCATCGGGCAGGCGCAAGGGTGTGTTCGGGAAGCGGTGCAGGCTTTTCAGTTCCAGACGTTGCCCGTCATAGATACCCGCGACGGCGCGTCCGCTCTCTGCGCCGAGATCGAAGGCGATGTACACCTGTGAGCACACGGCTTCTCACGACCTCCTTCTCAGTAGGGATGCGATAATCTTGTTCGATGCGAGCGGGAAAACTCCTGCCCCCGACGGCAGCGACACGCTGGAGGTATACTAATGCACGAAGCAACACACAATGGGCTTTGCCGGTGCTCAACGGTGTGCCCTATCTGGTGAGCGTGGGCAGTGCCAACCCCACCGACGGCGTGGGAACCCGCCCGCATCCGGAACGTGGATGCCGGTATCCGCGATGCCTCAGATAGCGAAAGCAATATCAGGTACGGCGACAACCGCCCGGTGCAGGTGGTGAATCGCAACGGGCAGAGCACCAAGCTGGCTTATGACCAGTATTTCAACCTGTTGGCGTGCAGTGAACGTCAAGGTGAGCATCTTGTGTACGCCTTCGACCCGGCAGGCAATCTGGTGCACCGGTTGAGAGATGGCACCGTGCTCAGCAACAGCTGGTTTGACTCTTACGGCGGTTTGATATATGATGATAGCAGCACGGGGCAAAGACCGTACCCCTCGCCCGATAGCGTGGGTTATCAAGGGCAGTGGGGCGCGTATACGGACGTTGAAAGCCGAGCCTATGCACAGTATCTGCGCTGGGTGTTCGTAGACGGCGACTATTACCACCCGCTGACCGGCAGTTTCCTGACCCGCCGCAGCGCAGGCACGAACGAGTACGTGGGCACGGTCAATCCCGCTGCGGGATGGCTGGACATCCTGCAGGATGTAGCCCAGCTGGCAGGAGCAATTGACCCGACCGGTGCGGTAGACCTCACCAACTCGCTGGTGTACGCCCTGCGCGGCAAGTGGGAATTGGCTGCGGTTAGTTTGGCGGGCGTTGTCCCATACGTAGGCGACTTGGCGAAAGCAGGCAGATCTGCAAAGTCAGCCATTGCAACTGCCAAAACCGCAGCAGAAGTGGAACGAGGGGTATCCAAGGGTATTGGTGAATTAGCCCCCGTGGTGATAGGGGAAAACATGGATCGGGTCAAAGATTACGCGAAAAGAATAGGAGCCAAGCACATCAACGACTTTATACCGGCAGCTGAATGGACCCCAGAACTCAATCGCCAGTGGCTACAGCAGATGATGACCGAAGGACGGAAAATTATCGACATCGGCCCGCATTTTGAGCGGCGGTGGAGGCGTGCGGTTGGAATAGAAGTAGGTGCTCCACGTTCCCAATGGTACGAAATGGAGCGAAGGATGCTGAGCGGCTACTCACGCTACAAAAAGGCCTTCAAGCGATCTGGCAAGTGGAGTGGTGGTGTAGAGGGTCTTCAGGCTCCTAACTACTCTCTTGAGCCGTTCTCTGCGCCGTTCCCACCGTAAACATGAAGTGGGCAACAGGGGGCCCTGCCCCGATACGGCGAGGCCCCCTATGCTGTTAGCGCATTGGAGGTGGATTGCATGGCTACAGATGGTTCCGTAGTAGAAGCCTTTTACGAGGTGTACTCGGAGACGATGAGGTTCCTCGAGAACAATGGATTCTGCAGGGAGGTGGAGGATGCTGGGCTAGTTCAGCGTCTAAGATATACTAAAGCGGACACGCAGTTTCTCTTTGTGCTCGATGTAAGGGATGTAGTCATCGACCACTTTGCTGTACTTCTTCTAAGGAATGTTTTCCAAGAACCAAGCGGGATACCTTTACTCGCTTTGTTATCGGAGACCGAGAAAAGCGACCCCGAATTACAGGAGTTAAAGGCGCAGGTAGATCGACTTTACAAAGACAGAAAATTCTATCTCCGCGTGTGGTTGGAGAGGGACATAAATGCTACCCGTATTCTGCTCCAAAAGCTCGCTTCGTTGACGGCAACAGTTCTGAGAAAATACGGCGACAGAATCATTGAACGATTGCACTGCCAGAATGGTCCTGCTGCAATCGGGTGACCCCTGTTTGTGTAGGTATTGGGAATGAGCTCTTGCAACGTGCTCTGGAAGAAATACGACTATCTCATCGAGATGCGCGTGTGGCGTCCCCTGTGGCGGAGAGCAGACCTAGGTGCTGTCGATGGGGTCGAGTGGGCGCGATATGTCAATGTACCCATCTTCAACAGATACTTAATAGGCAAGCCGGTCGTGACACCATTGCGCCCATAACCAAGTGAAAACGCCAGGCGGTAAATATCGCTCCTGGCGAGGGAGGTCAGGGCCATGAGAACGGGTAAAGAGGTTCGCCTTGCTGTTGCGTCTGACAGCCCTCAGAGAAGGCAAGTCTTGATAAAAATAGCACTGGACGTTTACAGTAATCTGGCAGTACTGGATGAAGCCGTCAGCATACTAAAGGCAACAAATGATGATGTCACACACTTGGTGTTGCTGGAAACCGATGATGACCTTGCCAAACTATGCCACATTGCTTGGTCTATGTATCAACGACTAGGATACGCTCAAACACCGTTACTCTTGACTTTTGCGTCAGACGCCTCCTTCCTGCAGGAGATACACGAAGCTGGGGGGCTCGACAGAAACCTGCTGATTGTACAATTTCGAGAGGCATTTCCACACCTGGCTCATTTTGATTGGGATAACCTTGTTGCGCGCGAGGTGGTTCATGCCTTACATAACGTGCTGGATAGTTTGCGAAACCCCGAACAATATAGGGGAACAAGTCTATCAAGTCATTACCATTCGCCTGCCGACTCTCCATCCGAGGTCAGCCATGAGCCACCGTCGATAGTAGTTGCGGCTGATAGTGCATGGCTCCGAGAGAGGTTAGCGGATATAGTTAGCCAGTTGTCAACGCGTGCGCCCCTAGTACTGAAGGGACATGGCGAATTGGTTAACATCCCCCTAGAACGCCATACAGTGGTATTTTTAGAAACCTATAGCCACATCCCTGTTTTAGTACAAACAGTACACGCATGGTGGCGTCGCCATCAGGGTAAAGCAGTGCCACGCTTTGTAGCCGTGGTCACCGAGACATCAAGGCGCAAAAATCCCTTCCTCAAGCAGATGCGCATTGAAAACCAGCAGGTTTGTTTTGATGTGATCACTTATGAGCAGATAGATAGAGATGCTATACAAAGCAGCTTGTTAATGTGACCTCAGCTCTCAGAAATCAGCGAGGGTGTAAAAGCGCATGTAAAGCATCGCCGGTGGCATCTTGACCGGTGGCAACCCTCTGGGCATGGCGGCGGGTGTTGCGCTGTTTGAGGGTCTGTATTCGGCGGCAGAAGGCAAGCCCGCTTCGGTAGTAGTACGAGATGCGGTAGTCAGCGGTGCACTGGCGTATGTGGGGGGCAGAGCTGCTACTTCGGCTTTGTCGGTACCGCTCTATCGTAAGATTGGGTATGCTGAGGCGGGCGCTATAGAGCAGGGCGGTAGGTTTGTTGGCAGTCCGTGTGCTACTGCACTGCTAGGCGAAGAGGCGACGCGGGTATTCCTGCAGCAGGCTCTGCCCGTGATGCGAGAGTTTGCGGCTAAGCACCCGTCTGTTTACGAGTACATAGCCGAGGCAAGAGTATGGAGGTGGAACCTCCACAAAGTTCTCGAGGCAGGCTTGCCAGATGTTGTGAGACCATCCAATCCACTGCCTACATATACTGTGCCGGTGGATGTTCTCAACCGCTACCTTATTCGTCCGGTGCGTGTCTCCCGTCTCAGGTAGCGGTAGAAAAGGAGTGATTATCAGAAGATGCCTGCTGTCGCCTTAATAAAGTTTGGCAGCACCGAACGAGCGGCATCAACCGTAGCTCAGATGCTCGATAATGAAGGGGTAGAAACTATCATGCTAGAGGGATTTGAGCAGCAGTTGAATGCTCTACCCCTTCTTTACTTGCTTGTTTTCATTGACAGTCTGTATGACATGGCGCGTAGCTTTTTAGAGGTGTACCAATTGCGGAAAACCCACAGATTGAGTGATACCACGGCTGTCGTATTCCTCGTTGATGACCGTCTCGCAGTGGGCAGGCGAGGGCAATCCGACCTCGACCTTGAATTCTTTCTAAAGGAGATTGCCCGTGTTGACTTTCTGTGGTATCGTTCGTTCCGTTCCCTTGACAAAGACCCCTATCTTAGGAAACTTCTTTCCTCTATCACGAGGAGGTTGAAGTCTGGAGAGGCGTTCGAGAGCAGCTCGTAGCAGCTGTACGAGGAGTAGGTGAAACAGTCAGTGCGTGAATACCCTCCAATGCTGCGAAAGGAGTGGTGGAAGCGATGACACGACGACAGGTGAAACGTGTCTACGACATCACTGCGACCAGCAAATGGCCTGCAGTATCCATAGATACGGAGGACGTAGGGTTGAACATCTTTCTGGTCTTCACGGATTGGGGCGCCGCTGGACATCAGCCTGTTCCCCATACGCTTCGTGTTGCAACACGGCAAACAACAGGGTACAAAGCCAGCTTTCACGTTGGTACCCATCTTTGAGGGCATGTTCGTCGTCGCCGCGCACGGACGGATGTTCTCCCAGTGTGCGCGGGACATTATCGACTCTTTCAAAACGGAGAAGGACAGAATAGCGTGGTATCCTGCGGTTGTGAACCACCCGTTCACGGGGGAGGGGCGTCCCTACTGGTTCCTCTACTTTTGGGAGCCTCTAGGCTACGAGGTGCTGGACTGGGGAAGACGGTGTGGGTAGATGACGAGAAGTGGGGCAGGTATGCGGCATATCCTGTGATAGACCTGAACAAACTGGACAACCACAGCGTCTTCACAATTAAACGCAACCCGCGTGTTTATGTGACCCGACAGATTGTGGAGGCACTGCAGGCAGGAGGTTGCATCGCAGGCACGAAGTTCTATCTGGTTCGCCAGCGTACAGAGATTGGTCGGTGTGTGGAGCACCATTAGGGGTATGCTGTTTGGGGAGGATACGACCTGTATCCTCCCTCGTAGATACTGGTCAGCGACCCAGTGACTCTTACGTCGCCCTCATGATATGCTGATAGCCCGGCAGGGCAATTTCCCTCGCCCGATAGCGTGGGCTATCAAGGGCAGTGGGGCGCGTATACGGACCTTGAAAGCCGAGCCTATGCGCAGTATCTGCGCTGGGTGTTCGTAGACGGCGACTATTACCACCCGCTGACCGGCAGTTTCCTGACCCGCCGCAGCGCAGGCACGAACGAGTACGTGGGCAGGGGTCAACCCGACCATCAACTGGGGACGGGTCGTCGGCGGAACCTTAGCGGGCATCGCCGGTGGCATCTTGACCGGTGGCAACCCTCTGGGCATGGCGGCGGGTGTTGCGCTGTTTGAGGGTCTGTATTCGGGGGCAGAGGGCAAGCCCGCTTCGGTAGTAGTACGAGATGCGGTAGTCAGCGGTGCACTGGCGTATGTGGGGGGCAGGCTCCTGCCGCACGTGGAGTCCGCTGCTGCCCAGATGCTGGTACGGCAGGGCGCAAGGCAGGCAGTAAGCCGCAGCTTTGCATCGTTGGATGAGGCTTTCAGGGCAACTACGCTCCAACGGTTCGAAAGCCTGCCAGAGGAACTCTACATCTATGTACGTGGCGACACTGCTCAGAAAATCATGGCGTCAGGTAAGATTGGTCGTGCGGAAGGCGAAATAGTTTACCTTACCACAAAAGGTAATCTATCGCCTCTACAAGCACGATTGGAACTTGCACTGCCGCCCAGCAACACGGCTGAGATTGTTAT
>CALJAP010000105.1 GCA_938027655.1 uncultured bacterium | reverse complement strand
AGCCTGCGGCTACAGGGTCTGTCCGACAGATTGTAGCCGCAACCTTTAGGTTGCGAGCTTGCGCAGGCTGAAGCCTGCGGCTACAGGGTCCGTCCGACAGATTGTAGCCGCAACCTTCAGGTTGCGTGCTGCTTGCGCAGGCTGAAGCCTGCGGCTACAGGGTCTGTCCGAGAGATTGTAGCCGCAACCTTCAGGTTGCGTCCTGTTTGCGCAGGCTAAAGCCTGCGGCTACAGGGTCCGTCTGACAGATTGTAGCCGCAACCTTTAGGTTGCGTGCTGCTTGCGCAGGCTGAAGCCTGCGGCTACAGAGGTGCAGATTTCTACAGTGGGTTTCTACAGTGCGGGTTTCGTTTATCGCCCGGCACTAAGGAGAAGGATCATGCGTGTTGGTGTGGATTATTACCCCGAACACTGGGAAGAGTCTCGGTGGGAGACCGATGCTCGCCTGATGCGCGAGGCAGGCATCAGCGTGGTGCGACTGGCTGAGTTCTCGTGGTGCAAACTGGAGCCGGAGGAGGGCAAGTACGATTTCAGCTGGTTAGACCGTGCGCTGGAGGTGCTGTATCGGGAGGGCATTCAGGCGATTTTGGGCACCCCAACCGCAACCCCGCCTGCATGGCTGCACCAGCGATACGACATCTACCCGCGCGACGCGCGTCGTTACCCGTTGGGCTTCGGCACCCGCCTGCAGCGTTGTTTGAACCACCCGGTGATGCGTCGCTACTCCCGCCTTATTACCGAGGCGATGGTCAGCCACTATGCGAACCACCCTGCGGTCATCGGCTGGCAGACCGATAACGAGTTTGAAGCCAATCTATGCTACTGCGACGTGTGTGCCGACCTGTTCCGCCAGTGGCTCCAGCACAAGTACGGCTCGCTGGAAGCGCTGAACAAGGCGTGGGGCACTATCTTCTGGAGCCAAGAGTACTCTAACTGGAGCCAGATACCCCTGCCTTGGGTGGCGCGGTGCGGGCAGTCGCATAACCCTTCATTGTGGCTGGACTATCGGCGCTTCGCCTCCGAGTCCACCATCAGCTTCCAGCGCGAGCAGGTGGAGATTATCCGCCGTCTCGCACCCCACCACTTCGTGACGCACAACTTTATGGGTCTGCATGACAGCATGGACTACTTCGCGCTGGCGGAGCACCTGGATTTCGTCTCGTGGGATAACTACCCGGGCGGCAACTGGAAAGAAGCAGGCCAGGCTGAACTGGCGCATGACGTCATGCGTGGTATCAAGGGCAAAAACTTCTGGGTGATGGAAGAGCAGAGCGGTATTCCCGGCTGGGAACACGTCGGGCGCAGACCGGCACCTGGGCAGATACGCGCGTGGGCATGGCAGGCGGTGGCGCATGGGGCGGACGCGGTGCTCTTCTTCCGCTGGCGGTCATGCCTGTACGGAACCGAGCAGTACTGGCACGGCATCCTGAACCACGATGGCGTTCCCCGCAGACGCTATCGAGAAGTAGCTCGTTTCGGCGAGGAGATGAACCGCTTGAGCGCGGAGCTGGACGGCACAACGCTGAACCACCAGGTGGCGATACTGAACTCTTACGAGCAGAACTGGGCGTTGCAGATTCAACCGCAGGTGAGCGGACTGAGCTGGTGGGACCAGGTGCGCCGTTACTATCACTCCTTCCGTCGGTTGGGTGCAGGGGTAGACATTGTGCCGATAGAGACCGACCTGAGGCGATATCGTCTCATCGCTATGCCTAGCTGGTATATTCTGACCGACAGGGATGCACACCGTCTAACAGATTACGTGCGCGAGGGAGGTATATTGATTCTGAGCCCGCGCACCGGCGTGAAAGACGAACGCAACGTTTGCCGAACGGAGCCCCTGCCATCCCTGCTGCGCGAGGCTGCCGGCGTGGAGGTGGATGATTACGACCCCTTGGGCAATGCACAGAACCACATCCGCCTGAGCACCGGTGAGGAGTTCACCGTCTCGGTGTGGGCAGATGCTCTGCTCCTCAAGGGGGCGGAAGAGGTGGCGATATATACCCATTCCATCTTCGCAGGCGAGCCGGCTATTGCCCGACACCGCTACGGCAAGGGAGTAGTATACACCTTCGGCACATACGGTGAGCCTGCGCTGTATGACACGTTGCTGGGGCGAATGCTGGACGAGGCGGGAGTGGAACGGCTAACCGGCATCCCTGCCGATGTAGACGCCTGCTGGCGTGAGAAGGACGGGACGCGCCTCCTGCTGCTGATAAACCTGAGCGGTGAGGAGCGAGCCGTGCCGGTTCCGGGTGAGGTCACCCCTTTGCTTGGCGTGCCACCACAGCAGGAGAAGGTGAGTCTGCCTCCCTACGAGGTGGGTATCTACCGGGTGCGGTAGTTTACATGAGTGTGAGTTCGATCGAGGTATAACGGCGTCGTCAGGACGATGGATACAGGACGGAGCGCAATGCGCGAGATACTGCAGGGTAAGGTGGCTCTGGTGACCGGCGCATCGCGAGGCATCGGGCGAGCCTGTGCGGTCGCTCTCGCCGAGTGGGGCGCGACGGTCGCGGTGCACTACCGGCAGAACGAGCACGAGGCACAAAAAACGCTTTCCACTCTGGCTGGGGAAGGACACTTCCTCCTGCAGGGAGACGTTGCCGACCCGGAGGTGTGCCGAAACCTAGTGGCACAGACCGTTGAGAGGAGCGGACGGCTGGATGTTCTGGTGAACAACGCGGGCATCTACGAGCCGCTTCCCTTCAGCGAGCCAAGCTACGATCGCTGGCAGAGCGCGTGGCAACAGATGTTCGCGGTCAACTTCTTCAGCGCGGTGAACCTGAGCTATCACGCGGTTGCGGTCATGCGCCAACAGGGGAACGGCAAGATTATCTTTATCGCCTCACGGGCGGGCATCCGCGGGGAAGCCAACCACAGCCATTACGCCGCCTCTAAGGGGGCGATGGTGGTGCTGGCGCGAAGTATGGCGGTGGAGCTGGCACGAGAGAACATCCAGGTCTATGCGGTCGCGCCCGGTTGGGTGGCTACCGACATGGCGGCGAAACCGCTGAAGGAGCGTGGCGAAAGCATCATCGCGCAAATACCGGTGGGACGGGTGGCGGAGCCGGAAGATGTGGCGAAGGCGGTGCGCTTTCTCGCCTCACCCGACGCCGACTACTTGACGGGTATCACTCTGGACGTGAACGGAGGTTCGTATATCCGCTGATGGAGATACCGGAGCAGGTCAACCGCTTTCGCGACATCATGCAGGCATTGCGCCAGCAGATTGGGCGCGTCATCGTGGGGCACGAAGAAGTAGTGGAGAACACCCTGCTGTGCATCTTCGCGGGGGGGCACGCCCTGCTGGAAGGCGTGCCCGGTTTGGGCAAGACGTTGCTAGTGCGTACGTTGGGGCAGGTGCTCTCTCTGCGCTTCTCGCGTATCCAGTTCACTCCTGACCTCATGCCTGCTGACATCACCGGAACCAACCTGCTGGCAGAAGACGAAAGCGGGCGACGGCGGTTTCAATTCCAGCCCGGTCCGGTGTTCGCCAACATCGTGCTGGCGGATGAGATTAACCGTGCTACCCCGAAGACGCAATCCGCCATGCTGGAGGCGATGCAGGAGCACGCGGTCACGGTGGCAGGCGTGCGCTACGAGCTGCCGGAACCCTTCTTCGTGCTGGCAACACAGAACCCTATCGAAATGGAGGGAACCTATCCCTTGCCGGAAGCACAGCTCGACCGCTTTATGTTCAAGCTGCTGGTGCACTCGCCCTCGGTGGAACAGCTGAACGCCATTGTCGACCGTACTACCGGTGCGCAGATACCGCAGGCAGAGACCGTCGCCGACGGCGAGACGGTACTGTGGATGCAACATCTGGCGCGACAGGTTCCACTGGCTGACCCGGTACGTGACTTCGCTTCGCAGCTAGTGCATTTTACCCATCCTGACGTAGACGGCGCCCCCGACATGGTGAAACGCTATGTGCGCTTCGGTTCCAGCCCGCGTGGGGCGCAGGCGCTGGTGCAAACCGCTAAGGTGCGTGCGCTGAGTAACGGTCGCTACAACGTGGCGATAGAGGATATCGAAGCGGTAGCATACCCGGCACTGAGACACCGAATCCTGCTGAACTTCGAGGCAGAAGCACAGGGTATCACTGCCGAGCAGGTAATAGACGCCGCGCTGGAGCATGTGCGCCAGCGTAGCGAGGTGAGGCTACCGCTGGTTTCAGAACAGGCAACCGGTTAGGCGATGAACCTTTGCCGATGAAAATCACTCCTTTTCAGCGTCGTGTTCCGTGGGTAACGGTCGGGGTCTGTCTGCTAATGCTGGCAGGCTATACCGCACAGCGAGCAGGCGTATCCACCCATCTGCTGCAGCTGGTGCCTCAGCGTTTCACCGCCTGGTCGTTGCTGACCACCGGTTTCTTGCACGTCACCCCCGCGCACTTGCTGGGCAACCTGTTGTGGCTGTTGCTCTTCGGCAGCATGGTAGAGCTGGCGGTACGACGCTACGAGTATTTGCTGGTGCTGCTTTGTGGGGGAGCGGTCGCTTCGGCGGTGCAGGCGGCGGTCGTTCTGGTGGCGCAGCCGGAACGGGCGGAATCGCCCATTATGGGCGCGTCGGGTATGGTAGCGGCGGTGATAGGCGCGTTTGCGGTGCGCTTCTTTGCGGTGGACGTGCGGATAGGCAAAGCGTCCATCCCCGGCTTGTGGATTATCCTGCTGTGGTTGATACCTCAGCTGGTCGGAGCCATGCGCACGCTAGCTGGAAGCGGACTGGGCACTGTGGGCTACTGGGGGCATCTGGGAGGGTTCATCGCGGGTCTTGCTCTGGCAATGGCTCTGCGGATGACTCGAACCGGAGCACGCAGCTACCTGATCCAGCAGCTGGTGCAGGCACAGGCACGTGGCGACGTGCTGGAATCGCTGCGCATCGCGCAAGCATGGTGCCAGCTGGAACCGGACTCGGTACAGGCGCATCTGACGGCGGCGCGAATCGCGCTGACCGCAGGCGATGAGCCCTTGAGCCTGCAACATTACGGGCAATCGCTGACGCTCTGTGAGATTCACAACGATACGAAGACGGGTGTGGACATCTTTCTGGAAACGTGTCAGCATCTACCGGCTCGTCCTCTGCCGCGGGAGGTCTGTTTGCGCTGGTCGTTGCGAGCGGCACAGGCAGGACACTATCAGGAGGCGATGGGGTCACTCCTGCAGCTCGCCGAGTCCGCCCCCGACACTCCCGAAGGGGAGAACGCTCTGCTGCAATCGGCGAGGATCGCCCTTCAGCAAACCCGCCAGCCCGATAAGGCAATCGCTCTGCTTCAGCGTTTTCTGAAACAATACCCCCATAGCGCGCTCACCGCTTATGCACTGGAACTGCTGAGGCAGGCGCGGGAGACGGAGAAGTAGGAAAACTTGTGTGATTATCGAAGCGTATAACGCTGTGTACTCGCCCCCGTTCTGTCTGCGGGTTGGCTTGCGCTACCAGGACATCATTTCACGCTCGACGCTCGGTCTGAAAAGGGTCAGCTGGTCGGAGTTGCTGAACCCGGCTATTGCTGGTGAGCTGAATGACCTAAACCTCGCACAAGATGTGACGGAACGACTAACGGTTACCCTGCTGCGGCTACCAGAATACCACGCGCTTGTCAGGATACAACATGGCTTAGTGGGCTCCCAGAGAGAAGCAAACAGAGGTGCTGGAAAGACCGCCCGGATTGCCTCGTCAGGTCTACAAAATGGTGCGATTGCTGCTCTTTAAGGAGGCGCAGGTTGTTCCCGTATCAAACGGTTTCTAGGCAACCCACCGTACTCTGCCTCCCCTATCCCAACCGCACCTTCGCCGCCGCCTCTAATCCTGTCGCAACCTTGGGGCAGAACTCGGCGGTGAGGCGCACACTGCCCTGAACCGGCTGCAATGTTTGTGCTTCGCCCCGATGGTTTACCACGCGCACTTGCTGACCGGTTTGAATAGACAGCGGTGCGGTAAAGCCCTTCACCTCCGTCCAGAAAGCGAGCACGCGGCTACCGTCAGGCTTGCGGAAGAGATAGGTGGTCAGGTCGCGCTGACCAGAGTCGAGGCGTTGCAAAGGAACCGCTCCCTGCAGTGCCCGTGCAGCCACCAGACACTCCTGCTGCAAGTCGGGGCGATAGGCTAATCCACCATCGTCGTAATCCCAGCTGATGAGGAACACCTTCTCCATCCCCAGCGCGATGCAATGTCCAATCGCCTTGAGCGGTGAAAGACGGGTCGCCCCTTCTGTGCGGATATGAGTGGTCGTGCCGGGCGCGGCGTTTTCACAGGAGGTGGGAGCTTGTTGTTCGGTGTTCCAGATCGGCTTGCGAATGCCTGCACGCTGCATCGCGCGCTGGTAGTCCTCTATCGGACCTGCGTCTTCGGGTCTGCCCAGAGGATAGTGTATACTCAGCACGTCGAACAGGTCGGGGCGGCGCACCAGTCGCGAAAGCACGTCGCCGTACGAACCGGGCTCCATCTGCCCCCGGAAGAGCTCTCCGCCCAGTATCACCGCACGCGGTTGTACGGAGCGAATGGCGGTTGCCGTCCAGTGCAGATACTGCATGTACTCCTCTGCCGAACCTCGAAAATAGCCTCCTCCATCAGGTTCGTTGCCGATTTGCCAGTGACGGCAGTATGGAGCGTACTGCGCCACAACACGCCTCACCACCTCCTGCCACTGCTCTCGGCTGCGCGGGGGCGTCAGGTTCAGGGTCTCGTCCCAGTCGGCGTGAGGTCCGGCTGGGTCTTGCGACAGGTAGTCCGCCTGCCCCAAAAACTTCAACACCGGCGAAATCCCTGCACGGGCGAAGATGCGCAGGCTCGCCTCGTACTCGCCATAGTCCCATCGGAACTCGCCTGCGCGCGGGTTGATGCGACTGAGGGGAATGTCCAGCTGTACCCAGCGAACGCCGGTGCGCACCATGGCAGCCGCATCGTTCACCCGGCTTGAGGCTGCCTTCACAGGTGCGGCGATCATCCCCAGCAACGGCTCATTTCCCACAGCGCGCCGTCTCTCCTGCATACTAACCTGTGACATGGGATGTCCCTCCTTTATGTGAGAAACTGGTATATGGGCACATCGAATATTTTCCCTATCAGCGCCCAGCTTGCCTGCGTCACGATGTCGCCCAGCGTCACGCCCACGAAGAACGCCAGACTGCGCCGATAGCCCTTGCTGCCGCCAAAACGCTGCACCAGCACCTTTGCCGTCCACGCTATCAGGAAGGTCAGGAAGAAGGCGTTCATGGTAATTGTGTTCGCCATCACGTAGCCCACCGGGTGCAAAGGAAACACGTTCAGACGCATCCGCAGGCTGGCTAGCAACAGTGTAAAGGTCCCCCCAATGCACGCGGCAAGCACTCCACTTCTATCCCAGGCGACCCGTGTGCTCGCGAGGGAGTGCATCTGCTGCATGCCATACTGCACCTTCCACATCGCATAGGCGTTGCTCTTGGCGGTTGCTGCGCCCAGCGCGTAGAAGTGGGTCAAACTGCTCCACCATCCGACCGCCAGCGCGGTGAGCGTGCCTATCGCCACCCATACCAGCACCGTGCGCCAGCGCAGACCGATCGAGTCGGCAATCTTCAAGCCCTCCATCAGGTAGGGTAGCGACTGCGCCCGGATGTCTACATGCACGAGGTCAAAATAACCTCCCGCCACGAGGGCGCCCTCCGGCAGGTTCTGTGTGCCCAGCGCAGCGTTCGTCACACGGTGAGGTGTCCACGTCGCGGGCGCAAATGTCCACTGCCCACCTGCCTCCGCTCGCATGCGCGCACCGCTCAGCACGTACGCCACATACACCCCGATAATCATCAGCGCGAACAGGGGCGGGATACCTGTAGCCATCATCATCACGGCGCACAGCAGCATACATCCTACTGCCAACCACCCCAGCAGCCGCACGGTGCGCAGCTCGTCGGGCGTGAGCTGACGGGTGAGGCTCTTCCAGTGCAGACGCGCACCCCATCCCACCATCAGCGCGAAGGCAATCCATGCGCCTGCCGCCTGTTCCTCTTTGTAGGGGAAGCGCGCTGCGGCGGTGTCGCCTACCTCTAAGCCGAACGCCGCACCCACCACATACAGCAAGCGCGTCACCAGCCAGAAGAACCAGCAGCTGAAGCTGATACTGCTCGGTACGAAATACGCCAGACCCACCGCCATCGGGTAAACGCCCAGCGGGAAGTCGGGAAAGGCGTCCCACGGTGGCGACTGGAAGAGGGGTATCTTCACATAGGTCACCTTTAACTGCACGGCGGGGATGGCAGGATACCAGTCATGCAACGCCAGCAGGCTCTGCAGCACCGCAGGAATGGCAAAGCCCAGCCAGAACAGCGGTCGGCGCAGCAGGTCATCCTGCGAGTCGGTGAGCTGCAAAGGCAGCACGGTAATCGGGAAAGTCAGCCGTTCCTGCCGTATCCAGATGCGATGCAGTAACGCCGCCAGTCCGATCCAGATGCCCGTCAGCAACGCCAAATACAGGCTCCAGAAGACGATAGGGGTTATCCACGCCTCCCATGGTACACCACTTTGCCCGCGATACAGGGAGCGGATGGCTTCGGAGTCGTGCAGGATAGGCAGGCGAGAGAGATAGGGCAGATACCGGCTCCACTGAGGCTGCGTTTGCGAGAAGTAGGGAAAAAAGCCCATGCCGGGCATCAGGAAACGCAACCCACCAAAACCGATGATGGGGATGGTGGCGGTGAGCACGATGTAGCCCATCAGCAGCTCCTCGCGGGTGAACGGGAGCCATCGGCGCAACAGGCGCACGAACAGCAGGTACAGCGCGGTAGGCATCATCAGCGAGTAGCAAATCAGATAGATGCTGCGGGCGATTTCGCTGTCCGCCACCCACCACACCATCACCGCCTGCGTCAGCAGGATGAACAGGGCAAGGCGTGCGCGGATGCCCCCAATCGTCATCCCCCGCGGCTGTTCGGCAACGTGCCCGGTATGCACCGCGCTGTCGGTAACGAGATGGAACGGTGTTTGCCCCCCGAACATGATGGGAAAAATGAACCCTCAAAGCATCGCCAGACGTTTTAGCCTTGCGACCGCGTTATTGTTCAGCTACCCGTTCGCCTCCACTTCCACCAGAAAATCGCGAAAGGTCATGCATCCAATGTTATTTTTCTTCAGATAACGGATAAGACCTGCATCGTTCGTGAGCACCTGACCTCCATGATAACTGGCACATAGTGTTAGAGATTCGTCACTCAATCCCAATCCAGACTGTGGTTCTAGCAAGCGGTTAAGGGGAGGGGCATCCGTATCATATCGCCTCCCTCTAAATCGCTCCGCCCGGTCTGCGTGGTCGCTCGGCGGTTTCCTGCACCCGAATCGTGCCCACATCGCTGACCGGCGCATTCACTTTTACCACGGGGGGCAGTCCGTCCACCTGCGCAACGCCCGGCACCGGTGGCAGGCGCCGTGCCTCTACCCGCAACAGAAGCACATACGCGCCGTACGGCAAGGACGGAAACTCAAAGCGTCCCGACGCATCCGTCGCCACTACGCCAGCCACCACACGCCAGTCGAAGGGACGCGCCAGCAACACCTGTCGGTCAGCCCCCGGTCGGTTGCGCGTAAAAGGCAGGGCATCCTCGTGCCCGATAACGCCCACGCGCACGCCCTCTGCCGGTCGCCCGTTCCACACTATCCTGCCCACTATCCTGCCCGCAGGCGAGGCGTTTCGGCGCATCTCCTCCGGTATCTCGCCGCGCTGGTACCATTCCTGCGCCTTGCGCTCCTCACCAAAGCGGGCGTACAGGTCGCCCATCGTCTGGCAGGCGCGTTGCGATTGGCGGAAGGGGCGAGAGCGGGTGTCCAGCCAGTCCAAATACCTCTTCGCTTCCGGCGTCACCGCGCAGTTAGAGAGCGTCTCCACCATCAGCTGCACAAACTGCAGGCGCGGGGCGCGCTCGATACACAGGCGGTCTACCTCCAGACTGCGGACGGGGTCCCAATCCATGGAGCGCACGTCGTGCAGGTGCACGAGCAGGGGGCGTGCCAGCGTGGTCTGGTAACGCCGCGCCTGCAGATACTGCTCCACCTTGTAGGTCACGCTCGGCTCGTTGGGGAAGCCCACAATGGTCTGGAAGGGAATCCTCGCCACGCGCGTTTTGCCGTCAGACGTGGGAAAGAGCACCGTATCGGTTCCCGCCGCGCCAAAGGGGATTTGCTCCCTCTCCGCCATTCGGGGCAGAATGCGTTCGTAGTCCATTCTACCGAGGATGAGTCCGTAAAAGAGCCACACTCCCAACAGCGTCACCAGAGACAGGGGCACTAACGCCGCTGCCAGCGCACGGATGCGCTGATGATAGCCCTGTGCCGGAGCAACGATAGCTGTCCACAGGCTCGCCCAGCAAAAGCTGCCCGCCGCCGCAATCGCCAGCGAGATACCCGCGAAAGTCAGCCAGCCGCGCGGGTTCAGGTCAGCCAGCGCACGCGCCCCTCCCGGAGGCACGAAGACGGTGGGGAAATCAAACATAAACCGGTAGAGCGCAGCGCCGAAGTCGTAGCCGGTAAACTGCAGTACCAGCGCGCCCGCCAGCCCGCAGGCGATCCCCCCCGATACCAACCGCGCCAGCGCCCAGATGCTTATCCGTTTGCCACGAAGGAACCAACCCGCCATACCGTCTTCCGACCAGAGCAGGGCAGAGGTAACACAGAGCGCACTGCATAACAGCGCTAGCCCCCGCATAGACCGGTCGGATGTTCGTCCACTCCACAGCACCACCAGCAACTCAATGCCCAGCCATGCCATCACCAGTGCGGTGAGGCGCAACAGTCCTGCCCTGTTGCTCAGCAGGGAAGCGAGGGAAGGCAACGCCAATCGCAGAGCGATTGCCAGCAGTAGGAGATAGACCACCGCCAGCAGCGCCGTACGCCACAGGAGCGCGAATGAGCCTGTCACCGAAATCCACCGCACCAGCGCGGACGGCCACGCCAGCGTGTCCGGTATCGGCAGCCCCGAAGCGTCCAGCGAGCGCAGCACTGCAGGCAAAATGCGCAGAGTCTCGATATGCACCCGCAAGAAGGTAGGAACCATGCCCAGAACGGCGAAGCACAAACCTGCCAGCCACACCCGCCGTACCGAAAGCGTGTTTTCCATCACTCGCTCCCCAGAGGCAGGTCTATCATCAGCACGTCCACCGTATCGCCGCGCCGCAACTCGCTTCTTGCGGGAGCCACAATCAGCGCGTTCGCGCCCACCATCGATGCTACCATGCCCGACTCCTGCGCTCCTGTGGAGCGTACCAGCCATCCGCCCTCGCTCCAGCGCAGTCGTCCACGCATATACTCGCGCCTGCCCCCGATAGTGCCGATGTCGTGCTCCAGTATCGCCTGTACCCGGGGACGAAAAAGCACGTGATGCCCCATCATCTTGCGCAGGGCAGGGCGCGCGAACAGCTCGAAAGTGACCATCGCCGAGACGGGATTGCCCGGCAACCCCACGAACAGAGCCTGCCCCACGCGCCCAAAGGCAATCGGTTTGCCCGGCTTGATGGCGACGCGCCAGAAACGCAGTTCCCCAAGGCTCTCCACCGCCTGTTTGACGAAATCCCGCTCGCCGACCGATACGCCCCCAGCCGTTAGCACCATGTCGTACGCCTGCGCCTGCGTCAGCGCATCGCGTGTGGCAACGGGGTCATCGGGGATGTGCAGGTGTTCCAGCTGCGCTCCCGTCTCGCGTATCTGCACCGACAGCCCGTAGCGGTTGCTGTTGTAGATTTTGCCTGCAGGCAGCGGGTACCCCGGCTCTACCAGTTCGTCGCCGGTGGTTAGCAGGCAAACACGCGCCGGGCGTACTACGGGCGCGGTGCCCCTGCCAATTGCAGCAAGCACCAGTATCTCTCCTGCACCGAGGCTCTGCCCTTTCCTTAACACCGTCTCGCCCCGCGCCACTGCTTCACCTTGCCGCCGGATATGTTGTCCGATTCGGGCAGGGGATTTTATCCATACCTCTTCCCCACGCTGCTCGGTATCCTCTATCATCACCATCGCGTCGGCACCGGCGGGCACAGGTGCGCCGGTCATCACATGCGCCGCCTCGCCTCGCCCAACGGCAAAGTGGGCAACCTCGCCCGCGTTCACCGCCCCCACTACCCGCAGGCGGGCTGGGCTTTGCGCCGATGCCCCCGCCGTATCCTCTGCGATCACCGCATAGCCGTCCACCGCCGCGTTATCGAAGGGAGGAATAGGTACGGGAGAGACGATGTCCTCCGCCAGCGCGCGCCCTGCCGCCTCCAGCAGGGGCATCTCTACCGATTCGGGAAGGGGTTGCACCGACTGCAGGATCAGCTCCTGTGCCTCCTCCACGCTCAGCAGGTCTTTCACGTTGTGCCTCCTTGCGGTGAATGCGAGGTGGGTTGTTCCAGAATCAGCTCTACGGCGTGCGGAAGCAGAGGCAACAGCACTTCCAGCCCCTCCCGCACCGCGCGGGGGCTACCCGGCAGATTGATAATCAGAGTGCGCCCACGAATGCCCGCCACCCCGCGCGACAGAGCAGCAAAGGGTGTCTTTTTGAACCCCTCAAAGCGCAACAGCTCCGCAATGCCGGGCGCTTCGCGTTCCAGCACCTCGCGCGTGGCTTCCGGCGTTATATCGCGCGGGGCGAAACCTGTGCCTCCAGTGGTCAGGATAAGGTCGCAGGTATCACACGCCTCTCGCAACCACGCGGCGATGAGCACACGCTCGTCGGGTACGATGGCACGGCGCACCACCTCATAGCCAGCCTCGCGCAGGGCATCTTCCAGCACCTGACCGGAAACATCCTCTGCCTCGCCCGCCGCACAGCGGTCACTGATGGTCAACACACCTGCTCGTCTCATACCGAGATTAAGTATAGCGCGTTATGCCTGCCCCTGTCCACCCGTCGATTGTGAGAAGCAATTTGGGGGCAGGTTGGCAACCTGCCCCCTACACGAACCTGCCCCACTACAGCGTTTACTCGTCGCCAATCGCGCCGAAGTTGCGCACCAGAATACCGAAGTCGAACAGGGTGACCTCCTCATCCCCGTCCAGGTCGGCATCGGGGTTCCAGTTGCTGTCGCCCGGCACGCTACCAAACGCTGCCACCAGCGCACCGAAGTCGAACAGCGTCACCTCGTTATCGCCGTCGATATCGCCGTTGATGAGGCTCACGTCCAGCCCGGTTAAGCCCTCTTTGGGCACAATCACATCGCGCACGACGACCTGCAGCCAGTGGCTGGCTTTGAAGGCGAAGTCATAGGTACCCGCCACCACGTTGGGCAGGGTGTAGTTGCCGTTCTCGTCCAGCGTGAGCGTAGCGGTACGCACCAGCCGCCCCGCCTTGTACACCTTGAGGCTTACCGGCACCTGAGACACCTTCGTTGGGTCGTAGTCGCCCAGTTCCACATTGCCTGTTACCGAACGGGGCGTGAATAGTATCATGCCCGGCTGTGTTAACCCCCCTGCTCCCGCTGCTACGAAGGTGTCGATAAACGCACCGGTAGTACCGTCGTAGCGGAGGATGGAGTTGCCGCCATAGCTGGCGAGATAGAAGCGCCCATCGGGTCCCCACTCGAACCCGTATGCGCCGTACAGCCCGCCGCTGCCGATAGGGATAAACAGCCCCATGAAGGCGCCGGTGTTGCCGTTGTACTTCGCCACGCGATGGAACAGCCCACCGGAAACGTAGAGATGCCCGTCCGGTCCGAAGCGGACGCCAATTGCCGGATAGAGGTTTGCCGGGTCGTTCACGAACACGCCCATGAACGCGCCGGTCTGTCCGTTGTAGCGCATCACCTGCCCATTGGTCCACGTGGTTACGTACAGGTTGCCGTCGGGACCGAAGGTGATGCCTGCTGGCTGGTCCAACCCGCCGCTACCGGCAGGCACGAACGCATCGATAAACGCGCCGGTGAGCCCATCGTAGCGCAGGATGGCATCACCGCCGTAGCTGCTTACATACAGGTTGCCGTCAGGACCGAACTCGAGGTCGCCCGGCGAGTTCAGTCCACCGCTTCCGGGTGGCACAAAGGCGTCGATAAACGCCCCCGTCTGCCCGTCGAAACGCAGCACCGCGTGCTGGTCGTTACTGCACACGTACAGGTTGCCGTCGGGACCGTATTCCATCCCCTGCGGCTCGTTCAACCCGCCGGTTCCTGCGGGAACGAAGTTGCCCAGGTACGCTCCGTTCACCTCGCTGAAGCGAAGGATGCGGTCGCCGTCGACGCTGCATACCAGCAGGTCAGCCAGTGCGGTAGATGCAAGTGCCGCGAAAGCCAGAAAGGCTGAAGTCAAGCGCATAACCAGTTTCATTTTCTACTCTCTCCCTTTCTCTCAGATCGATGAACTACAGGTGATGTAGCGTACTTCACATCATAGACGATTCTCCCCAAAAAGTCAACAGGTTGTGAAAACCCGCACAGTAAAGTTCGAGTAAAAATATGGTCAAGGCAGAAGAAGGCAAGTGAAATTATGTAAAAATGGTACAATTTTTCCCAAACTTGCGGTATACTAACTGTAGATTGAGATACATTCTGGAAGGTGTGAACCTATGGAACAAAAC
Source organism: uncultured bacterium (assembly GCA_938027655.1). Taxonomy (GTDB): domain Bacteria; phylum Armatimonadota; class HRBIN16; order HRBIN16; family HRBIN16; genus HRBIN16. The sequence goes on along the minus strand of CALJAP010000105.1, from coordinate 3,535 downwards.
CTGGCGAAAGACTTTATGCAGCGTATCGATGTGCTTTCCGCTCTGGACGGGCGCATTGCCCGCAAGTTGGAGCAGGAAGCGCAGGAACGGTTTGTACGCCGTCGCGACCCCGTCTTTGAGCCCGGCGACCCCGAAAATGAGGTGTACATCGTCAAGGAGGGGCGCGTGCGGGTCTACCGCCAATCTCCCGCAGGCAAAGAGATTTCTCTGGCGTTGTTCGACCCCGGCGAAATGTTCGGCGAGATGGCGCTGTTCTTCCCCTCAACGCGAGTGAACACCGCCGAGGCCCATGAGGACACCGAGCTGTACGTGGTGCCGGTCGAAACCTTCCAGCGCTGGATGCAGGAAGACGATGAGATCAAGCAGCTGGTATTGTACATCATGGCGGACCGGCGACGCGCGATGGAGCAGAAGGCAGCGGAGCTGGTAGCGCTGGAAGTGCCTCAGCGTATGGCAAAGACCATTTTGTGGCTGTTTGACCGCTATCGCACCGATATTATCGCCGGCAAAATCGCGCTCAATATCCGTCTGACGCACCACGAAATCGCCAGTCTGTCGGGCACCACGCGCGAAACCGCGACGCTTATTCTCAACCGCTTCCGCCGGGATGGTTACATCGATTTCTTCGGGCGGCGGATGATACTGTTGAACGAAGCGGAACTGGTTCGCATCGCCACAACGTACGAGTGATTGCGGTTGACAGCCTGTGAGGGGCGAGCCTGCCGGTGAGCACGAAACAGCTCGGACGGAGCCTCGCCCTCCAGATGTCTTGCTTGCTAGGGAAACACGGGCGGCAGTTCCAGCCCGCGCGACTCCGCCAGCCCCAGCATCAGGTTCATGTTCTGCACCGCCTGTCCTGCTGCACCCTTCACCAGGTTGTCTATCACGCTGGTAACCACCAGCCGCCTCGTGCGCTCGTCCACCGTCAGGCTGATATGACAGTAGTTCGTGCCCGCGACGTGTTTGGTGGCGGGGAAATCGCCCGCCTCGCGCACTACCACGAAGGTTTTGTCCTGATAGAACCGACGGTAGTGCAGGGTCAGCTCCTGCGCGGAGAGGGGACGCGAAAGCCGGGCGTACGCGGTGCACAGAATACCGCGCGTGACGGGTATCAGATGGGGTGTGAAAGTTGCGGTTATCGCTCTGCCTGCCACCTCTGAGAGCATCTGCTCTATCTCCGGTGTGTGGCGATGGGTGGGCACGCCGTAGGCACGCATGCTCTCGTTCAACTCGGCGAAGTGGTAGTCCAGCCCGAACTTGGACCTGCCCGCGCCCGACACGCCCGACTTGGCGTCTATCACCAGCGAGTCGGGTTCCACCCAGCCCTGCGCCAGCACGGGAGCCAGCGCAAGCGCAGCAGCGGTGGGGTAACAGCCTGGATTCGCTACCAGTCTCGCCTCGCGCAGTCGGCTGTGCGCAACTAGCTCCGGCAAGCCGTAAACCGCCTCATCCAGCAACTCTATCGCGGAGTGCTCGCGTTTGTACCACTGTGCGTACACCGCAGGGTCGCGCAGGCGGAAGTCGGCGGAGAGGTCGATCAAGCGCACACCCGCATCCAGCAAGGGTCTGGCAACCTGCATGGCGAAACCCGTTTCGCCTGCCAGAAACAGGATGTCCGTCTTCTGCACCGCACGCTGCACCTCGAACTCTTCCAGCGGCGGCAGGTGATGCGCCGCGAAGCCCGGAAAGGCGGTGCTGATGGATTTGCCCGCGTAGGTGTGCGAGCTGAGGTAAGTTATCTGCACGTCGGGATGTTGCAACAACAGGCGAACCAGCTCTCCGCCCGCGTAGCCCGACGCGCCGCCGATGCCCACATGTATCTTTCGGTGTCTCATACCTTGAGTGTATCGCGCAGCGACGCCTGACGTCAAGCTATTCTGTTGGCTGTTTGGGGTGGGAGGTCCGTAGAAACGTCCATGCAAGTAACAAAGCAGAATGCCAAAGTCGGGATCCCACTCCCGGATAAGTCGCAAGCCCTCGATGTTTTTCGTGAACAGGAAACCCTTGTGGTCGTAGCTTACCGGCATCCCGCTATGCACGGTGGCATCCGCATTAAAGCCGTCAAAGCGGTCTTCAGGGCCCAGCAATATCTCGCGTGACTTGATGTAGGGGACAAGGTAGCGAAAGTCGCGCGGCGGTGTGTCCTGATAGTCGCTGGTGTACAGGCTCCATGCGATATATACCTGGTGCAGATTGTTCATGCACTGCGTTTCGCGCGCCGGCGAACAGTGGGAACAGCAGAGCCGCTATCAACGCGATAATCGCAATCACTACCAGCAGATCCAGCACAGTGAAGGCGGTACGTGTTACGCGAGCCATTCCGGTATACCCTTTTCCAGAGACAGAATAAGTTTCTCCAGCAACGCTGCCCAAATGAGATTCACAGCGAACACCAGCCCGATCAACAGGAACAGTGCCCACAGTCTGACGCCCGGTACATGCATCCACCCCCAGAGCATAGCAGGGGGGTAGTCCACAATGATCAAGGTTGCAAGTGCAAGTCCGGGCACCAGCCACATATTTCTCAGGACACTCTCATCCTCAGCCCGGCATCGTGCGCGTAGCAGCAACCCTGCCACGGCGCCGTAGCCAATAAATATCAACCACCCCGCCCACGTGGTTTGTTGCCACCAGCGCAATATAGCGTTCCACATCTCCTGCGCTGTGGTAAACATCACAACGTGCACGCCGGGAGGCAGAGGAGGCGTCCACACCTGATACAATGCGCCGTCTAGGACGAGTTGCACATGCTTGCGCAACAGGAATGTGACAACGCCTGTCACCACTACAGCAAGCCAATGCACGCCTTGCATCGTCTGTTTCCCCCTTCCTTATCGGGTACACACGATACTACCCTGGCAAATCTCTTCGGGACCACCTTCCTTTCCATGGTCCGGCGGCATGGGCAGGTCCGTTAATAACTCCCAGGCACAGCGTCCCTCTTTCCCCCAACCCGGGCCAACATCTAACCGACGCACAGGTACTTCTTTCACCTGGATGGAACCATCTCGTCTGACTCGTATCACCTTTCCGCAAAAGGCATGTTCTGTTGGGTGAGGTAAACCCGGATAGAGCAGGCGTCCATGCAGGTAGCAGAAAAGGAATCCAAAATTAGGATCCTTTTCGCGAATGTCGCGAATGCTCTGAAGTGGTTTGGGCAGAGGTCCACTATCGAACATTAACCCCTTATAGTCGTAGCTGATGGGCGTTTTCGCGTGCACAGTGGCATCGGTGTTGAAACCGCCGTAGTGATCCAGCGGACACACCAGCACCGCACGATCCTTGACGTATGGCAGGATAAAGTCAAGTGCTATCGGTGCGGTGTCCTGGTAGTCACTGGTATACAAGCTCCACGCGACGTATACCTGGTGCAGATTGTTCATGCACTGCGTTTCGCGCGCCTTCTTACGAGCGCCGGCGAACAGCGGGAACAGCAGAGCCGCTATCAACGCGATAATCGCAATCACTATTAGCAGCTCCAGCACGGTGAAGGCGGTACGTGTTACGCGAGCCATTTCATCCTCCTCAGATTCTG
>CALJAP010000104.1 GCA_938027655.1 uncultured bacterium | reverse complement strand
GACCTGAACCGCTTGCTGCTTAATGCGACGCCACTGCTCAACCGTTTGCTCGGTAAACAGGTGGAACTGAGAGTGAACACCGACCCTGCTCTGAAAAAGGTGAAAGCAGACCCTGCGCAAATAGAACAGATTATCCTGAATTTGGCAATTAACGCCCGTGATGCAATGCCAAACGGCGGCGTGCTCACCATCGAAACCGCGAACGTGACTGCGGATGCTATCAAGGTGCAAGCCATGCCCGATATGTCACCCGGAGAGTACGTCCTGTTATCGGTGAGCGATACGGGCACGGGCATCCCTCCAGAGCATCTGGAGCATATCTTCGAGCCCTTCTTTACTACCAAAGGCGACCAGGGTACCGGGCTGGGACTGGCAGTGGTGTATGGTGTGGTCAAACAAAGCGGAGGGTATATCACGGTGGCGAGTAAACCCGGCAAGGGCACTACCTTCCGCATATATCTGCCCAGCATCCAGTCAGATACCGCTGCCACCCCGGCGCAACCCTAAACCTTCTCCCCCCTACAAAAGCCCGCTCCAAAAACCGAAGATTTTACGGGTAACCCATCAACGTATGTGGAGGCAGATTGCATGAGCACGGCAACAATGACATCTGTTGCGGAACGACAGGTCGTCGCGTTTCGCCTGGGCAACGAAACTTACGCCATCGACATCTCGTATATTCACGAAATCATCCGCATGAAAGAGATTACCTTTGTGCCAAACGCCCCTCACTACATGCGTGGGGTGATTAACCTGCGAGGTCGTATCGTGCCGGTAATGGACCTGAGCGCGCGGCTCGGGCTACCTGCCCAAGACGAGACTGCGCAGTCACGTATCATCGTGATAGAGGTCAACGGCGAAAGCATCGGCATGATTGTAGACGCGGTTTCGGAGGTGCTGCGTCTACCGGAAGACCAGATTGAGCCCCCCACTCAAATGTCCGACACCGAAAGCACCGGCTACATCAGCGGGTTGGGGAAGGTAAACGACAGACTGGTGCTGCTGCTGGATGTGGAGAAAGTGGCAGAGAGGGTGTAGCAGGCAGTTGATAAATTAAGCCGCGAGGTTGCGTATGATGGACACCAGCGAATACATCGCCCTGTTTCTGGAGGAGGCGGCAGAGCAGATTAACATCCTGGAGCAGGATATTCTGCTGCTCGAACAATCGCCTTCCCAGGAGGTTCTGAACGAGATTTTCCGCGCCGCGCACACGCTGAAGGGTTCGTCGCGAGCCATGGGCTTCACCGCGATGGGCGAGCTCACCCACGCCATGGAAGACGTTTTCGACGCCCTGCGCAACGGCGAACTGAGCGTCTCCACCGGCATGGTCAATCGCCTGTTCGACGCTCTGGATACCATCAAAGCCATGCGGGACCAGATTGCAGAGGGCGGAACTTCCGACATCGTCTGCGACGAGTTGGTTCAGAGTCTGCGCGATATTCTGGGCGGTTCTGCATCCAACACGCCGACGGCAGTGCCGGAGCCGGAGCAGACACGGAGCGGTCTCACTTTACAGGAGCACGAACGTGAAGCCGCCCTCACCGCTCTTGACAATGGGCTCGGCGTGTACCGTCTGACCGTGCATCTGGCAGAAGATACGCTGATGAAATCGGTGCGTGCACTGATGGTGTTACAGACCATAGACGCTAACGGCGGTGTGGTGATTGCTTCGCACCCCGATGAAGACGCACTGGACAACGAGCAGTTTGACCTTTCGTTTGAACTGCTGGTGGCAACCGATAAGCCCGTAGAGCAGTTGCGCAGTGTATTGCTGCAAATTAGCGAAATTCGAGAGGTGGAGGTCGCATCATGGCAAGAAGCTACCACCCCCCGGCTCGCACAGGCTACAACCGGTACCGGAGCAGCCGCCCCCCCGTCCGAGGCTCCCTCTGCAGAGGAACCGGTACCACAGCCCACGCAACCTGCTACACCTCCTGCCGCGAAGAGTGAGGAGGAGAAAACCGCCAGCCGCACCCCCACGCCCTCTCAGACGGTGCGGGTGGATGTGGCGCGTCTGGATACACTGTTGAATCTGGTAGGCGAGCTGGTGATTGACCGCACGCGCGTGGCTCAGCTGGGGCGCGAGTTCGAAGCGCGCTTTCAACACGACGAGCTGGTAGACAGCCTGTTGGAGACGGCGGGACACATCGGGCGCATTACCGACGAGCTGCAGGAACACATCATGAAGGCGCGGATGCTACCCATCGAGCACGTTTTCAACCGCTTTCCGCGCATGATACGCGACCTCGCGCAGAAGTTCGGCAAGGAAGTGCGACTGGTGATGGAGGGGCAGGAGACAGAGCTCGACCGCTCGGTGATTGAGATTATCAGCGACCCGCTGATCCACATGCTGCGCAACAGCGTAGACCACGGCATCGAACCGCCGGACCAGCGCGAGTCCCTCGGCAAGCCCCGGCAGGGGACCATTCGCCTGAGCGCACGCCACGAAGAGAACCATATCCTGATTGAGATAGAGGACGACGGCAAGGGGATGGACCCCACGCACCTGCGTGAGGCAGCAGTGCGCAAAGGCATATTGACCCGCGACGCCGCCGAGCGATTGAGCGACCGCGAGGCGTTGAACCTTATCTTTGCGCCCGGCTTCAGCACCGCCAAAGAGGTAACGGAGGTGTCGGGGCGAGGCGTGGGCATGGATATTGTGCGAAGTAACGTCCAGCGCGTGGGGGGCATTGTGGAGGTAGACAGCACACCCGGCAAGGGCACCCGGTTTTCGATACGCTTGCCCCTGACACTGGCAATCATCCGTGCCCTGCTGGTAGGTGTCGCCGGACAGGTATACGCTATTCCGTTGAGCTCTGTGCTGGAAACGTTGAAGATTCAACCCGACACGGTACAGTTCGTCGGCAGGAGACCGGTTATCGTGCTGCGAGGGCGCACCCTGCCCCTCGTTAGCCTGCAGGCATACTTCTCCAAACACGGTGCCGACATCACAGACTCCCGCCGGGCAGAGGAACCGATGTTCGTGGTGGTTGTCGGGCTTGGCGAGAGGCAAATCGGGCTGGTGGTCAGCCATCTCATCGGCGAACAGGAGATTGTCATCAAGTCGCTCAGCAGGTATCTTGGCGAGATTAGCGGCGTCTCCGGCGCCACTATCCTGGGCGACGGGCGGGTAGCCTTGATTCTGGAGGTCGCAGACCTCTTCGACAATGTATCCGCATATGCCGCATAGACGAGGAAAGGAAGATACGATGCACCATGAACGAGCCAGTAATGATGCACACGTCCGCAAAAATCATTAACACAGAACGCCTGGAGGAGGCAGTCAGAGAAAGCCTGGAGCGGCTGCCTCCGATGCCGGCGGTGATTACCAAAGTGATGGAGCTGACCAATGACCCCAACTGCACCGCGCAGGAGTTGCAGAAGGTCATCGGGATGGATGAGGTGCTCTCCTCGAAGGTGTTGCGCCTGGTGAACTCTGCCCGCTACGGCTTTCCCCGCCGTATTACTACGCTCTCCCACGCGGTTATCCTGTTAGGCTTCGAAACCATTCGCAACCTGGCGATAGGTGTGGCCACGGTGCGCTTGCTGTTGCGCCACGGCGCCAACTCCCCCGTTAATCGGCATCGGTTCTGGGAGCACTCTCTGGAAACAGGGTTGGCAGCCTCTGCGCTCGCCAGACACCTGCGCAAAGACCTTATCCTGCGTGAGGAGATGTTCCTTGCCGGTTTGCTGCACGATCTGGGTATCCTGTTCCTGGGTCAGATGTTCCCCGAAGAGTATCGGGCGATTGTCGAACGGTGTCAGTCGCTGGAGGAAACCTGTCCGGTGGAGCAGGAGATACTGGGCATGACACACGGGGAAGTGGGGGCAATGATGGCGGAACGCTGGAATCTACCTCCCCTTTTCGCTGAGGTGATGCGATACCACCACGCGCCGGCAGAAGGGTTATCGTTCTACTATCACGTCAGCGCAGTATACTTAGGAGACCTGCTGTCGTATAGCATCGGCGACGAGCAACCGCGCGACCGGATGCCCGAGCTGCCTCCTGATATCCAGCGGGCGTTTCGCCTCGACGAAGATGCATGGCAATGGTGCCGTCGCGAAGTGGAAATGCAGATGGACGCAGCACGGGATTTCCTGCATATCCTCCAGTCACCGTAGCAACCCGCAGTCGTACTGTGGAACTATTATATCGGATGCACCGCCTAACTAATTGGTGCAGGTTGCAGTCACAGGGGTAGTATGTTATAATCCTTTCGGTGCAGAGGAACCATCCGTACAGAAGCAGGAGAGGTAAAGGTCGCTTATGGACAACGTGTTTCAACTGCGCTCACAAATAGAAGCACTCCAGAAAAGCCTGGAAGAAAAGGACAGATATATCGCGAAGCTGGAGCGCGATTTACAGGAGCTACAGCGCAGCTACAGGGAACTGGAACAGAAGTATCGCAGCACCGCCGAGACGGTCGAGACACCCACCGCTATCACCGAGTTCGAAGAGACGCTCAAACGCCTGGTACACCGCATCGCTATGATCCTGCAGGCAGAGAAGTGCGTCTTCATGCTGTTGGACCGCGAGAGCGGCGAGCTGTATGCGGTGCGCCCCGCCTTCGGATTAACCGATGACGAAATCAAGAGCTTTCGCGTGCGCGCCACACAGGGCATCAGTGGCGAAGTGTTTCGCACCTCTCAGCCGATTATCTTCCACGATGCGGTCAACGACCCTCGTACCCTTCAGGAGCATGTCGCCTTGCTGCATATCCGCAACGGTGTGAGCGCGCCGCTGATTGTGGAGAAGCGCGACGAGGAGAACCGCGTGATAGACCGCATCACCATCGGTGTGGTACATGTGTTCAACAAACGCTACGGCGGAAACTTCATTGAGGAGGATGTGCGTTTGTTGGAGCGACTGGCACGCAACGCAGCGGCGGTTATCGTCAGCGCGCAGATGTACCGCGAGGTAGTAGAGGAGAAAGAGGAACTGGTACACACCATCGAAAGCCTCTACGCAGGGCTGGTGATGGTGAATAAGCATGAGCGCATTACGCAGATGAACGCCTCCGCGCGGCGTATCTTCGGCATCAAAAACGGCGAGAACGTTATCGGTAAGCCCTATAAGGACGTTATCCACATCGATAAGGTGCGCGAGCTGTTCGAGAGCGCACTGGCTGAAAAGAACGAAGGCGCCGCCGAAATAGCGGTGAAGGACCACGAAAGCGACGCAGAACGAATCTTTCAGGTGCAGGCAGCCATTGTGCGCGGAGATGAAGAGAACGACCTCATCGGCGCGGTCGCTATCTTCAACGACATTACCGAAATCCGCAATGTGGAGCGCATGAAGACCGCTTTCGTCTCGACGGTCTCGCACGAGCTGCGCACACCGCTAACTTCTATCAAGGGATTCGTGTCCACCCTGTTGCAGGATACCGAAGGCTTCTACGACCGCGAGACGCAACGCGAGTTCCTGCAGATTATCGACACCGAAACCGACCGCCTGAAGCGGCTCATCGACGACCTGCTGAATGTGTCGCGCATCGAGTCGGGACGCGCGCTGCAACTGAACCCGAAACCCGTTGACCTGCCCGCGCTGGCGGACCGGGTTGCTACCATCCAGAAGTCCTATACCACCAAGCACCAGATTATTCTGGACTTCCCTGAGGACTTCCCCACCATCATTGCAGACGAGGACAAGGTAGACCAGATACTGACCAACCTGATTAACAACGCCATCAAATACTCGCCGCGCGGTGGGGAGGTGCGCGTGAAGGGCGTGTGTGAGGGCGAGACGGTGCTTATCAGCGTGAGCGACCAGGGCATCGGTATCCCTAAAGACCACCTGCCCAAGATTTTCGAGCGGTTCCACCGCGTAGACAACCGCGACACGCGCGAAGCAGGCGGCACAGGCATCGGGCTGTTCCTGGTAAAGCACCTCGTGGAGCGACACGGCGGAACCATCTGGGTGGAGAGCGAGGAAGGCAAAGGCTCGACATTCTACTTCCGCCTGCCTTTGCAGCCGCCCCCCGAAGTGCCCGAAGACGAAAAGCCGGGCAAATGAGCACATGTAGCCACGACCTTCAGGTCGCGCTCTGTAGCCGCAGGCTGCCGCCTGCGGCTACACGTGTATTCCCTTTTGCTGAGTTCTTCGGCGTTGTCAATGGAATATCTGCAACGTGGGCACACCCCATACGACACCAATCAGCGACCAGAGCGCGCCCATCGTATAATCTCCCAACACCAGCCCGAGAAAGAAAGGTAGCGTGCGCCGGTACATGCGCAGTCCCCCGTAGCGTAGCACGAAGAACTTCACCAGCCACGCGATGAAGAACGGTAGCCACAGCCACACCAGCCCCGGACCGATGCAATACCCCAGCGGATGGAACGGAAACCCCACGAAGCGCGTGCGCATGGCGTATAGGAAGAGCGTGAACAGGCTGGCGGCTCCTACCACTCCCCAGCGGTTCACCTCCGCCTTAAAACCCGAATTCACCGCCCCGTCCAGCCAGTTGAAGCTCTCGATACCTGTCCACACCGCAAAGCCCCGGCATTTCGCCAGTGCGCCCTCGCGGTAGAGCACATGCAGGCACGCCCACTGCCCCGCCACCGTCGCCAGCGCGAGGGAGAGCAGTATAGGCAACACCAGCCTGCGCAGCGAGATGCCGTGTTCCTGCGCCAGCTTAAAGCCCTCCATCTGGCTGGGCATGATGTGACTGCGGTTCAATCTCCAGAACCAGTGGCTGAGCGCAGCCGCCGCCATCGTCGGGGCGGTCATCAGCGTAGAATCGAACAGACGAAACAGGCGAATCGGCTCCAGGTCCCACACCGTATGCTGCCCACCCGCTTCCGCCCGAACGCGCGTGATGCACAAAGCCAGCAGGAAGTAGGTGCCTACCATCAACAGCACCCATAGCAGGCTCATGCCCGCTAGCCACCAGAAGCCTGTGAATGCCACCAGCCCCACCAGCGCGCCCACCAGCGCCACACGGTACGGGAGCGGCTCCCCGGCGTCTAACGAACGGTCGCCGCGCCATGCAGCGGCGAATATCTCCTTCAGGTAGCCCCTGCTGGCGTAGAGCAGCAAGATGCCGAAAGTCACCCACGCCCCAATGCCCTGCTCGCTGACGTAGGGAAAGTCGGGAATGTTGCTGTAGCCCAGCTGGTAGCCGATAACCATCTGCGCCTTGATGAACAGGTAGAAAAACCAACACGAGAAGGAGACATCCAGCGGCACCAGATACGCCAGCCCGATGGCAAAGGGATAGAAAGTGCGCACGAACCACCCGACCGCCGTCCATGGGGGTTGCGTGAACTGAATGGGTACCGCCCGCGTCTGGAAGTACGGCAAGCTGGGAAACCACTCGTGCAAGCCGTTGAGCAGGTCCAGCCCCGCCGCCGCGAGAAACCCCAACCAGAGCGCGCGCGTGCGTATCATCGCGCCGGGGGCGAACGGCTCGGTGAGCGCGAGAGGTAAACGCACGATAGGAAAGGAAAGGCGTGTCTGGTCCATCCACGCGCGGCGGAAAACGGTGTTCAGGCACAGCATCGTCCAGCCTGCGATGAAGATGAACAGGCTCCAAAACGCCAGCGGAGCCGCCCACATCTTCAACACTTCCGGGCGATACAGCGTGCTGTTGCCCTGAAAGAAGCCCTCTAGCAGTTCCTTATCCCACACGAGCAACCAGCGCGGCAGGTGGGGAAACAGAGTGTCCTCCCAGCGGTTCGTCGGAGTGGCAAACCACCGTGCCCACCCCATGAGGGAGATGAGATTGATGATAAAGTCATGCGTGGCGACGGTGCACGACATCACCAGCATCACGTAGACCACCACTAGCTCCGCCGGATTCAGCACCCAGCGCGGAATCAAACGGCGTAACAGTGCATTGAGAACCACCAGCACAAACAGGTAAAACACGGGTGTCACAAACAACGGATTGAGCGTCAGGATGGCGTACCAGCGCAGTTCCGCCACAATCACCCAGTATACGTTTAGCGGGATGAGTAGAACGCCCAGCAGGACAGCGCGAAGCGAAACGCCCGCCGGTGGCGTGTGAGATATGCACCTGTCGGTAGAGCCGCTAAGCGGATGCGCAATAGTATCTTCCTCGCTTCGCAACAGACCCACGTTTATCCCGACCTCCTCTCTACAGATTCGCCGGATGAGCCGGTCTTGCCTTTCATAATCTCACCACTTGACCTGCTGTGCCGCGACAAGTATAATTAGTCAGGCTAAGCGTAGACGCGCAAGAGGCTCAACATGCCTTATGGTTTGGTCGCACGCTGTACTGCTGAAAGGACAGCAAAAGAAGCAATGCTTTGCAATCATCAACACTTTTTGAGGAGGGAACGCTATGCCTTCTCTGCTACCGACGGAGGCGGACGTACAGTTCTACCGGCAAAACGGCTACTGGATTGCGCCCAAAATCTTGTCCGATGAGGAGCTGGAACTGCTTCGTGAGCACCACGCAAAAGTCATTGCGGGCGAGTACAGCACACAACGCCTCCCCTGGAGCCGCAATATCGAGCCCGGTCAGCCCCTGAGCCACATCGTGAAGATCGACAACAGCTACTGGACAGACCCCGTGATTGCGAAAATTGTGTTGCATCCGCTTATCGGTGAAATGGCGGCACGGCTAGCAGGGGCAAAAGGGATTCGCCTGTGGCACGACCAGCTGCTCTACAAGCCGCCAAACACCGGCTCATGGGGCAATGTGGGTTGGCATCAGGACTACCACTACTGGCAATGTACCGACCCACCGGAACTGCTGACGGCATGGTTGGCTCTGGACGATGTGACCGAAGAGAACGGCTGTATGCAGGTGGTGCCGGGTAGCCACCAATGGGGGCTCCTGCCGGAAGGCAACTTCTTCGAACAGGACCTCGAAACTCTGCAGAAACGCATTGAGCAGGTATCCGGTCACCCGTGGCGCACCGTCAAGTGTGAGATGCCTGCGGGCGCGCTCAGCTTTCATCATTGTCTGACCATTCACGGAAGCGGTCCGAACCTCAGCCAGCGACCACGTCGTTCGTGGGCAATCCACCTCATGCCTGACGGTACGCGCTATCGCGCAAATACCCCCAGCGATCACCACATGAACGTGTTCCTGCTGGGCGGCAAAGACGGCGACCCGTTTGCGGGTCCGTACTTCCCTTTACTATACCGTGAGGGTGAGAAGGCGAACGCCTGGCAAACCACAGGGTAGCATTGCCCTGCGCCCCTTGACATCCCTTCCCAACGCGGATATACTGTTTACCAGAATACGTATTCCATTCGTAAGCGATGCCAGAACTGACGCAGAACCAGATAGCCAAACTCTCGCGTGTGTCGCAAGCGACTGTCTCGCGGGTATTGCGCGGCGACCCTCGCGTCAACGAGGAGTTGCGCCAGCGTGTGCTGGCGGTAATCGAGAAGCACGGCTACGTACCTGATGCCCGGGCGCAATCTCTTCGCTCACAACGAACAGGGATCCTGGGGCTGGTGGTACACCGCTCTCCCAGGCAGCTCGCCCGTGACCCCTTCTTCAGCACCCTAATAGCCGCCATTATCGAGTTTGCGGGCAAAGCGGGATACCACCTGTGCGTGGATGCGGCACGCGCGGTGCAATCGCGACGCGCCATCTACGAAGACCTGCTGCGTACGCGCCGTGTGGATGGGCTGATTCTGGTGGAACCGCAAACCCGGGATGAGCGGATGCCTCGTCTGCTGGAAGAAGGCTTCCCCTTCGTGCTCATCGGGCGCTACGAACCTATCGACGCGGTGTACTCGGTGGACAACGACAACATCGGCGCAGGGCGCATGGCAACCGAATACCTCATCCGCAAAGGGCATCGGCGAATCGCCTACATCAGCGGACCGCGCGGGCTTTTCGTGTGTGAAGACCGTCATGCGGGGTACCAGCAGGCGTTGAAGGAAGCGGGGTTGTGCTACGCTCCTGAACTGGTCATCTGGGGCGATTTTAGCGAAGAGCATGGCTACCGCACGATGACCCGCCTGCTCAGCCAGTCTGCTCCCCCTACAGCAATCGTGGCAGTAGACGACCTCGTAGCAATCGGTGCGCTGCGCGCCGCAAAGGAACGTGGCATGAGTATCCCCCAACAGCTGGCGGTCATCGGTTTTAACGACTCGCCGTTCTGCCAGTACGTGGACCCGCCGCTAAGCTCGGTAGCGGTAGATATTCGTGCCCTTGCCCAGATGGCAACCGAGGTGCTGATTCGCCAGATTGAGGAACGCGAGGTGCCTCAACGACGCTACATTGTGCCCTGCCATCTGGTGGAGAGGGCGTCGGCTTGAGAAAGGGAGCAGAAGGTGTTTTTCGCGAGCGTTACTTTTCGTTTAACCTCTCCCCCGACCCCTCTCCCACAGGGAGAGGGGCGCGTTTCCCCCTTCCCTCGTAGGGAAGGGGGGCAGGGGGTTAGGTTTTACCTCACCCGCTGCGCCTTACTCCTCCTTATCCTCTGCTGGACGCTTTGCGCCGGCACGACACAGGCACAGGAGGGCGTTCCCGTTACCTTCCGCCTGCAGCTGGATGAACCGGCGAAGGTAGTGTACCTCGCAGGCACATTCAACGACTGGCAGGTAGGGCGTACCCCGATGCGTAGCGACGACGGCGGCAAGACGTGGACGCTGACCCTGCACCTGATGCCCGGAGTGTATCAGTACAAGTTCGTGGTCAATGGCACCGACTGGCGCACCGACCCCAACGCCGTGCAGAACGTGGATGACGGCATGGGCAACATCAACTCCCTGCTGGTGGTGGAGGCGAAAGGGGTCAATCCGCCGGCGCGAGTGGGGGATGGGGTGATTACCCTCTCTGCCCTGCGCCACGCGCCGCGCGAGATGTTCTACCTGCAAGCCGATGGACAAAATGCCGTGCTCACCCTGCGCACGCGCCGAGGTGATGTGCAGCGCGTCGAGGTCACCCTCTATGACGGCAAGCGGTTCGTAAAGAAGCCTCTGCCGCGTGTGGTGCAGGATACGCTCTTCGCCTACTATCGGCTGAGCGTCCCGCGACGCCCGCTGCAATACCTGTTTTCGGTGCAGGACGGAGGCAAACAGGTGTGGCTTTCTCCCCAGGGGGCAACCGATACCAGACCGTCGCGTTGGTTCCGCCTGCAGCCGGAACGGCTGCCAGAGGTGCAGGTTCCCACGTGGACTGCGGACGCCATCTTCTACCAGATTGTGCCCGACCGCTTCCTCAACGCCGACCCCAATGACCCCGACCCCACCCAGCCGTTGGACGAGACGGGGCGCACCGACCAGTTCTTCGGCGGCGACCTGTGGGGCGTGGTGCAGAAGGTGGACTACCTGCATCGGCTGGGTGTGACCGCGCTTTACCTGACGCCCATTTTCACCTCCGTCACGCACCACAAGTACGACACCGACGACTACACCCGCGTAGACCCTCATTTCGGAGGTGATGAGGCGTTCATCACCCTGTGTCGCGAGCTCAAGCGGAGGGGGATGCGTCTCGTGCTGGACGGTGTATTCAACCATGTGGGCGTGTACTTCTTCGCCTTCCGCGACCTGCTGCAGAAGCAGGAAGCGTCGGCGTATCGCGACTGGTTTACCGTGCATCGTTTCCCTGTGAAAATCGAGAGTCCCCCGCCCTACTCTGCCTGGTGGAACATCCCGTACGTGCCGAAACTGAACCATGACAACCCGGAGGTGCGCCGTTATTTGCTGGACGTGGTGACCCGCTGGATGCAGAGGGTGCCTTTTGACGGCTGGCGGCTGGATACCGCTAACGAAGTGCCCGACGCATTCTGGCAGGAGTTTCGGCGTGAGGTCAAGCGCGTGCGCCCCGATGCGGTCATCATCGGAGAGATATGGGGCGACGCCACGCACTGGCTGCGCGGCGACATGTTCGACGCGGTGATGAACTACCCCTGGCGCGGGATTGTGCTGGACTGGGTGGCTTTCCGTCGTATTCCACCTTCTGTGCTGGACGAACGCCTGCGTCTGCTGGCGATGGGCTATCCTCGCGCGGTCACGTACGGACTGTACAACATGCTCAGCAGTCACGATACCCACCGCCTGCGTACCCTGTGTGGCGGCGACTGGCGCAAAGTGCGGCTGGCTTTTCTGCTACAGATGACCTTGCCCGGCGCGCCCGCCATCTACTACGGCGACGAGGTCGGCATGGAGGGCGGAAACATCCCTGACAACCGCCGACCGATGGACTGGAACCCGCCGGCGGAGGGCAGAGCGTTGCGTGAGTATGTGGCTGCGCTGATTCGCCTGCGCAAAGAACATGCTGCCCTGCGCCGCGGCGACTGGACCACCCTGCTGACCGACGATTCGCAAAACGTATATGCCTACCTGCGTCAGCAGGGAAAAGAGCAGGTGCTGATAGCCATCAATAACGGCGAAAAACCTGCCACCGTTCGGCTCAAACTGCCAGCGACAACGCGCACTTTGCGTGTGGCACTACGCTCCGATGGAAGCGCTGCGCCTCAACGTGTCGCTGTGAACGGCGGTGGATGGCTATCCCTGAGAATACCCGCCATGACGGGCTGGATGCTGCTGCCGGATACTGCTGGTAAATCTCCTTGACAATCTGTCTGGAAACCGATACACTTCGAACCGTCAACCCGTGCGTATGAATTGCTCTTGCGCGAGCTGTAGCCGCAACCTTTAGGTTGCGTTGCTGGCGCAGGCTG
>CALJAP010000103.1 GCA_938027655.1 uncultured bacterium | reverse complement strand
CGTTTAGTGTGACGGCGTTTCATGGCAATAATGATACCCCATATCCTACGATTTTTCGAACAGCCTCGAGAAAGCTTGACAAACACCCTTCTCTCAAGATAACATGCTAATAGAAGACGGTACGACCGTTGTACAGAAGGGGAGGTCTCCCGATGCGAAGTTCCAGAAAGGGGTTTGAGCTCGACCCCATCACCCTGGGCACCATCGCGCTAGGCATTGTGCTGGTGGTGGTGTTCATCGTTATCGGCAACAACCGAATGCCTCAGCCGGTGTCGCCTTCGTACACCAGCGCGTCCACTGGCGGAATGGGCGGTGCGCCGGCATACGGCGGAAGCCCCTACGGCGCCGCACCTCTTGGTGGAAGCCCTTATGGCGCACCCACTGGTCCCTACGGAGCGTACGGCGCACCCCCCGGCATGCCTCCTGGTATGCCTCCGGGCGCAGGCCCCATGCCCGGAATGGCAGGCCCTTCAACCGGACCGATGCCCGGTCCCTCAGTGAGCGCTCCCTCAGGGACGCCTTCAGGAGGCAGAGCTGCTGGCGGGATGGGTGGACTGGGTGGCAGACGAGGAGGCGGCATGGGCTTGGACGAAGACTAGCCTGTGTTTCCTGCATTAAGCGGCTGCTTTTATTAGCAGCCGCTTTTTCGTGAAGACCCTGCCCTCGTAGGGAACCTGCCTTTCCCAGCGAGCCGTATTGATAACCAATCAGAAGCAGAGCGAGAGGAGGAGGCTCTATGAAACGCTGGCAGAAAGTGTTGATAGGTGTTGTGGTGGCAGCAGCAGCTGTGACAGGCGCTCTATGGTTCACCGGCAATCTGTTCGCCGACCCCTTGCCCAAAGGACGAACCGCACCAGACTTCAACCTGCCAGACCAGGACGGCAAACTGCACCGGCTTTCGGCGTATCGTGGTAAAACGGTTGTGCTGGCATTCTATCCTGCCGATATGACGCCGGGCTGCACGCTGGAAGCACGCTCTCTGCGCGACGCGATGCCCCAGTTCGAGCAGATGGGCGTGCAGGTGTTCGGCATCAGCGTGCAGGATGTGAAGTCCAAACGCGAGTTCTGCGACAGGGAGGGGTTGAACTTTCCTCTACTCGCAGATGTCGGCGGCAAGGTGGCGAAGCAGTACGGCGTACTCATGCCTGCCGGGTTGGCTCAGCGGGTAACCTTCATCATTGCCCCATCCGGTCAAATCGCGCAGGTAATTACCGATGTCAACGTCCAGCAGCATGGCGAGCAGGTGCTGGCTTTGCTGAAACAGCAACCCGCTATTCCTCCCGCCGCGAACTGGCAGGCGAAGCTCGGACAACCCATACCGAACTTCCAGCTCCCCCGTGCCGACAACGGCAAAATGGAGTCGGTGTACGGCGACCGAAAGCAGAAGGTCACCGTCATCATGTTTATCGCCACGCGATGCCCCGTTTCTAACGATTACAACGAACGGATGCGCGCCATTGCACAGGAGTACATGGCGAAGGGCGTGCGTTTTGTGGGCATCAACTCCAACGTGATCGAGCCTACCGAAGAGGTCGCTGAACACGCGAAGCAAAACCGCTTTCCCTTCCCGGTGCTGAAGGACGAAGGCAACAAAATCGCCGACCGTTTCAACGCGCAGTTCACCCCTGAAATCTTCGTGGTAGACGCCAAAGGTGTGCTGCGCTATCACGGGCGAATCGACGACAGCCAGGACCCGGCGAACATCACCTCGCACGACCTGCGGGACACATTGGACGCCCTGCTGGCAGGAAAGAACCCACCCCGTGCCGAAACTAAAGCCTTCGGGTGCACGATTAAGAGAGTGAGGTAAGAAAACGGTGGCTACACGCAGCGTCTGGGTTTTTGTGTTGCTGGTTGTCGCCTTGCTGGCACAGGCAGCGCCCAGGCTTCCACAAATCGACGGCAACGGTATTCAGAAAGAGCTGGCGAAGCGCAAGGGCAAGGTGGTCGTGCTGAACCTGTGGGCAACGTGGTGCCCCCCCTGCCGCCAAGAATTTCCTGGTCTGGTAAAGCTCTACGACAAATACCGCAACCGAGGAGTGGACGTGATTGTCGTTTCGGTGGATGGCGTGAAGGATGAGGCAAAGGTCGTGGAGTTCCTACGCCAGCAGAAAGCGAAAATGCCCGCCTTCATCAAGAAGCCGGGTGATTCGGAGAAATTCATCAACGCCGTAGACCGCGACTGGCCCGGCGCGATTCCCTACACGGTGGTGTACGACCGCAACGGCAAGCCGTTCGCGAAGCTGCTGGGCGACCACACTTTCGCACAGTTCGAAGCGACCGTAAAAAAGGCTCTTGCGAAACGCAAATGACCCCTGCTCCCGAAAACCCTTTGCTGGAGGCGTCGTTCCTGCAACGCCTCCAGCGACTGCAACTGCTAGTCCGGCGACCCCTGCCGGGGCAGTGGAAGGGAGAACATCGTTCGCCAAAACGGGGCTACAGCGTGGAGTTTGCCGACTTCCGCGAATACTCTCCCGGTGATGACCTGCGCTACGTAGACTGGAAAGCGTACGGCAGGCTGGACCGTCTGTACCTGAAGCAGTACGTGGAAGAAGAAGACATCTACGTGCTGTTGCTGGTGGATTGCAGTCGCTCGATGCGTTTCGGGCAGCCCACTAAACTGCTGTTCGCCCTGCAGGTCGCAGCGGCAATTGGCCACATCGCGCTGTGTCGCTTTCATCGCGTGGGCGCAGGGCTGATAGCGGATGGGAAAGTTCTCTGGATGCGCCCCGTGCGAGGCAAGCAGTCGTTAATGCCTCTGTTGCGCTTTTTAGGTAGCCCCCCCGATACACGAAGCGCCGTACTTTCTGAATCAGCGCGTCAGGTAGTGAACGGCTGGAAACATCGGGGAGCGGTGTACCTGCTGACCGACCTGATGGACGAACACTGGCAAGATGCTTTGCGCACGCTTCTCGCCCGTCGCCATGAGCTGACTCTCATTCACACCCTTAGTCCCCAGGAGTTGCGCCCCGACCTGATGGGCGACCTGCTGCTGGTGGACAGTGAAACAGGAGAAACACGCGAGGTAAGTCTCTCTGCCTCTGCGCTGAACCTGTATCAGCGTGCCCTGCAACGGTTGCACGACGACGCTTCTGCCCTTTGCGGGCACTTCGGCGGTAACTACCTGCTGGCGGACACCTCGCAACCGCTAGAGACCTTCGTGCTGCGCGAGATGCGCCTCAGGGGTGTGCTGGCATGAGGTTTCTTGCCGCGTGGAATCTGCTCTGGTTTTTGCCTGTTGGTGGTGCGATTCTCGCGCTGTATATCCTGCGCCTGCGTCGCCGGCGCGTAGAGGTTCCTGCGGTGCTGCTCTGGGCGCAGGTACTGCAGGACTTCCAGGCAAACGTGCCCTGGCAGAGGCTGCGCAAGCACTGGCTGCTGGTTTTACAGCTGCTGGCGGCGTTGCTGCTGGTGCTGGGAGTAGCACAGCCGTATAGCCGCGCGTGGATGTACTCCGGCGAGGCACACGTGCTGGTGCTGGATGGCAGCGCAAGTATGCTGGCAACCGATGTTTCGCCAAACCGCTTTGAGCAAGCAAAGGCGCTGGCACGAGAGTTCATCCAAAAGATGCCTCCTGGCGACCAGGCAGCTGTGGTGCTGGCGGGAGCGCGTCCGCGCGTGCTGTGTGGGCTGACGGTCAACCGCTCCGAGCTGTTCCGCGCGCTCAAAAGCGCACAGCCTGCCGAAACCGGCACAAACATCGCCGAGGCGCTTGCGCTGGCAGCGGCGATTCTCACCCCCTTCGCTGCCCCGACTATCGAGGTGTTCAGCGATGGTGGTTTCGCTGAACCGCGCGACGTGGACACAGGAAGAGCCCGGTTGCAGTATCACACGGTAGGTGCGCGAGGGGAGAACGCAGGCATTGTGGCGATAGACCTGCGCGAGGACCCAAACGCCCCGGGGCGGTTTGACCTCTTCGTGGCGATACGCCACAACAGCCAGAGAGAGCGACGTTATACTGTTGAACTCTGGCGTGGCGACGATTTGGCGGATGCCCAGGAGGTCGTCGTGCCGCCCAGGTCGGAGGTTCCTGTACTGTTCCGCCAGCTGCTACCTGCTGACCGTCCGGAGGAGCTGCGCGTTCGGCTGGACACACGCGACGCCCTCGCCTGCGACAATACGGCGTACGCAGTGCTGCACCCCGTGCGCCCGTTGAAGGTGTTGCTGGTGAGCAAGGGCAACCTCTTCCTGGAGACCGCGCTGAACCTAGACCCGCGCACGACCGTCGAGAAGAGAACCTCTCCACCCCCCGCTGAAGCATCCGGTCGGTACGATGTGGTGGTTTACGACAACGTAGAGCCTGCTTCGCCTCCTGCCGGCCACGCGGTGCTCATCGGGGTTATTCCGCAGTGGCTGCCGGTTGTGCCTCTGCAAGCGGTAGAGGACAGCATGGTGGTAGACTGGCACCATACGCACCCGGTGATGCGATATGTGGACCTTGCATCGGTTCGGCTCAGCAAGGTGACCCCCGTTTTGCCCCAGGCGGGAACGGAGACGCTGGCAGAAGCAAGTGAAGGAGCGGTAATGGTATCCCTGCAAAAGCCAGACAAGCGCTGGCTGCTTATCACCTTTGACGTGACGGCGACAGACCTGCCGTTGCGTGTGGCTTTCCCGGTGATGATGTTAAACGCCCTGCGCTGGCTCACTGCGCCCTCCGAGAGTGCGGAGCGCGGGCTGATACCGGCAGGCGGGCTTGCGGTCATTCCCGTACCGGGCGAGCACGAAAAGGTCACCGTGCGCCTGCCGGATGGCAAAACCGCAGAGGTCAGCGTGCAGGACGGGGCAGCCCCCTTTGAGGACACCCTGCAAACCGGTTTCTACCGGTGCCCGGAGACGGGCTACCTGTTCGCGGTGAATCTGGCACAGCGCGAGGAGACGGAGCTGGCAGTGCGTTCATATGCCTCCCAAACGGGAGCTAGTGCTTCTGCCGGCTTGCGAAAGGTGCTTGCCCGAAGAGAGTGGTGGCAATGGCTGGCAGGGGTGTTGCTGGCTGTGCTGGCTCTGGAGTGGGTGATGTACCACAGAAGATGGTGAAAATCCGCGATTTGTGAGATTTACAGCAAAGATGGCGAAAAAACTAATGTTTTTTTCTTACAAAACGCGAAAAAACCCCTTGAGTGGTACGGAACTTGCACTATATAATAGTGGTAAAGCAACGAGAGGAGAGAGGGATCTGTTCAATGAAACGATGGGTTCTGCTTTTGGCGGCAGCGGGGCTACTGGTAGCGTGGCGGTCGGTGGATGCACAATCACTGGGAAGACGGGGCGGTGCGGCTAATCGTCAACCTGGCAACGTGGTGTCACAGGGTTCGCCGGCGGTGCCGGATGCAGGCACTCTCACGCTGTTTGCCACCGGAGCAGCGCCGGTTGCTCTGTACGCGCTCAAACGACGCCGAAGCAAGAAATAGCGAAAGCTGTTACTTCTCAACGAGGTGAGGCAGGTAGTACCTGCTTCGCCTCGATGTATGCTTGCCCGCCACGTCCGCGTCGGAGCACACCCTCTACGAGTACTTCCTGTCCGCGCGTGTTTGTCGGCGCCCATACTCCGGTCACATAGATGCACCCCGTGTCGTCACGCAACACCCAGTCACTGCGGGTGACCGGAGGACCTCCTGCGCAGTTCGGACAGTTTGGGTCGGGCTGCCACCCCATATTCCGCCCTTCCAGAAACACCTGCGCTCCTGCCCAGCGGTCGGGGTCGTTTATCAAGTCGCGAATGCGCAGGCTGCGGTATCGTCTTGGCGATAGGATGCGAAACACGGCGGAAGCCCTGAACTCTTCACGCCTCCCCTGTGAGTTCACTAGAGGCAGTATCGCCTCCACGCGATAGTAACCGGGTGGCACCTGCTTGCCCGTGTCGTCTCTTTGGTCCCACTCCACGCGGAACCGTCTTACCTCACCGGGGTTCAGCCGGATGGAAGAAAACGCCATCGTAAACGACTTGCCCCTGCTCCACCGCCATCGTTCGCTCCACTCGCCCTGTTTGATTACCAGCACGTCATACTGCTTACCCGAGGAGAAGCGCAATGCAACGGGGGCACCGCCGGCGTTGCGCACCTCCAGAATGAAAACCACCGGCTTGCCTGCTTCCACCACGTGCTGTTCGGGCACCACCTGCCATTGCACCACCCGGTGGATCGGAATGGGTTTCTGAGCCGTAGACGGGAGTGCTATTCCCAAAGCGACCAGAACCAGCCCCATCAGACGCTTCATCTTCGTCCTCCTCTGCAGGAAAGGTACTGTTTGGACTCTGTCGACCCTCCACAGGTTACCGTTCCGGTCCCGAGTTACGTTTCGCCGCTTCCCACAGGGCATCCCACTCCTCCAGAGTAAGCTGCTCCAGTAGCTTGCCCTGTTCACGCGCCATCGTCTCCATCTGCTGAAAGCGCACGATGAAGCGTCTTACCATCGCATGAAGCGCCTGCTCGGCGTCTATTTTCAGATGGCGGGCGATGTTCACCAGCGTAAACAGCAGGTCGCCGATTTCCGCCTCGATACGCGCTCGGTCATCTTGCGCGATGGCTTCCGCCAGCTCCTCCTGCTCCTCGCGAAACTTATCCAGCACACCCTGTAGGTCGGGCCACTCGAAGCCCACCTTCACCGCTCGCTTGGAGACCTCCATCGCGAACACGAGCGCAGGCAACGACGGCACCACTCCGTCCATCACCGATCCCTTCGGCGTATGGTTATTCTCTTCCGCCTTAATACGCTCCCAGTTGCGCAGCACCTCTGCGCTATCGGCTACCTGCACATCGCCGAAGACGTGCGGATGCCGGCGTACCAGCTTCTCACACTGTTGCCACACCACGTCCTGAATATCGAAACGGTTCTGCTCGTTCGCCAGCTGGGCGTGCAGCACTACCTGTAGGAGCACGTCCCCCAGCTCCTCACACAGCTTGGCGTCGTCGCCTGTGTTAATGGCATCCAGCACCTCATATGCTTCCTCCAGCAGGTAGGGGCGCAAGCTTTCGTGCGTCTGTTCTCTGTCCCAAGGGCATCCTCTGGGTCCGCGCAGGCGTGCGACGATATGCACCAGCCCTGCAAAGTCACGGCGGTCATCGGCTGACAAAGGCGGCACGTACACGCTGGTCAGATGGTCTACCGGCACCCGATCCAGCTGGTATAAAGGCACGGTCTCTATCCGCTGTTCCCCTGCTACGCCGGCAGCACGCACCACATGCACCGGATGCTCTTCGGGATAGTAGCGCATCAGCAACAACTTCAGGTCGGATGCGACGAAGCTGTCGTACACCTGATAGTACAGCACGTGCATCGACTGGTCCGGCGGAAAACGGGACGCACTGAGCGCATCGATCATCTGTAGCCCATCGGTGATGCATAACCCCAGCGCTTCCAATGTCGGCTCCAGAAAGCCGGTACTGCCGACGATGCGCACCGGTACCCCCTCTTCGCGCGCCTTTTCCAGAAGCAAGCGCACGCTCTCTTCCCCAACCAGCGGGTGCCCAGGTACGGCGTATACGACATCCCCCTCCCGCGCCAGAGCAAGCAGTTGCTCCACGATCTGCGCATACAGCGTCTCGAAGTTTTCCGCCTGCTCATACAAATGATCAAAGGAATCAAAAGGGATGCCGTCCTCTCTCAGGGCATCTACTGTTGGGTGTACTGCCGTGCGCAGCCAGACCGGTTGCCCGCAACGCAGCGCTTCCCATGCCTGCCGAGACAACGCGGAGGGGTCCCCTGCCCCCAAGCCGACTATGGTTATCATTGGATAGCGATTTGGAACCTCCCTGAAGGTTGTTTTTCTCACCTCTATTCTAGCACAAGTGGTGGTGTGAGGGCATCTGGTATGTCACATGTTGCGAATCGCTTTAGAAAAAGTTAGAATACGCAGTGACAGTATCACTAGCTCTGGGGGAATTGGCTGTGAATGACGATGCTGAACTCATATCTTGTTCACCAAAACCGGTTGTTGCGTCATATTTCAACCCCAAATGCGTGCTTCCTTATGGGCTTACCATTTCGAAAGCAACAGCGCGAACGATATCAAAAAGGGTGCAGCAGCGAAACCGTTTCGCTTCGTGGGGGTGTACGCAGCAAAGTTGGAAAAGAGCGACTGGATCTTTTCGGGGCGATCTGAGACAAGCCGCAGAACGATAACGGCAAGTGTTAGCAGCTCCGGCGCGCAAAAAATGCGAGACAACTGGGTTTACCAAGACGGCGATTAACGGAAGATGGAAAGCTGGGTGTCGGGAAATCGCAGCATGGACAGTTTGGGTATGGCTTCTCTGCTTATCTCGAAGTATTCTCGAAGTCTTTCGACGCCTATGGAGACGTATCCTACCGCTTCTGCTGCTGCTACGGTGGAGCCAGCGCCCATAAACGGATCGAGAACAATCCCCTCACCGAGCGGAAGAGCGCTATACACGATTTTTCTCAGAAAAGACTGAGGCTTCAGGCTGGGATGGGGAGCAATCTCTCGCTCGCGCTGCGGTGTCCTTTCGCTTTCAATCACATCCTCGAACGGATTGCCATCGGGTTTGCGTCTCAGCGCCCCCGTCCGAAACTCACGCAAACAATCGCCGACTGTCATACCAGCTAGCAAAGGCTTGCGGAAGATACCCCAGGGCTCGTAGCAACTCCGCGGCAAGGTGCATACGTTGGGGAACTCTGCTTCTGCGTTTTTCGGTCTATCACCACCGCGCATCGTTCGCACCAGCCGAATCACCTGTCCACGAAACTCCAATCCCTGGTCTGCCAGCGCAGCGTACACAATCTGCGACATTAACGCATTGGACGCAATGAACAGGTGAGCGCCGGGACGTAGCACCCGCAAAACGAGTTTCGCCCACTCGGCAAAAAACTCCACTACTTGTTCACGCTCGGGGCGGCTTAACGCAGTGAACCGAGGAAGGGGAGAGCGTTTGTGTCCGTCGAACGTAGGCGGAATGCGCCAAACTCCCCCGTTACCGTTCTGTCTCTTTTCTAGCTGCTCCGGCTCGTACTCCTTGATGCCTTAAGGCGGGTCTGTCACCACAGCATGGATGCTCATTTCAGGAATGCGTTGTAACCACTCAAAGCAATCTGCCAGAAGAATCAACGAGTCCCGAACGAACTCGTGTTCGTAATCTAAGGCAAAAGAAGACCAGTCCGTAGTCCTCCTCTCCTCCACTGCCTGCTTGTAGGAAGAGTGCGTCAATACTAATCCTTCTCCCATCTCTTCAATCCTCAAAAGAGGCATACTCGCATATGATATGCACTGCAACCAGCGAACAATGATATTGTAGCCGGGTAGACTGAGGAGTGTCAAGCCTCACTCCCTTAGCGCAACCATCCAGCGCAGGCTGAGAGTGGCACACTTTGCCTGAAAAGGATTCAGAGCCGACAAGCCTACCGTCAGCCCCCACTGCCCGCTATGATAGCCCACCTGCCACTCGCCTCGGGGCAGAGACAACAGCAGCCGGTACCTCGGGGAAGCGTATCCAAAAGAGAACTCTTCCTCCGTATCGCGTGAGGCAAAAAGAAACCACATGCCGTTTCCCTGCCGGTATGCCGCTCCAAACGTCGCTCTTCGCTGTAATGAGAACTCTTCCGAGAGGTAGTCAATCCTCCCAGACAGAAGCGGTGCGGCATGGAGGAAACCGTCGGCGTCGGGGACGATAGTGTTCGCCTGCACCCGCGCGGCGACCCGTTGCACCTTGCGTTGCCGGATGCGCCCCAGCAGGTTTTCGCCCCAGAAGCCAATGCGCCACCTGTCGGATAACGGCGCGGACAGTGCCAGATGAAGTGCCCATCCCGTGCTGCGCGTATCGGCAGGGTTCAGCCCGCGTGTGCTATCCAGCAGCAGGTTGCCGTCGAACCGTGCGCTCTGCCACCTGCCGCCCAGCGTGCCCTGCTGAATCCGCCGGGAGAGATACAGGCTCCCTGCGATGAGCAGCCAGCTTTCACCACGCCTGTTACGAAGAGGCACAAGATGCCCGATCGTCCAGCGGTTCACCGCTGAGCGGTTGAGTACGGCATGGACAGGGGTATCGGTGGTGGGAAGCTGTGTGAGGCTCACTCCCCCCTGGTAGAGCTGCACTGCTCCCTGATCACCCTCGAAGCGGTCGGCGATACCGAAAGCATAACTTATCTGCCAGCGGGGCAGGTGCAGGCGCACCTCGCTCAGCGTGGCAAAACGGTAATAGCCTCGCTCCTCCGCAAAGGGCTGTTTTGCCTCCGTGCTCTGCAAGAGCGGTCGGACGTTCGTGCGCGCCAACAGGTAATAGCCAACCTCCAGCTGCTCGCCACCGGTAACCGGCAAAGAGGTCAGTTGCCCAATCCACTGCTCCTCCGTCCAAAGTGGCGGCAGTACCACCGGCTCCGCACCGGCGGAGAGAAGGGCCGCCAGAAGAAAGAGCACGAGCGAACCGCCCGTGCGAAGCGTCCACCCTGTTCGCTTCATTGCAACTTTCTGGTTCGCTCGCGCTCTGTTCATCCCCTGCTGCTATGGCAACAGAGACCCCAGCGTTTCGAAGGTGCCGTCCACGTATTTCACGATGCCTGCGCGTCCCAGGTCCGGGATGCCCAGCTCTATCGCCTCGCCAATGTCGGCAACTTTGGTGCCATCC
>CALJAP010000102.1 GCA_938027655.1 uncultured bacterium | reverse complement strand
ACGGGCAGGGTCGCCGCGCTGGAGCTGGTGCTCAAAGCGGTTATCAGGGCAGAGGAGGCTCCCTGAAAAAACTGCCATGGGGGCATCTTGCCCAGTGCCCACAATAGCAACGGTAATATTAGCAAACCGTGTATCGCCAGTCCGCCCAATACCGCGCCCATGTACTTCGCCAACGGCACGAAAACATCCCAGCCCGCCTGCCCTACCGTCCGCATCAGCAGCAGCGCCACACCGATCGGCAGGAGGCGTAGTATCCACCGCACGATGACCATCGACAGCTCCAGCACCTCGTCTACAAAGAGCCGCACCGTTTGACCTCGTTCGCCCATCAGGTTCAGCGCAACACCCACAATCAGGCTGAAGGTGATTATCTGTAGCATGTCGGTCTTTGCCAGAGCTTCGATGGGATTGGCGGGGATGAGGTTTCGCAACAGGTCGGTAAAAGTAGGAGGCTGACGTTGCGCCACCTGCTCGGGTAGCGTGCCCCCTTGCAGCACCGCCCCCACGCCCGGTTGCACCGCGTTCACAATCATCAGTCCCAGTGCCACTGCCAGCAAGGTAGTGCTGATATAGTAGAGGAATGTGAGCCCGCCCAGCCTGCCCAGATAGTGAGTATCTAAACTGGCGGCTGCGCTGATGAGGGAGGTCATTACCAGCGGAACGATAATCATACGTAGCAGGCGGATAAAGAGCTCACCGCCCAGTGAGACGGTCTCAAAGAGCGGCAGGGACTCACCCCCTGCTCGATTTAACAGCAAACCCGCTACCAAACCTGCAACGATTGCTATCACAACCCAGCGAATGGAAACAAAGTCTCGATGTGATTCCAATCTCCTCCTGCCCCTCCGATGGAAAACTTACACCATATTGTACCACGCATGGCAGGGGGCATCCTGCCCTTCGGTCGCGAGAGGCTTTGAAACACCGGAAAAAGGGCGCCCTGCTCGGGCGTCTAGAGGTCGGGACGGTCTTCGGTATAAACCGTCAGACCTTATGCGTAACGGTGAACCAGATAGCTGCGCAACCGCCAGCTCCACACGCCAAGCAGAATGCCCAGCCAGCCTCCCGCGATAGCGGCTATCAGTGCGGCTGGGATAGTCCACCATGTTGGTACGACGCAGGCGCGAAACACCCGCCATGTCTGTCCCAGCATACCCGCCTGCGTCCACTCCTGCCAGATACGGTGATAGTCCGCTTCGTAGAAGCGGTACAGCTGGATAAGCTGCCCGATACGCTGCAGGCGTTGCGCATTGTCTTTCAGTTCCATCTCTGCCAGCGGCAGCCTTGTCGGGGATGACTGCACGAGGTACGGTTGGTGGCTGGCGGCGCTTTCTGCAGAGCGTACAATCTGCGCCAGCACATAGTCTCTGGAGTGTCTTTGGGTTTGGTTCAAGTTCACAGCGAGGACTGCACACCATACCGGGCTGAGAAGCACCACCACCATAGCAACTCCGGCTAACCAGCGTCGCTGGCGCATGAGCAGACCAGCTATCGCCGCACATGCCAGCATTGTCGCCGCCGCCTGGAGCGCAACTACCCCGTTCGGGAGCATCTCCTTCCGAGACTGACAACCGCCACCCCACCACCAGCAGACGGAGTCGGGCACGGTGAAGTAACCTGTACCCATAATCGGACCATGCATCGGAGCTCGCGGCATCGGATACGTCGACACGGTATTGGGCGGTCTGCCCCATCCGTTTTTTCTCACCTCGGAATACCACAGAGTGTAACGTTGCTGGATCATCTCTGCCAGCGGTCGCAGCGACGGTTCCTGCACGGGGCGCGTTGTGGACAGAGGAGGCAACGGGCGATCGAGCAGGGGAACGTTTTGTACATTGTAGAGCGCCTCTCGCAGCAGCGGCGAGGAGTCTGCCAGCAACGGCTGGCTGCCGATTGTCCAGAGCAGTACGTCTACTACCTGCGGTTGGCGCATGTCGTCCTCTATCCGGTGATTGGCTATTACCAGCGCGAACGAACCCACCGCTACCACCAGCAGGAGCACCATGCCCCGCCACCAGTTCAGCCGAGGTAACGGCGTGCGCTTTTCCAGAATCAGCGTGCCGACCCACTCGGGCGAGCCGAACTGCTTGATGGCGACCGCAACCGCCTCATCGTCGCTGACGCCCTGCGCTTTTAACTCGTTTACCCGTTCTAACAGGTGGTCGTGCATCTCCTGCCGGATACGTTGACGCTCGTGATACGGTAACCGACGCACCAACGGCAGGCTCACGCGGTCCAGGTAGTCCTCAATCAGGTTGTACATGGCTCGATGCCTCCTTCCGATGGCTGTGAGGGCTTGCGCCCGATGACCGCTTCAATGGCGTTACGGAACCGCTGCCAGGCGTGTTGCTGGCGTTGCAGCTCCTGTAAGCCCTGCGGAGTGATGGAATACACCTTGCGCTCGCGCCCGCCGTCGGTGGTCTCCCAGCTGCCCTGAACCCAGCCCTTTTGCTCCATCTCGTGCAGGGTGGGATAGAGCGTGCCTTCGCGAAAACGCAGCAGGTCGGCGGTGCGTCGTTCAATCTCCTTCGCGATGGCGTAGCCATGCATCGGCTTCTCCGCCAGCAGCGACAGGATAAGCATCGGAGTATTCCCCTTCACCAGTTGCTCGGTGTTGCTCATCGGTATATACCTCGCTTTCCAATGCATCTGAAACCAGTATACACGGTCCGAAAGAAAATGTCAAGGGGTTTCTCAAAACAGTTCTGCAAATCGCTTGACAATCGCGAGCATTCGCTTTATAGTATATACAGGTGTTTCTTCCCCAACGACTGTGGTGCTTCACAGAGGGGGAATGAGCGCATCCCGGCTTGAGATGTGATCGCAGTCGCATGTCAACCCACCCCGGTAAGGGGGAGAACGCAAGGAGGGTGTTGGTATGGTTACCATTGAACGGCTTATGGACCTGGCGTACGAGAGAGACGCCTCCGATATCCACCTAATCGCCGGCGAGAGACCGGTACTGCGCATTTATGGCAGGTTATACCGTCTGCAGGAGTACGAGGTGCTCACCCCGGCGGATACCGAGCGGCTGGTGCGCTCGATATGCCCGGACCGCAACTGGGAGGAGCTGCAAACCGACCGCAGCACCGACTTCGGTTACTCGCACCAGAACAAGGCACGCTTCCGTGTCGCGGCGTACTGGCAGAAGAACACTCTCGCGATGAACCTGCGTCTCATCCCCTACAAGATGCTGACCTTCGAGGACTTGGGTTTAGGGCGCGAGGTGATTGACCTGCTGTATGAACCGCGTGGGCTGATCCTGATTACGGGACCAACCGGTTCAGGTAAAACAACCACGCTGGCAACCATGATTGACTGGATTAATACCCACCGTGATTGCCACATCATCACCATCGAGGACCCGATTGAGTACTACCACTCGCCGAAGAAGTCCATTATCTCCCAGCGTGAGGTGGGGGTGGACGTGCCCACCTTCGCCGACGGCGTGGTGCGCGCGCTGCGTGAAGACCCGGACGTGATTCTGGTAGGTGAAATGCGCGACCTGCGCACCATTCAGGCGGCGATCACCGCAGCGGAAACCGGACACCTGGTCTTCTCTACTCTGCATACGACGGGCGCGGCAAAAACGGTAGACCGCATCACCGACGTGTTCCCGCTGGACCAGCAGGAACAAATCCGCGTGCAGCTCTCTACCAACCTGGTGGCGGTGATTTCACAGCAACTGCTACCGCGCATCGATCGCCCCGGACGGGTGGCAGCGTTTGAGGTGATGATTTGTACCCCTGCTATCCAGCACATGATTCGCGACCACAAAACCTACAGCATCTACTCTGCGATCCAGACGGGACAGCAGTGGGGCATGTGCACGCTGGACTCGTTCCTGCTCTCGCTCTACCGCAAGGGCATTATCGACAAGGACGAGATGATGCGTATCGCCGACCGCCCCGAGGAGATTGCCGAAAAACTGGGCGAAGCCGAGGTACACCGTGCGGCAGATACGCACGCCACGACGCTTCAAACCACCGCACAGGCGGTACAGGCACCGCACCACCACATTCCAAAGAGCGGCTAGCCCTGCGTTTGCGTCCGCCCCGGTCCCGCTGGGGCGGACGCTCGCTCCGCACTTTTACCGGAAAATGCCTTGAGGGCTTGACAAGGCTTGCACCGATAACTAAGATAGGATAAAAAGCAGGTATAATCTTATTGCCCGCACGGGTGACTGCCGCTGATTCATATCTTCGAAACGGGAACCTTCACAGCCGATTGGCAGTCTACTAAACAGAACATTGTGCAACGAAAGGTTGTTGGAGACGAAAATTGAGCGACTTCGGAGATACACTCAAGGAGCCAGTTGACCTTATTCGTGCTGCAGAGAACACACCTGCAGGCGCTGAGGGCATTCTGAAGGAGGGAAAGCCTCCTGACCGCTGACCTCTGTTTGCCCGTCTCACCAGCGCCTCGTGTGTGACCTCTACAGCACGAGGCGCATCCTTTTTACTGGCAATCTACCGCAGGAAGGAGACGGGACGAACATGAAACCATCCGAGTTTCTCAGACAGGCGGAGGAACTGCGCCAGAGCGAGCGGTCGCTACGCTGGGAAGGCACTTTCGCCGACTATCTGGAGATTGTCACCAAAAATCCGCAGGTGGCAGACCTGGCGCACGCCCGTGTGTACGACATGATACTGGCCGCCGGGGTAGATGAACCGGAAGGGCGCCCCAAGCAGTATCGTTTCTTCCGCTCCGAAATCTTCGGGCTGGATAAGACCCTGCAGCAGATTGTGGAAGAATACTTCGCACCGGCGGCACGGCGTTTGGACGTGCGCAAGCGTATTCTTATGCTCGTGGGACCCGTGGGCGGCGGCAAATCCACGCTCGTTACCATGCTCAAACGGGGGCTGGAACGCTACTCCCGCACCGAGCAAGGCGCGGTGTACGCCATCAAAGGCTGCCCAATGCATGAGGAACCGCTACACCTCATCCCCGAAGACCTTCGGGCAGATTTCCGTCGCCAGTTCGGCATCTACATCGAGGGCGACCTGTGCCCGGTGTGCCGCTGGCGGCTGAAGGAAGAGTTTCACGGCAAGATTGACCAGGTGCCTGTGGAGCGCATCTTCTTCTCCGAGCGCAACCGCATCGGCATCGGCACCTTCAAGCCGTCCGACCCCAAGTCGCAGGACGTCTCAGAGCTGACGGGCAGTGTCAACCTGCAGATGCTGACCGAAATCGGCGTGGAGAGCGACCCGCGCGTATACAACTTCGACGGCGAACTGAATATCGCCAACCGCGGTATCATGGAATTCATCGAAATGCTCAAGGCGGATAAGCGATTCCTGTATGAACTCAACACGGTTGCGGGCGAGCAGATGATTAAAGCCAGCCGGTTCGCACTCATCTATTGCGACCTTGTTGTCGTTGCTCACACGAATGAGTATGAATACAACGCCTACTTCTCCAACAAAGAGAACGAGGCGATGATTGACCGCATCTTCGTGGTCAAAGTGCCCTACAACCTGCGCGTCAGCGACGAAGTGCGTATCTACGAGAAGCTCATCGCCCAGAGCGAAGTGCAAGAGGACGGTGTCGACCTGAAGAAGGTGCACATTGCGCCACATGCCCTGCGCGTCGCGAGCATGTTTGCGGTGCTCAGCCGACTAAAGCCTTCCAAGAAGAGCGGTCTGAGCCTGATGACCAAGATGAAGCTGTACGATGGCGAAAAGCAGGTGGGCGACTGGGACCAGCGACACCTGAAGGAGCTGCAGGAAGAGTATCCCGACGAGGGAATGCAGGGCGTGTCGCCGCGCTTCATCATCAACCGAATCTCCAGTGCGATTGCCCGCAGCGGCAAGTCATGCATTACCCCTATCGATGTGCTGCGCAGTCTGCGCGACGGGCTCGCCGAGTACACCAGCAGCGATGAGGAAAAGCGTAAGCTGCTGGGGTTGATCGACGAGGTGCGCAAAGAGTACGACGAACTCGCCAAAAAGGAAATCCAGCGAGCGTTCGTCTTCTCCTACGAGAAAGCGGCGCAAACATTGCTGGACAACTATCTGGACAACGTGGACGCCTACTGCAACCGCACCAAGGTCAAAGACCCCATCACCGGCGAGGACATGGAACCCGATGAGAAGCTGATGCGCTCCATCGAGGAGCAAATCGGCATCTCCGAGAACGCCAAGCGTGAATTCCGCGAAGGCATCCTGCGTTCCGTCGCCTCGCTGGCAAGGCGCAATATCCGCTTCGACGTCAACAGCGACGAGCGGTTGAAAGAAGCCATCGAGCGCAAACTCTTCGCCGACCTGAAGGACGTGGTCAAGATTACCACCTCCGTGACCACGCCCAACGAAGAGCAGCTGAAGAGGATGAACGAGGTGGTAGACCGCCTGTGCAGCGAGCACGGATACTGCCCTATATGCGCCAGCGAGGTCATGCGCTATGTGGGCACGTTGTTGAATCGTTAACCTCTCTCCCAGCCCCTTCCCTCATGGGGAAGAGGGAAGCCTTGACTCGAGCCTCCCCTTCCCTTGTAGGGAAGGGGGTAAGGGGATAGGTTAAAAAAGACAAAGAGGTGACACAATATGTGGCATCATCCGCCGTTCCTGCTCTCGCAGGACCCATGGGACCTGCACCACCGGGCAGAGCGCGACCGCCAGCGCCATAATGAAAAGGTGAAAGAGGTCATCAAACAGAACCTGGGGGAAATCATCAGCCAGCAGGACATCATCACCGCGCACGATGGCAAGATAGTGAAAATCCCCATTCGTGGGCTGGAGCTGCCACGCATCCGCTTTGACCCCAACGCGGGCAAGCGCGTCGGGCAGGGCGCAGGAGGTACGCAGCCGGGCGACATCCTCGGACAGGAAACGGTACCGGGACAGGGCGCAGGCAAGCAGGCGGGCACCGAACCCGGTGTGGACTTCTATGAGGCAGAGTTCACTATCGAGGAGCTGATGGAACTGGTGTTTGAAGACCTGCACCTGCCCAATCTACAGGAGAAAGGCAGCAAGAAGGTGATGGCAGATACCACCCAGTTCAATACGATTGCCCGCAAGGGACCGCTTGCCAATATCGACCGCAAACGCACACTTATCGAGGCGTATAAGCGTAGCGCGAAGCAGGGCAAACCCGGTTTCGAGATACATGCCGAAGACCGCAGGTTCCGCTCGTGGGAGGTGGTTCCCGAGCCCCAGCGCAACGCGGTCATCTTCGCCATGCGTGATGTGTCGGGTAGTATGGGCGAGTTCGAGGCGTACATCTGCCGCTCGTTCTACTTCTGGATGCTGCGCTTCCTGCGCACCAAATACACAAACACCGAAATCGTGTTCATCACCTGCCATACCATCGCCAAAGAGGTGGACGAGCACGAGTTCTTCGCGGCAGGCGATTCAGGCGGCACGAAGCTGTCGGAGGCGTACAAACTCGCGCTGGACATCATCGACAAACGCTACAACCCGCGCGAGTGGAATATCTATCCCTTCCTCTTCTCCGATGGCTATAACTGGGGCGACCATGAGGTGGTGAAGCTGGTTGAACAGATGGCATCCATCAGCAACCTCATCGGCTATGGTGAAATTGCAGACGAACTGTGGGGACACTCCGACGCCTTCGCCCCGCTGGGACAGGCGTTGTACGAACGGTTCGCCCACGACCCGCGCGTGGTGCTAGTGCGCATCACCAACAAAGAGGAGGTCTGGCCTGCGCTCAAGCGGTTCTTCAGCAAGCATCCCGAGGTAAACCAAGCATGACTAGCCAAGAACGTGCCGAACTGGAACGGTTCATCGAACAGGCGTGGGAGAAGGCGCACGAGATGGGACTGCACCCCTTCCCGGTGCACTTCGAGCTCGTGCCCGCACACGTCATCTATGAAATCGGTGCGTATGGGCTGCCTGCCCGCTTCTCGCACTGGACCTTCGGGCGCGACTACCACCGCCAGAAAACGATGTACGAATACAACGTCGCCCGAATCTACGAGCTAGTCATCAACACCGACCCCTCGCAGGCGTTTTTACTGGAGAACAACTCGCTTATCGCGAACAAACTGGTGGTGGCGCATGTCATCGGGCATTCCGATTTCTTCAAGAATAACACCTACTTTGCACATACCGACCGACGCATGGTGGAACGCGCCCGTCTGCACGCCGACCGCATCCGTCAGTATGAGATGGAGCACGGTCCGCAACGGGTGGAGCAGTTTCTGGATGCGGTGCTCAGCATTGAAGAGCATATTGACCCGGTAGAGCCTGCCTACCGTCGGCGCGACCTGAGAGAGTATGAACACCAGAAATCCGTCTTAGCCCGTCCGACCAGCGAGTTCGACGACCTGCTGGGGCGCGTGGAGACGCCGGAGCCACCTTCCACCAAACGGGTCCCGCCGGAGCCTGAGAAAGACCTTTTGCTGTTCCTGCGCGACTACGCGCGTGACCTAGAGGACTGGCAACGCGACATCATCGGTATGGTGCGCGAGGAGATGCTGTACTTCCTGCCCCAGATTCGTACCAAAATCATGAACGAGGGATGGGCGTCGCTGATTCACGAGCGGATACTGGAATCGTTGCCGCTGACCCCCGCCGAGCACATCGAGTTTCGCCGGATGCACTCCAGCGTGCTATCGCCCGGCTCGCGCATGAGCCTCAACCCCTACTACGTGGGCTACCAAATCCTGCGCGATATCGAACGACGCTGGAACGGCGAACTGCCTGAGGAGGAAGAACAACCCGAAACCGACTGGCTGCAGCGCCCCAAACCGCGCCCCACTGGCGAAGGCTGGCAGAAACTGCTGGAAGTGCGCGAAATGGAGTGCGATGTGACCTTCCTGCGTAAATACCTGACCGAGGGGCTCGTCAAAAAGCTGGACATGTACACCTACAAGCTGGAAGAGGTGGACGGCAGTCTGATATGGCGGGTACAGGAGACCGATTGGGAAAAGGTGCGCGACACCCTGCTGGACTCGATGACTAACTTCGGCGTGCCAGTAGTGACGGTAGAAGACGGTGACTACGGGCGGCGCGGCGAGCTCTACTTGAAGCACCACTACGACGGCAAACCGCTGGACATGGATTACACCCTACGTGCCCTGAAGAACATCTACACGATATGGAATCGCCCGGTGCACCTCGAAACCGTCATGGATAGCGAGATAATCATCTTCACCTATGATGGGCAGCAGGTAACAAGGCACGGGCAAGGGTCATAAATATTTCCTTAACAATCTCTTCGCGCGTCCGGCTTGACACACCGCCTCTCTCACGATACACTAGCATACGGTGAAAGTGTCAACATTCTGGAGGTTGTGGTATTGGGAACTGCCTATACTCCCGGTCTGGCGGTCAGTGCCCATGCGCTGATTCGTAAAACGCGACGGTTGCCCTTGAAGGGAACGGTAACGGTGCAGGAAGGGCAGGAGGTTACGCCGGACACGGTGGTTGCCCGAGCGGAAATCCCAGGCATTATGCAAACGGTGCGTGTGGCGGAGCAGCTCGGTGTACAGCCCGATGAGCTGCCCCGAATGCTGAAGGTAAAGGTGGGCGACACCGTGCAGGTGGGTACGGTGCTGGCGGAGTCTCGCGGGCTGTTCGGCTTATTCCGCAGTGAAGTGAAATCTCCTGTCGAAGGCACGGTGGAACTCATCTCCGAAGTCTCTGGGCACGTAGGCATTCGTGAGAAACCTACCCCGCTGGAAGTGAAGGCATACATCGCGGGCAAGGTGGTGGAGGTTATTCCGCAAGAGGGCGTGGTGGTGGAGACGCACGGTTCGCTGGTGCAGGGCATCTTCGGTGTGGGCGGCGAGCGGTTAGGTGAACTGAAGATGCTGGTGGATAGCCCGGACCAGCCCATCACAGACGAGATGCTCACCCCCGACCTGGCAGGCAAAGTGATTGTCGGTGGCAGCTTCATTTCTGGCTCTGCCCTGCGCAAGGCAGGCGAGATAGGGGTGGTAGGCATCGTCGTCGGAGGCACGCTGGACACCGACCTGGTGGAGTTTTTGGGCTACGACATCGGCGTTGCCATCACCGGACACGAGGACATCCCCCTAACGCTAATCCTTACCGAAGGGTTTGGCGAAATCCGCATGGCGCAACGCACCTTCAACCTGCTGCGCACCCTGCAGGGCAGGATGGCGTCCATCAATGGGGCAACCCAGATTCGCGCCGGCGTTATCCGCCCGGAGGTGATAGTGCCCCGCCCCGAGCTGGCGGACGAACCACTTCCTCGCGCCGCACTCGAAGCGCAGGTGCTGGAGATTGGCAGTCACGTGCGCATCATCCGTGAACCGTACTTTGGCAAGCTGGCAACAGTGACCGCCCTGCCTCCGCAGCTGGTGGAGATACCCACAGGCGCGATGGTGCGCGTGCTGGAAGCGGAGATGGAGGATGGCAGGCGGGTGGTTGTTCCCCGCGCCAATGTGGAGATTATCGCGGAGTAACTCGCAACCCCTCTCCCGCTTGGAAGAGGGGTGAGGGGTGAGAAACAACAATGAAAATCCTTGTCGTCGATGACGAACAGCCGCTTCTGGATGCGCTGCAGTACGCACTGGAGCGTGAGGGGTTTGAAGTCGTTACCGCTACCGACTCGGAGGACGCTCTGCGCCTTTTCGGCGAGCACAACCCCGACCTAGTGCTTCTGGATGTGATGTTGCCCACACGCAGCGGTTTCGAGGTGTGCCAGATCCTGCGCAAGCGTAGCAACGTGCCCATCATTATGCTCACCGCCAAGGGCGCGGAGGTGGACCGCGTGGTAGGGCTGGAAATCGGGGCGGACGACTATGTGACCAAGCCCTTCAGTATGCGCGAGCTGATGGCGCGTATCAAGTCGGTGCTGCGACGTGCGTCGGCGCCCACCCCGGTTGCCGGGGCGATCTTGAAAGCAGGTGAGATCACCCTAGACGTCAGCCGATACGAAGTCCGTCTGGGCGATACACTGCTCTCCCTCTCGCCCAAAGAGTTTGAACTGCTCCGGTTCCTGATGGAGCACCCGGGACAGGTGTTTTCACGCCAGACGCTATTAGACCGTGTATGGGGCGAGGAGAGGTATATCGAAGAGCGCACGGTGGACGTGCATATCCACTGGCTGCGAGAGAAGATCGAGCCTAACCCGCGCAAGCCGATATACCTGCTGACGGTGCGTGGAGTCGGTTACAAGTTCCGAGGGTGAGGCATGATAGCACTCTTACCCTGGCTGCTGGTGCTGGCGCTGGCTGTCGTGGTCGCCGTGCTGGTGATAAAGCTGCACCGTACGGAAGAACAGGTTCTGCCTGCCCAGCAGAAGTGCAAGGAGCTCGCAGCAGAACTTCAGCACTATCGCTCACTGCTTCAGCACACGATGGAATCCCTGCAGGACGCGGTAGTGCTCGTGACGGCGGAGGGTACCGTCACCTCTGCAAACCCCGCCGCCCTGCGTTTGCTGGGGGAAGGACTGCTGGGACAAACTCTGCTGCAGCGCACTTTGTGCTACGACCTCAACCTGCTGCTCACACGCTGTGTGCAGACCCAACGTCCCCAACACGCGGAACTCCGACTGAGCCATCCCCATCCCCGCACGGTGTTCGTGCGTATCCTGCCTCTGCCCACCGCGCCCCATGCTGCCGAAGCAGCCTATCTGGTGGTGCTCACAGACATCAGCGAACTGCGACGGCTGGAACAGATCCGCAGTGACTTCGTTGCGAACGTCTCGCATGAATTGCGCACTCCGCTCGCTGCTATCCGTGCAAACGCCGAAGCCTTGCTGGAAAACCCAACGGACGACCTCGCCACCCAGCAACGATTCCTGAACATCATCGTGCAGCAGACCGAACGATTGACCCGCATGACCGACGACCTGCTGGTGCTGGCTAAGGCGGAGGCGCGCCCTATTCCCCAGACCCAGCCAATACAGCTCAGCAGTGTTGTGCACTCTCTGGTAGACCAGCTCCGCACGCAAGCGGAGGATGCCCAGGTAACCGTAGTTGTGGACGTACCGGAGGATTTTATCGTTTATGCCCAGCGCGACCAGCTGGAGCAGATCCTGTGGAACCTGGTAGACAATGCGGTGAAGTACAACCGTCGGGGTGGGCAGGTGCGCATCCGCGCACGAAAGACGCCGGAGGGCAGCGAAATCGTGGTGGAAGATACCGGCATCGGCATCCCACACGAACATCTGGAGCGCATCTTCGAGCGGTTCTACCGAGTGGACAAAGCACGTAGCCGCGCCAGGGGAGGCACCGGGTTGGGGCTGTCTATCGTGAAGCACCTAGTGGAATCGCACGGAGGGCGGGTGTGGGTGGAAAGCGAATGGGGTGTCGGGAGCCGGTTCGGTATCCTTTTGCCCGATTGACGCTCTACTATCCCGTTATCCACTACGCCTTCGCAACGCCCTCAGCGCGTCGCCCATTTCCTCGGCGCGCAGCAATCGGGCTATCAGCAGATACACTCCTCCGCCTGTTGCCGTGACCAGTACAATTGCCAGCAACGAAATCAGCTTGGGATGCAGACCCCATGCGTGAAGCCATGCCACCAGCAACACCCGCACCCCATAGCCGATCACCCCTCCGAAAACGGACGCCAGTACCAGCCTCGCAAAAGGAAGCCAGAGCTGTCCAACCGGTATCCGCACCTTGCGACGCAGCGCATATAACATCCACAGAACGTGCAGTATCGCCGCGATGGAACCCGCCAGCGCAAGCCCCTTATGCGCCAGAGGAGCCATTAGCCACCAGTTGAGAGGCACAAACACCAGCGTCGTCAGCGTGCCGATGACCACCGGCGTCACGGTATCCTGCACTGCGTAGAACGCGCGGTTCAGAATCGCCTGACTGGAGAAAGCGAACAAGCCAATGCAATAGAACACCAGCGCCTCGGCGGTAATGCGGGTATCGTACGGGGTGAACTTTTTGTATTGCAGCAAAATGGACACGATGTCGCTGGAAAGCACCATCATCAGCACGGAGATGGGCACGGTAAGGAACCACAGCGCACGTAATCCTTGCAGCAGCGTGCGACGAAACGCCTCCATGTCGCCGCGTGCCGCCTGTGCGCTCAACGTAGGAAACACCGCGATGCTGATAGCCTGCGCGAAGATGCCCAGAGGCGCCTGCATCTGTTTGTTGGCATTGTCCAGCGCGGAGACCGCTCCGGGGGGCAATAACGAAGCAAACGCCCGGTTAATCAGCACAAACACCTGCGGCAACGACAGCCCCAGAATCACTGGCAATACCAGCTTCCCCACCCGTACCACGCCCGGGTGCCTCAGGTGCAGGCTGAACTGGTAACGCACCCCCACGCGGCGCAGGAACGCCATCTGTAACAGCAGATTGCCCGCTATCGCGCCTACCAGCGCACCCCACGATAACCCGGCGACGCCCAGATGTCCGCCCAGCAACCATCCACCGGCGATGATCCCCAGATTGTAGATAATGGGGCCCAGCGCCGGAACCAGAAAATGCCCGCGCACGTATAGCGTCGCCATTATCAAGCCACCGAGAAAGAAGCATATCTGTGCGGGCAAAACGATGCGGGTGAGCGCAGCGGTCATGTCCAGCTGCCAGGGCTGAAAGCCCGGCGCAATCAGGGGAACCAGCTGGCGGGCGAATATCTCGCCAACCAGCACAAAGCCCGTGACCACCAGCGTCATGAAGGTAGCAACTACCGAGAAGACCTTCCATGCCTCCTCTTCTTGTCCGCGCGTGAGATATTCGGTGAATACCGGCACGAAAGACGAGGAAAGCGCGCCACCTGCGATGAGGAAGAAGAGCAAATCGGGAATGGAAAACGCCGCCCGATACACATCGGTGTAAGCGTTTTGACCGAACCACGCGGCGATAGCAGTATCCCGTAATTGCCCCAGCACGCGGCTGATAAAAATCGCCGCCATCATCACCGCCGCGGCGCGAGCAACTTTATGTGTCTCCTGAGTCATGCTGGGTGTTATTGTACTGCGCCACCGCTGCAGAGTCAAATGGTTATTTACAGCGAACCTGCCAATGTGGTAGTATTCAAGCCGGGTAGGTAACAGGTTATTTCACCATCCTTTTCATCGGGCAGGAGGTACGGGATGGCTTCTTCCCCTCAACCGGGCGCCGAAGGCGAGAGAAAGGCTCAAAAAGTTCATCCGTTCTGGGGAGCGTTGGTGATTGTTGCCGCTCTGGGGGTGCTTTTCGTGATGGTGTACCCCTTCATCGCCAGCCGCCAACACCAGAACCTGCAATTGCCAACCGCGGAGGAGACCACCGTGCGGGTAGCCGACAGGATGGCAGGGCTGCCCAAAGCCGAGCGTGCCAAACTGGCACGCGAGCTGTTTCGTAGCCCCAATCCTCTGGTGCGCCTGGCGACGGTGGAAGCCATTGAGGACAGCAAAATTCAGGAAGTATACCCTCTGCTGGAACGTGGGCTGGAAGACAATAGCTCAGCGGTGCGTCGGCGTTCGGTAGAGGCATTGTGGAGGCTGGATCGCGAACGTGGAATGCGCTTGCTGCTGACAGGTTTGCGCGACGAGGACGTGGATATCCGCCGCGCGGCTATCAGCCAGCTGCGTTTCGCGAACGACAGGCGTGTCGTGCCTGCGGTGATACCGCTGCTGGACGACCACGATCAGACCACCCGCTTTTTTGCGCTGGGCGTGTTGCGCAAGCTGACCGGCAAACCCTACTTCGTCAGAATCGCTGACCCGCCTGAAAAACAGCAGGCAGTGATTCGTCAGTGGAAGCAGTGGTGGGCAAAGGAGCAAGCACGCTGGGCAGATGAACAGCGATGGGCAACCGTCAAGCCGGTACACCCTAGGCGTACCGACCCTGCGCCCCCATTTGCCTTGCGCAGCCTCGATGGCGCGCAGCTGCGTCTACAAGAGATGAGGGGCAAGATTCTTTTGCTCCACTTCTACGGCACCTGGTGCGCTCCTTGTGAGGTAGAGATGCCCGAGCTGGTACGTCTGCGTCAGGCTTATCCTGAGGACGTGCTTGTCATGATAGGCATCGCGGTCAATGAAACACAGGGTGAACGCGCGGTGCGCGAGTGGATAGAGAGATTCAAAATCACCTATCCGCAGGCTCTGGCAACGCCCCAGATAGCCTCTGCATACTGGATTCAGGGCGTGCCGATTACCTATGTCATTGACCCCGAAGGACGTATCCGCTATCGCTTCGAGGGTGAGAGGGATTTCGAAACCTTGCGCAAAGCGGTCGAGCGCGTGCGGGCAGAGGCTACCGCCACAGGTTCATCAACCACACCAGCAACGGCGCAATAAGCAATGCGGGCAGGAAGTTCGCCACCGGAATAGGGCGCAGGTTCAGCAGACGGATGCCAAGCCCCAGCATCATCAACCCGCCGGTGGCGAACATCACGTTTTTCATTCCTTCGGTGAGCACGTTGCCTATCCAGCCTGCGCCCAGCGTCAGCGTGCCCTGTACCACCAGCACTGTGCCTGCCGAGAACAGCACGCCCCAGCCTAGTGCGGCGGTGAAGAAGGCAGAGGAAACGCCGTCCAGCAGGCTTTTGACCAGTAACAGGCTGTAATTGCCGGTTAATCCGTCCTGAATACAGCCCATGATGGTCATGGGACCGACACAGAAGAGGATGCTGGTGCTGACGAACGCCTGGCTGAACGTGCTGCCGCCTTCGTTGCTGAAGCGTTGTTGCAGGGCGTTACCCAATGCGTCCAGCTTCCCCTCGATATCCAGCCCTTCGCCGATAATCGCCCCAAGCAACAGACTCGCCAGCGGTAGGAGGGGGTTCTTTTCGCTTAAGCTCATTTGTACGCCAATCATCAGCGTCATCAAGCCGATGATTTGCATGGTGGTTTCGCGCAGGCGCGGCTTAAGGAAACGTCGCGCGGTCAAGCCCACGCCCGTGCCCGCCACTACCGCTGCCGTGTTGATGAAGGTGCCGATCATCCTGCGCTCGCGCCCTGCTCCTGCTCCACTTCCTTGCGCAACAGTCGCTTGAG
Source organism: uncultured bacterium (assembly GCA_938027655.1). GTDB lineage: Bacteria > Armatimonadota > HRBIN16 > HRBIN16 > HRBIN16 > HRBIN16. Next base: position 16,120 of record CALJAP010000102.1, on the reverse strand, counting down.
AATCTTGCCTGTGCCGGATTTGGGTAGCGACTCGCGGAACTCCACACGCCGCGGCACCTTAAAGTTCGCCAGTCTCTGACGGCAGTAGCGGATGATCTCGCGCTCGGTTGCCTCTGCACCGGGCTTCAGCACCACGTAAGCCACCGGAGCCTCGCCGCGCAGTTCGTCGTACTCCCCGACGACCGCCGCCTCCGCTATCGCGGGATGGGTGTGCAGCACCTCCTCTACCTCGCGCGGGTAGACGTTCAGACCCCCCACGATAATCATGTCTTTCTTGCGGTCCACGATGTAGAAGTAGCCGTCCTCATCCATCTTGCCGATGTCGCCGGTGTGGTACCAGCCATTGCGCATCGCTTCAGCGGTGGCTTCGGGGAGGTTATAGTACCCCAGCATCACGTTCTCGCCGCGCACCACAATCTCGCCCAGCTCGCCCACCGGCACTTCGTTGTCGTTGTCGTCGAAGATTTTCATCTCCACGCCGGGGATAGGCAGTCCGATACTGCCCGGCTTGCGTACCCCGCGCGGCGGATTCACTGCGGTCACCGGGGAGCACTCGGTGGGTCCATCCCCTTCCACAATCACCACGTTGAAGCGCTTTTCGAAGGCTTCCATGACCGCCACAGGCATCGGTGCACCGCCCGACACGCAGATGCGCAGCGAGGAGAGGTCGTACTCGCGCGGCAGCTGGTAGTGCAGGATGGCGGCGTACATCGTCGGCACTGCCGGGAAGATGGTGCAACGGTGTTTCTCTATCGTTTCCAGCACGCCGTCCGGGGTGAACCGCTCTACCAGCGTGCTGGTACAGCCCACATAGATGGAGAGGTGCATACATACTGTGCCTGCGAAAGCATGAAACAGCGGCAACACGGTCACGAAATTATCGGAGGGCGTCATCTCCAGCACCGGCACGCACGATTCGCAGTTGGCAATCAGGTTGCGGTGGCTAAGCATACAACCTTTGGGGAAGCCCGTCGTGCCGGAAGTGTACAGGAACACGGCAGGGTGCTCGCGCGGGTTAAAGTCCGGCGGGGTGGGCACGGGGGCTGACTGTTGCCACAGCGCGTCGAAAGGCAGAAAGTCCGGAGCCTCGCCGCCTGCCAGCAGCAGATGTTGCAGGGAGGGTACCTGTGGCTTCACCGCTCGCAACAGGTCCGCCAGCATCGGTACCGTCACCGCCGCTTTGACACCGGCGTCGTTGTAGATGTAACGCAGTTCGTCGGGTTTGAGCAAGGGGTTCGCTGGTACCGCAATCGCCCCCAGTGCCTGACAGGCGTAATACGCCATGACGAACTGCGGCACGTTGGGCAGCAGGATTGCTACCCTGTCGCCCTTCTCGATGCCGAGATCTCTCAGCCCCTTTGCTACTCCGCTAACCGCACCAAGTAGCTGTCCATAGGAAACAGGGTTATCGCGAAAGATGATAGCGGTTTTGTCGGGATTGCGCTGTGTGGTTTGCAAAAGCATTTCGAAGAGATTCATTATCCTGTTACACCTCCTCGCTGTTGAATTCGCGAACGGAGGAGCCATTTCCTGCGAGACAGGAATCGCAGAGACCTGCGTGGTAACAGCTTCCGTATCGTTGCGAGGAGGCATGTCAAAAATGGCTTTGGAGCAGTGGGGTATCGGTATCGTTGGATTAGGCGGCATCGCGAACATACATCTGCAGGCGTATCGCAACGCCGGGCTGAAGGTCGTTGGCGGCGCAGACATTGATGCGGAGAGGGTCAAGCTGATGCAGCAAAAGTGGACATTGCCCATCGCTACCTCCGATGTGGAATCTCTCATTGCCCATCCTGATGTGAAAATAGTGGATGTGGCAGCCCCGCATTTCCTGCACGTCCGCGAACCGATTTTCCGATGGGCAGCGAAGTATGGCAAGGCGCTGTACGTGCAGAAGCCGCTGGAGCAGTATTACGAAAACGCCAAAAAGCTGGTGCAAATCGCCGAAGAGGCGGGTATTCCGCTGATGGTCAACCAGAACTCGGTGTTTGTGCCCGGTTTTCAGGCGATGGAACGGTACCTGCGTGAGGGAGCCATCGGCACGCCGTACTACTGTCAGATAGAGAACCGTAACTGGTATGACCTCAGCGCACATCCCTTCTACGGCAAGCAGGAACGGTGGGTGCTCAGCGATATGGGGGTACACCACCTCGCGCTGGTGGCGCACTGGTTCGGCAGCTGGCACAGCGCGTACGCTCTCATGGGGCGCGACCCGTCACAAAAGGGCATCGTGGGCGATACGTGGAACGTGGTGAACATCCGCTTTGAGAGCGGGATGCAAGCGTGTATTATTAACAACTGGTGCTATCGGGGGCATCTACCACGCCCGCACTCGGTGGAGGAGGTGGTGATTCAGGGCGACAAGGGCGCGATAACGGGCACGAGCGAGGAAGTGGTGATTGTCACTACCGAGCCGCCCGCTGAAATACGCCCTCGTTTCACTGGCAAGTGGTTCCCCGATGCGTTCACCAACACCATGCTACATTACATCCGTTCGCTGGAGGAAGGCAAGCCCTACCTGTGTAGCGGTAGGCATAACCTGCAAGTAGTGGCGCTGATCGAAGCAGGTTACCGCTCGGTGCAGGAAGGGCGCGAGGTTACCCGTAAAGAGATAATGGGCGAAGACTCCTGAAAAAACGAAAGGTAGACGGAGGAGACGATGAGCAAGCTACGTGTTCTGGTATGGGATGAGAACCCGCCACACGCGCCCAAAGCGGTGTATCCGAACAGTATCAACGGCGCGGTAGCGGAAGGGTTAACACAACTGGATGAAGAGGGTGTGCTGGAAGTGCGCACCGCCAATCTGGACGAACCGGAGCAGGGCTGCCCCGCCGACCTGCTGGCGAACACCGATGTGCTGTTGTGGTGGGGGCACGCCCGACATGGCGAGGTGAAAGACGAACTGGCATTACGCATCGCCGAGCGTGTTCAGCAAGAGGGCATGGGCTTCGTCGCGCTGCACTCGGCACACTATTCCAAACCGTTCCGGGCAGTGCTGAACTGCACCGGACACCTGAAGGGCGGCTGGCGTGAGCACGAACCGCCGGAGGACGAACATATCCGCGTCTGTGCGCCCTGGCACCCGATTGCCAGAGGCGTGGAGGACTTCGTGTTGAACGGCGAGGAGATGTACGGTGCGCCTTTTGACGTACCTCCGCCGCTGGTGGTGATACTGCAGTCCCACTTCCCGCTGGGCGGCGAGACCTTCCCATCCGGCTTGTGCTGGACGGTAGGTAAGGGCATCGACCCGAACTTCACCTCAGGACCCGGCGGTGGTGTGGGGCAGGGCGAAGGCATCGGGCGCGTGTTCTACTTCCGCCCAGGGCACGAGACCATGCCCACCTATTTCCATCCCGTTGTCCGCCGCATCCTGTACAACGCGGTATTGTGGGCGGGGAAGAGAGTTTAGACCTATCCCCCCAACCCCCTTCCCCACAGGGGAAGGGGGAGCATTGCCCCTCTCCTCGCAGGAGAGGGGCTGGGGAAGAGGTTCCCTATCTCTCCTTCAGCACTATCACCGTCAGCGAATGTTTGGGGAAAGTGTAGCGGAATTGTGGTGCAACCCCACTCAGCCCGCGTTCGACCGGCGCAACACGTGTGGGGTTTTCTAAAGAGTTCTCGTCGTCGAGACTCTCGCCGGTGAGGGTCACCACTTTGCCCAACGGCTGCACCGAGCGCACGCCCCGTAGGCGAACCTCCGTCTCTATCGCCTTGTCGGAGACGTTAACCACTTTCAGAATCATCTCGCGAGTTCGGCGATTCCGGCTGGCAACGGCGTAGAGGGCAGGTAAGGGTTTGTCCTCGAAGTCGTGTATCAACTGCTCATCCAGATAGCATCGGATGCGCGTGCCCTGTACTTCGATCCGGATGTCATACCATCGCCCTGTTTCAATGCTGCCGGGCACCTCGTTGCTCACAATGCTCTTACCGCCGCCGACGCACTTCTCGACGGCGTGTTTCGAGTTGCCCCATCCCCCGAGGTTCCACCAGTACCAGTTGTTATCGTCGCGCACGCGAAACAGGATGAGGAAGCCCTCTGCGCCGCCCAGCTTGCGCGCCCGCACGGTAAGGGTGTAATCTGCCCAGTTGGGGTCGCCTACAACCGCACGGCAATCGGTATTTAGGCTATTCTGACGATAACCGCCGTCTACGACCTCCCAGTCGCCGCGCACCACGCGCCACCCGGCTGCCCCCTGCGCAAAATCAGCGGTGAACAGCGTCTGCTCGTTATGGGTAACCTTCACATCCCGATACTCCGCCTGTGTCGCCCAGGTGCCCAGCCCGATTGCCCCGCGCGTTTCGGTGACCGCGATGGCAGGTGCATCTACCTTCATAGGTAGCACATGCGTGCCACGATAGTTGCTGAACACCTTTTGCACGTAGTAGGAAGGCGTGCCGTATACCCGCGAGCTGTCAAAACAGATTAGGTCGGGGTTCCAGTGACGCGCGTGGACGTGCACAAACAACGGAGCGTACGCCGCCATGACCACCACATCCCCGTTGCGCTCTATACCCGTCATGAAAGCGGCTTCGGCGATTGCCGCCCGCAGGTTGCCTGTTCCACAGCCCTGTGTGACCGCGTACTCGCCGACAAAAATCTTCGGTCCCTTGCGGTCATAGCGGTCGTAACGGTTGGCTTGTGAGATGAACCACTCGGGGCTAGAGTAGTAGTGCTCGTCCAGAATATCCATCGGACGGCTGCGTACCGGCGAGTTGGCGATAATCTGAATCTGCGGGAAGCGCGCTTTGATAGCGTCATAGAAACGGGCGTATCGCTCCTCGTAGGCGGGGCCCCAGTTCTCGTTGCCCACTTCGACGAACCGCAGCGGAAACGGTTTGGGGTGTCCGTTTTGCGCCCGCAGTGCGCCCCACTTGCTGTTAGGCGGACCGATCGCGTACTCTATCGCTGCCAGTGCATCCTCGATCCACTCGTCCAGCGCGTCCATCGGCACGACTTCTCCACTGCGATACTGGCACGCCATCCCACAGTTCACCACCAGCAACGGCTCCGCGCCCAGGTCCTCGCACATCTGCAGATACTCGTGCAAGCCTAGCCCCTGCGTTGTCGTATACCCCCAGACGCACCAGCGTGATGGACGTTCCGCGATATCGCCCAGCGTATCGCGCCAGCGCAGGGCATTGCTCAAGCGGTCGCCCTCGACAAAGCAACCGCCGGGGAAACGCACGAAAGAGGGCTGGAGGTCAGCCAGCATCTGCGCCAGGTCTTTGCGCAATCCGTTCGAACGTCCCTTAAAGGTATCTACCGGCATCAGCGAAACCATATCCAGCCAGACGATTCCCGGCGAGGTTGCCGTGATGACCAGTCGAGCCTTGGGGTCGGTCGCGCGGGATGTCAGGGTTGCCGCAAACCGTTTCCATTCCGTGCCGACGCCCCGTACCTGGTGTCGAGCATACACCTCGCCTTTTGCCCCCTGCAGGCTAACGTGCAGTTCGCCGCGAAAGCGGTGGTCGCACCGCGCATACAGCGACAGCCGGTACCGCTTGCCCTGTTGCACGGCGATGCCCGAGTAGCCTTCGTTGACCACGCTCACGGGCGGCGAACCTTCGTCGATCTCCCAGCGCAGACTGCGTGTGTTGTGGACGTTCAGCGGGTGGGAGGTGTCTATCGCAATGCGGGACTTACTTGTATCATCCCCAACCAGCGTCCACAGTTGCGGAATAGGGGCATCCTCGAAAGAGCGGTTGCGCACCAGTTCGGCGTAGATGCCGCCGTCGCCCGCGTGGTTAATCTCCTCGAAGAAGATGCCCCACAGCACCGGGCTGACGGGGGTGCCTTCTGCAATGGTGTCCACGTCTATCCGGGCGACCTGCGCCCGTGTCACCGCAGATAACAGAAGCATCAGGATGGTGACGACGATAGAGCTGCTCGAACGCAGCATAGGTAGTTCTCTCCTGTGACTGTTCTAATCTGTCAAACCCTGGATTTGTCCCGGCGGGTTTCGGTATCGGTTGTCTGTAGATTCTCCGTTGCCGGGGCGAGTATATATTCTATATCCACACAGTGTGTTCCTGTAGCAGGAGCGCAGACCCTATCCGGCGCAAAACAGTCATGGAGGATTGTCAGATGTCTGCAGAGGCATGTAGGTTTGATGTGCTAGGTCTGGGCGTGCTGGCGGTGGATGAACTACTTTATGTCGAGCATTATCCGCCGCCTGATACCAAGACTCCCGTGTTGCACCGCGAGAGGCAGGCGGGGGGATTAACCGGTACCGCCCTTGTCGCCGCTGCGCGGTTGGGGGCGAAATGCGCCTACGCGGGGATGTTAGGATATGATGAGCTGTCCCAATTTGTGGCGGACACCTTTCGCCGTGAGGGGATTGATTTGACGTATGTGGCGTGGCGTGAGGATGCCCAGCCGGTGCATTCGTTTATCATTGTGGACACCACGGCGCATACACGGAACATCTTCTTCCTGCGGGGGGCGAAAACCGGCGCTGCGCCAGATGCGCCTCCCGAAGAGGTTATTCGCAGCACGCGGGTGCTTTTTGCTGACCACCATGGGCTGCCGGGCATGGTACGGGCGGCGCGCATTGCTTCAGAGGCGGGCATTCCCATTGTTGCCGACATCGAGCGCGTTGGGGGAGAGGGCTTCAAGGAGTTGATGGAACTGACCACGCACCTGATAGTCTCCCGCGATTTCGCGGAGCAGTTTGCTCCCGGCATGCCGGTTGCGCAGGCTGTGAAACGTGTCCGCCGTAGCCTCTCGCAAACGGTGGTGGTAACGTGCGGTGCAGAAGGGTGCTGGTATCTGGGGGAGGGGTTGGAGGAGCCTGTGCACCAGCCAGCCTATCAGGTGTCGGTTGTAGATACCACCGGCTGTGGCGACGTGTTTCACGGCGCGTATGCTGCCGCGCTGGCGCGTGGACTGCCTTTGCCGGAACGTATCCGAGTCGCTTCCGCGACCGCCGCACTCAAAGCGATGCACACCGGTGGACAGGCAGGCATTCCGAACTGGGATACTGTGATGGGATTTTTGCATAGCAGGAAAGATACGCTATGAGGTAAAATAGAGAAGTAACCTATCGCCATCTATCTGCGTCTTAACAAGTGGAAACCTCTATCGCGCGCGACAGAGGAGGTGAGGCAAATGCGCATGCAGTGGCTGTGGGTTCTGGCGTTGCTTGTGCTTGTTCTGGGCACAGTGAGCCCGGCGTACAGTCAGCAGGAAGGCGGACAGCAACCGCCTCGCATCACCTTGAATCTGGAGTCTGCCAGCATCGCCGACGCCTTGAAGATGTTGTTCCGCTCCGTCGGCTACAACTACACGCTGGACGAGTCGGTGGTGGGCGGCTACGTCACCGTCTCGCTGAAAGACGTCACCTTCGAGACGGCACTGCGTACCATTCTGCGCGCTGCGAACCCGCCATTGACTTACCGCGTGGACGGCGGGGTGTACATCATCACGCCCAAGGTAGAGACGTACGAAACCGGCGTTGCAGAAACTCTACTGGAGGAACAGCCACAACCCCAGGTTCGCACCGAGAAAATCATGCTGCAGCATCTGGACTCCCTAGCGGTTGCCCAGCTGCTCGGCGGAACTGCGGTTGCGCTCAACCAGACCGGCTGGACGTATAGCGGTGGCTACGGTGGCTACGGCGGCGGTTGGGGCGGCTATGGTGGCCTCGGCGGCTACGGCGGCGGCTGGGGCGGTGGCCTCGGCGGCTGGGGCGGTAGCGGCTGGGCTGGCGGCGGCTGGGGCGGCTACGGCGGCGGCTGGGGCGGTGGCTTCGGCGGCTGGGGCGGCGGTCTCGGCGGCTGGGGCGGCGGTGGCTGGGGTGGTGGCTTCAACCGCGGCGGCTGGGGCGGCGGTTGGGGCGGCTGGGGGCGTGGCTTCTAGCCCGCTCTCGTGAGCGATAGCTACCCGGCGCATTCCGTTCCTACAGCAAACCGGCCTCGCCCAGAGACTATCTATGTCCAGAACCCAAAAGCACCGGACAACCCGTCCGGTGCTTTTTTGCGTAGTCGCCGGGTACTACTCCCCGACCCGCCACTCCAGGATGCCTGCAGAGAACCCTGCTCTGAGCTTGACCTCAATGCGAATAGCCGTTGTCACCACAGGCGCGAACTGCACACGGTTGAAGGCGTCCTTGCGCGTCTCGACACTCTGCATGGTCTGTACAGGATGCCATTCCCGACCGTCAAACCAGAGCACCCGCCACCACTCAGGGAGTCGGCACTGCCCTCCTGCGGGCTCGTCGTCGAACCAGTACACCTCGCACTGCGAGAGGCGACGCGGCTTCGCGAAGACATACTGCACCCATTCTGTAGTACCGACGTGGTCCCACCAGGTGAAACGGGGGATGCTCATGTCGGCGGAAGAGGAGGGAACTCGCCCATCATTGAGCGCGAGCACTGTGTCCAGATGCCAGCAATGCGAGGCTTCGGCGTACACCGTATCGGTCTCTTGCCAGACTTTCGCGTCCGGTCCCTCGCCGATTCGAGGAAACGCCGACACTCTCAACCGGGCACATCCCATCGGAATCAGGGTGACTTCCTCTGTCGGTTCGTCCGAGCGCACCGGCGAATCCTGCACCTCGCCGATAAGACCGTTCGCCTCCAGACGCCACTGCGGGATGCGCTTGCCTTTCGCTTTGAGCAAGACGGGCGCGTTGTCGGGAGTAAACGGCTGCTCGGCGACCTTACCCGGCTTTTTTACCAGTTCAAAGGAGCTTTGCGGGTTATTCACGTCTACCACTAATCCGTAGTTCCACGCGGTGGTGGGGAAGACCTCGTATGCCGGGAAACGGTCTGTGCCGCCATAGCGTGCCCACCGCTCGCCAATCAGCAGGGAGAACGCCAGCGGTCCGCGATGCACCGAGATGGTATGGCGGTTCTGCTCCCATACCTTCAGAGACAGAGGCATCGGCAGGGTTAGCTTCACGTGGTCACCGTGACGCCATTCGCGCTGCAAGACAATCCAGCCCTTCGCAGGGGCGGGCACAGCTTGCCTGCGTCCGTTGACTTCTACCCCTGGCGTCGCGCACCAGCCCGGCACGCGCAATATTAGCGGGAATCGCACCGGTTTCGGGGTGCTGACCGTGAGGGAAACCTCTTCCCCAAAGGGATAGTCTGTCTCTTCGCGAATTTCTACTGTCTCTCCGTCGCCCACCTTCGCCTTTACCCGACTGGGCGCATAGAGTACGGCTGCCAGTCCGTTGCCCGCCGTTGCCATCCACAGGTGCTCGGCAAAGTAGGGCCACCCATGCGAGACGTTGTGCTGGCAGCAGCGGTAATCGTAAGGGTTGTAGGAGAGCATATCGCCGGCGTTCTGCAGCATCGGCGACTTGCTCTGGCGGTCCAACTGCACCATGTTGGGCGCGGTCAGGTAGTGCAGACCTTTCAGGTCAGGCGTCATCGAGGCAGGCAGCGAGTTGAACGCCACCTCTTCGCAACGGTCTGCCCACTTCACGTCGCCCGTGATGCGGGTGAGCAGCTCGTGGCTGTACATCATCTCCACCATCGAGCAGGTCTCCGCCGCCTGTCGGGGACCGGTGAAGCCGGGGCGAGCGTTCTCGTCCGCGCCGAACATGCCGCCCGGCACCTGTCCGTAGATGCCCATCACCGTGTCGTACACCCGTTCGGTGGCTTTCAGGTAGCGGATGTCTCCTGTTTGCTGGTAGTACTGCGCCGGTTCGCGGAAGCCCTGGCAGATGTTGACGCCGTGCCAGGTGGGGATGTCGCCTGTCCAGTCGACGGTGCGTTCGTGTGTGACTCGCGCAGCGTCCAGCAGCCACTTTTCGCCTGTCAGGTTGTACAGCCAGTGGATGGAGTCCAGATTATCACCGCCGCGAATCTTCTGCCAGCTGCCCGGCAGGAACTTCTCCAGCGGTATGGTCATCTGCCAGCGGAAATATTTGAGCATGAAGGGGATGACCCTTTTATCGCCGGTAGCCTCGTAGTGGGTGCGCAGAGCGTAAAGGGCTATCATGTTGGGCCACAGGTCCATCTCCTTCAGGTTGCTTTCAGGACCAAAGTAACCGTCCTCGCGCTGGCTGGCAAGGATGGCGTCTATCCACCTCCTCGATTCGGCGACAATACGTTCCTCATCCAGTATATAACCCAGCGCGGTGAAACCCTTCAGCCAGTAGGGAAGCTCTTCCCAACCACGTTCGCCCTCACCTTTCGGGTGCGCCCATGCACTACCTTCCCATCGGCACCAGGGGCTGATTTCGGTGAGGCGACCGGTGAAGCCCTCCGCCATCAGCTCCAGCTGGTGACGCAGCCAGCCCTCCGGGCGGATAGAACCAGCAGGCAGCTTGATGAGCGGACTGGGCAGCAACGGGGCGCGGTTGCCCGCGTAATACCGGTTCGCAGGAGCGGTTGGAGGTGTCATGACCACTTTCATCGTTGTTTCCCTCGTGCGAGAAATAGTTTGGGCGTGTGCAAGTACAGCCTGGTGTACGATGAAACATATCAGGAGCCACGCTTTCATTGTACCCTCCAATCTTTTAGTTCACCACTCGTGATTATTTGGATGCAGACAAGGCGGTTTTGCGTCTTCACCATGCCGCACCCTACGATTGATGAACTTTGAAAAAATAGTCGCACTGATCCCCCTTCTCTCCTTTCCCAAAGCTTCGGGAGAGGTGTCGGAGGCGAGGTGTATTCAACCGAACCCCCTGCCTACAAGGGAAGGGGACGCCCGAAACTCGGCTTCCCTCTCCGTGTAGGAGAGGGGCGGGGGGAGAGGTTCAATCGCTTTATTTTTTCAAAGTTCATCAATGGTGAGGAGACTGCACAAAAACTTTTCATCCTACTGAGCGTGCCGATACCATACGATTTCGAGGCATCGCGGGAGAATGCCTGCAGGATCGAGGCGATGGAGAACCTGACGGCTCGGCAGGAGCTTCGCCTGTTGCCGGTGAACCCCAAAAACATGAAGAAGAGACGCTCGGACAAAAAGCCTGCCATATCTCCCCAACCTCTGCGACGGGATTTCAGTCTCTCCGCGTGGCTGTTGAGCGCGGCAGTGGTGCTCGCGCCGCTGACTACCGGTCGGCTGGAGGTGGGTAGCGAGCCGGTAGAACCTTCCCTGCGCGGGGTGGTCACCGCCCTGTTTACCACTGGCACGCTGTTGCCGGTCGCCATCTGGATAATTACCTTGCTCGTGCTGGCTGCCGCCGTCTGGGAGTGGAAACAACGTGCTATTGGCGATGACGCGGTTCCGCCTCCTGCGCGCGTGCTGGCGACTCTGTTCCTGCTGTGGATGCTGGTATCGGTAGCGGTTTCGGTATATCGGTGGGGTACGGTGGTTGCATGGAGCCACTGGGCGGTAGCCATCGCCGCAGCGTGGCTCTTCTCGCGAAGGCGTGGAGAACAGGCATGGACGGTTGCCCTTGCGCTGGCGTTAGCGGGTACTCTTGCTGCCGCCTTTGCCGTGCGTGAGTACGCGGAGAACGCACGCATCGTGCCGAACTGGCGCGTGTTCGGCACCTTCTTGAACCCCAATTTCCTGGCGGGCTACCTGTGCCTGACGATGCCGGTGACGCTGGCGCTGTCTTTGGCTTCTCCACCCTCCCGCAGCGAGGCAAAAGGCACAAGCGGTGAGGGCTTACGCTGGATGTTGGGCTTCGGCGCGTGGATGCAGATGGCGGCGATACTGCTCACGGGTTCGCGGTTCGGTACGGCGAGCGCAGCGCTCGCACTGGCGGTGCTGGCAGGATGGATGGCGTTCAACCGCTCATGGGACCGCCAGCGTGTGCTGGTGTTCGGTATCGTCTGCCTGTTGGTGCTGGGTACGGCGTTCTTTACTGCCCGCTCGCTCGCCTCGCGCGTGACCACTCAGGCGGTGCAGGAAGGCGAACACTCAGGCGGATTTCGTGTGTGGACGTGGCGAGGCACGCTGCGTATGGCGCAGGCGCATCCTCTGCTGGGCACGGGGTTGGGAACCTACGAGATAGCCTATCCGCGCTATGCCTTCGTGGGCTTTACCCGAATGGCACACAACTCCTATCTGCAGATTGCCGCCGAGGCGGGGTCGCCTGCGCTGATTCTGCTGCTGGGCACGCTCGGCGTGCTGGCATGGACGGTATGGCGCGCTGAAGTGCGCGCGATAAACACCATCAAAGCGGGTGGCGCGGGCTTCAGCCTGCAGGAGCGCACGACGAACGGGATAGCGGAAAGATGGGACGCTCGCGTGCTCCGCGCCGGGCTAGCAGCAGCCATCGCCGCCGGGCTCGCACGCAACCTGATCGACTCCGACTGGTACATCTTTGCCTGTCTGTTCACCTTCTGGGCGATGGCGGGACTGATGCTCTCTGTCATCCCTCTCCCCTCAGCAGAGAGGCAGGGTGCAAGCGTCCACCGTCTCTCCCTCGCCCACACCACCCTGCTGGCTGTCGCGTGGATTGTGCTGACCCTGCGCATGGGCGGCGCACTTAGCGCAAACAGCGCAAGCTGGAACCTGTCTCAGGGAATCCCCGACGAGGAGGGCTATCAGCGTGCGTTACGCTGGGAACCTTTCAACGGCGACCACTACCTCAGTCTGGGCATGCTCTCGATGAGCATGGCACGGGCAGGTGACCTCTCGCGTGCAGAGGACGCCCAAAAGTGGCTGCGCCGCGCGGCAGAGCGGACACCGCTCTCCAAAACGTGGTATCATCTGGGCAACCTGTATCGGGACGTGCTGGGCGACCACGACAGAGCCACCGAAGCCTACCGCCATGCGCTGGAACTGGACCCGCACGCTCTGCGCGTCATGGCAGAGCTGGGCAAAACGCTGGAGCAACAGGGTAAACTGCAAGAGGCGGAGAGAGTATACCGGCGAATGCTGGAGATAGAATCGAGCGTATATAATCAGGTGCGCGCCGTGCCCGAGCTGCCCGAAGTGGACTATGCCTTCGCCTACGCCGGTCTGGCGCGAATCGCGAGGCAGCAGGGCAAGCCGGAGAGTGAGGTGCGTGAGATGTACTCTCGTGCCCTGCGGATTCTGGACGCCGACCGCGCTGCCCAGGAGAACACAGTGATGTTGTGGTCGCTGATGCGTGCCCCGGAACGACAGCGCGCACTGGACGAGTTACGGCAGGAGTGTGAACGCGCCCTGCGGTGAGCGGAGATGCCTGTAGAGTTTGCACGCCCGTGGATGTTGCTTTTGCTGGCACTGTTGCCTGCCTTTTGGTGGGTACACCGGCACAGCCTAGCCGCTCTGCCCCGCTGGCAGAAGCAAGCTTCGCTGTGGCTGCGTTTGCTGCTGGTGACGCTGGTTGTGTTCGCGCTGGCAGGGGTGCGCTGGGTACGCACCACGACCGCACAGGCGGTGTTCTTCGTGGTGGATGGCAGTGTGAGCGTGGAACCACAGCAGCGTGAAAACGCACTGCAGTTCATCCACGAGGCGGTGCGCCATATCCGCGAGGACGACCTGGCGGGCGTCATCGTCTTCGGTAGCGACCCGCAGGTGGTCACTCCGTTGAGTTCGCGCCCCGACCTGAGCCGAATACCTGCCAGCAGCTCGCCGGAAATGACCGACATCGGGCGTGCCATTAGCCTCGCGCTGGCTACCTTCCCCGAAAACGCAGGCAAGCAGATTGTGCTTTTCTCCGATGGTAACGCCAACGCGGGCGACACGGTTGCGCAGGCGTTGCAGGCAGCGAGCCGCGGGGTGAAGATACATGTGGTTCCCTTCCCGCGAGAGGTGCGCACCGAGGCGCTGGTAGAACGAGTACAGGCTCCCACGCTGGTTAAAGAGGGCGAGCCTTTCGACCTGCGCGTATGGATACAGTCCACCCACGCACAATCGGCGGAGCTGACCCTGCTGCGAGACGGACAGCCCGTCAAGACGCAGGCGGTAGCGCTCAAGCCCGGCAAGAATCTGGTGCGCCTGACACACCGCGAGGACACTGCAGGGCAGTATCGCTACCAGGTATCCCTGCTGGCTTCAACCGATACCTATCCCCAGAACAACCGCGGCGCAGGCTATGTGCGCGTGCAGGGTACTCCCCGCGTGCTGTATGTCACCGGTAGCGGAAAGCCAACCCCGTTGTCCACTGCTGCACAGTCACAGCGCATTCGCGTGGAGGTGGTCAATCCGCAGGGCATGAGCACACAGCCGGCGCAGCTGCAGGCGTATGATGCGGTGGTTGTGCACAATGTGCCTGCCTACGAACTGGGCATCCCCGCCATGCGCGCCTTGCAAACCGCCACGCGCGAGCTGGGTGTGGGGCTGGGTATGGTGGGTGGCGAGGACAGCTTTGGTGCAGGCGGCTACTTTGAAACGCCTGTGGAGGAGACCCTGCCCGTGTCGATGGACGTGCGCAAATACCACTCCTTCCCCAGCGTGGGCATCGTGCTGGTGGTGGACGATTCGGGCAGTATGGCGATGCCGGAAGGCGGAACCACCAAGATGGAGCTGGCAAACCGCGCCGCGGCGACGGTGGTACGCTTTCTGACAGCGCAGGACGAGGTGGGCGTTATCGCCGCCGGCTCCGACTGCCGCGCGGTCGTGCCGATGTGGAGGGTGGGCGAGAAGAAGGAACAGATACTGCGCTCGCTGGCGGCGTTCCAGCCGGGCGGAGGCGGTATCTATGTGCGCCCCGGTATGGAGGCGGGGGCGAAGCTGATGCAGATGAGCCGGGCAAAGATGAAGCATATGATTGTGCTTGCGGATGGCGACGACTGCGACGACCAGGAAGGTGCCATTCCGCTCGCAGCGAAACTGCGTCGGGCGGGTATCACCGTGAGCGTGGTGTGTTTCGGGCACGGCAAGGACGAAGCGTTCCTGCAGCAGCTGGCGAAGGCTGGAGGCGGACGCTACTACTTCACCGACCGCATGGCGAACCTGCCCCAGATTTTTACCAAGGAGGCGATGATTGCCAGCAAAGCGCAGTACATTGAGGAGCCGTTCTTCGTGCGCTATACCGGCGATGAAATCGTTTCGGGGTTGGATTGGGAGAGCTCTCCCCCCTTGCTGGGCTACAACACCACCACCGTCAAGCCGGGGGCGCAGGTAGGCTTGCTCTCTCATAAAGACGACCCCATCTTCGCGGTGTGGCAGTACGGGGTGGGGCGCAGTATGGCGTTTACCTCGGACGGACGCGCCAAATGGTGTGCGCAGTGGGTGAAATGGACAGGGTTTCCTGCCTTCGCCGCGCGCACCATGCGCACAATCCTGCGTAGCCTGCCCACTGAAGACCTGCGCACGCAGGTAAGCATCTCAGGCGGCAAAGGATATGTGAGCGTAGACCTCCTGCGCCAGCCTGCAACCACAGGCGCCAGCTCGCCCTCGCTGACCGCCAAACTGCTGCTCCCAACCGGTCAGGTGGTTCCTCTGGTGCTCTCGCAGACGGGAGCCACCCGCTACGAAGCGGCGTTTGACGCGCGGGGCTACGGAACCTACGTGGTTGCCGTACAGTATCGCCGCCCCAACGGCACGACAGCGGTCAGCACCGGTACAGACACCGTAGCCTACTCGCCTGAATACCGTGACTTGAAGAGCAACAGAGCACTTCTGGAACAGGTTGCACGTCTCACCGGCGGGAAGCAACAGCCGTCGCCTCAGGACATCTTTGGTGCTCAGCGTGCTCCAGTGCGGGTGCCATCGGAAGCGAGCATTCCCCTGCTGTTTGTGGTGCTGTTCCTGTTACCGATAGACGTTGCGCTGAGGCGCGTTGTGTGGCAGACGGAGGCACTTCCCGAATGGCAGCAAGCATGGGCGCGTGCGTTAGCGCACCTGCATCTGAGGCACAGGGTGACTTCCTCCGCTTCCGCCACTGCACGCCTTCTCCAGCGCAAAGAGCGTCTGCGCGAGAAGTATGCACCCACCGGAACCATTCCGCCTCCCCCATCCTCTGAGGAGCCAACGGTGTCTGCAGACCGGACATCTGCTCCACAACCTTCCACCTCAGGCGAGCAAATTGGCAGGTTGCTGGACGCAAAGAAGCGGGCGAGGAAGAGGGAGGAGTGATACTGGAGGGCGAACCTCCCATTGAGCCGATTCGCCCCACCCAGCCTCCCCGCACGCGGGGAGGAGGGTCATCTCCCCCTGCTTGCGGGGGGACGACAGGGGGGCTAACGGCTCGGCAGGAGCCTCGCCCTCCGGAGGAATGAGGTTCGACAGACTACTTGTACTCTGCCGCCACCAGAATGGATGCTACAGCACGGCAGG
>CALJAP010000101.1 GCA_938027655.1 uncultured bacterium | reverse complement strand
TTCCGCATCGCCATCTGGCAGGCTTTCTGGCACGAGACGTGGCAGCCGGACGAGGTGCTGGTGATGACGCTGTGGGATAGCCCCCGGAGGCGCGTCTCCTATGGTAGGTGTGCTATTCCCTACTCCCGTCGTATGTGGGAGGGCGCGGTGCCGATGTTCACCCTGCAAGCAAAGGTGCAGCCGGGGCGCAGCTACTACTTTGAACTGACGGTAGAGGTAGAGCCGTTGCGCCCTGCGGAAGTGCCGCGTGAGTGGATGCTGAGTGGGGAGCGCCCAGGCTTCGCTGGCGGCGACCGCACACTGGCTGGCATTGGAACCGCAGCTGGCGACTACCCTGACGGCACAGCTTATGTAGGCGGGGTGGCACAGGACTACGACCTCTGGTTCGAGATACACGAGATTCATCAGGTAGAGCGGGACGAACTCTATCAGGAAGCATTTCGCCCGTTCAATCTGGACTACCCACCGCTTCAGCCGGTGCGCGAGGCGGTAGAGCGCAAGGACTGGCAGGAAGCGGTGCGACGCCTCGTTGCCCACTTTGAGTCGCGCGAGGACCTTCTTCCGCCGGAACCGCGCGAACCCCGTCCTAATCCCGAATTTGACACGCGAGAAGCCGACTTCGCTGCAGAGGGCAAGGTATTGCTACCCGACGGTACCACCGTAGACCTCGGTCCTCAGTGGAACCACTACACACTCTGGCCCGAGCGGGGCGGTGTCGGGCTGACACGGGCTGGGTTGCGTCGTCCACTCGCCGCAGGCTACGCCAACACCGGCAACGAAAAGTATGCGCGCGCCTTCAGCGATATGCTCTTCCACTTCTTCCAGCAGTGCCCTTCCCCGCTGAAAGCGGGAGTGTGGCGCCGCGACCAGAAGATACCGGGCGCGTTGCCGCCCGGATTGGCAGGTGGCTCCATGTGGTGTGCTCTTGCTATCGGGGCAAGGCTGGGGCATAGTTTGCACTACTACGGACGATTCGTCCGGTCACCGAACTTCCCGCTGGAGATTCGTGCCGCTTTCATCTTCAACCTCGCGGAGATGGCAGAGGTACTGGAGCTGATGGAGGCGGGCGGCAACTGGGAAACGCAGATGGCGGACACCCTTGTCGAGTTGGGTCAGACCTATCCCGAGCTCAGAGGGGCAAAACGCTGGCTGGAACAGGGTTTACAGAGGCTGATTGACAACGCCCTAGAGACCGTCCACCCAGACGGCGTACTTCAGGAGCCTACAACCGGCTACCATCTGTTGGTGATGAGCCGCTATCGCAACCTGATTGCTCAGTCTCGTCAACTCAACGTTCAGCTGCCGCCGGAGATGGTTCCGCTGACCGAGAAGATGCACGAGTACGTGATGTACTCCACTCTGCCGGATGGCACCCTGCCGATATGGGGCGACGGCAACCCCATCATGCGCCCCGATATGCTCCCGCAGGCAGCAGACCTCTTCGGACGCGAGGACTTCCGCTATGTGGGAACCGGCGGCAAGGAGGGCACACCGCCCGCTAAAACCTCCGCCGGTTTTCCGCACGGTGGGTTCTTCTACATGCGCAACTCCTGGCAGCCCGATTCGCACTACATGGGTATCCGTTGCGGACCGCATGGCAGCCATGGACACTGGGACCAGCTGAGCGTCATCGTCGCGAGCTATGGTAACCTGTTGCTGATTGACCCCGGCATCCACATCTACGGCACACCCGAAGCGCAGGAGCTCATGCATACCCGCTCGCACAACACGGTGACGGTAGATGAGCGTCGCACGGCAGCAGGAGGCATCCTCGACCTCTGGGCGACCAGCTCGCGCTTCGACTACTTTTCGGGACACAACGAAGGGTTTCACGGCTTGCCCGATGTGCGTCACCACCGTCGTATCTGGTTCCTCAAGCCGCAAGGTGACTTTGGTGGCTTCTGGCTGATGCGGGATGACGTAATAGGGGTGGGTGAGCACGAGGCGCAGATGTGGTTCCGCTTTGCGAAGATACAGGTGCAGTCGGATGAATTGCGAAAAAGAGCGTGGACGGTAACGGATGGTGGCAACCTATTGATCCAACCTGCGGAAACCGATGGACTGAGCCTATCACTTACAAACGGCATTGCTGTCCCCCCAGGCATCAACAGGCTGACCGAAGTGCCCGTTGCTCGTTTTTCGCGCAAGGGGAGCCTTCCGCTTGTCTTCACTACCCTCCTGGTTCCGTATCGCGGCGGTGCGGCTCCCGCGGTAAAGACCACTGCTCTGGCAGTGACGCCAACCAGCACGGGCACCTACGCGGTCTGGGTGGAGATGGGGACTCGCGCCTTCCTGGTTTACGGAGACGACGTCGCTTCCACGTCGCCTCCTTCCCGCAGACGGGTCACCCTGCCCGACCGCAATACGCTGGAGATACAGGGCAGAGGTGCAACCGTTGAGTTCCGTCGGAAGGGAGGTGTTTGGCAACCGGCTACGGTGATGGGTGTACACCTGCAGGAAGTGCGCCACAAGGGACGAACCCTATGGCGGGGCAAAGATTCGCCAGAAACAGTAGAGGTAAGCCTTCGGTAGCATATGACGGAAAAGCCGCAAGAGGGGAAAGGCATACATCGGCGCACGTTGGTCATAGGCGCAGTGCTTGCTGCGGCTGTTGCCTATGTGACTACCTACTCCGACATGGTGGTCAAGGGGATGCAGCTGGGCGTGCTGCAGTTTGCCCCCGGCGCGGTAGGGTCGTTCCTGCTGGTGTACGGCGCAGTGAAGGTGCTCAGAGCGTTCGGCAGGCTGCGCTGGATGACCCCTGCCGACCTGCTTGTCCTCTACCTGATGCTCTTCGCGGCGGTGTTTGTGAGCACAAGAGGGTTCACCGAGAAGCTGACGCCTGCTCCCGTCTATCTGAACTACTACGCCGACCCTATCAACCAGTACGCGCAGCGATTCATCCCCTACGTGAACCCCGCACTGGTGGCGTTCGACCCCAAAGGGGAACTGAAACAGCCGGTGGCGGTGGAGTTCTACGAGAGCCTGCGTTCGGGGGGCATCCCGTGGGGTAAGTGGCTGCGCCCGCTGGCGATGTGGTTCCTGCTATACCTGATGCTAGCATGGAGCCTTTTCTGTATCGGCGTGGTCTTACGTCGGCAGTGGGCAGACCACGAACGCCTCACCTTTCCGCACACAGTATTGCCCACGCGCCTGCTGGACGAAAGCCTTGCCCGGCAGTTTCTGCGCTCGCCGCTCACGTGGATGGGCTTTGCGCTCTCGTTCGTGCCGTTTGTAATGAACGGCATCCACCTCGCCGTGCCCACCTTTCCGCAGATTCCCCTGCTCTTCTGGAACGTGCAGAACCTGTTCCCCTCTCCACCCTGGAATCAGATGTTGGGCACGAGCATCTTCGTGTCGTTCGCGGCGATGGGTTTCGCCTACTTTCTGCCGAACGACCTGCTGTTCAGCCTCTGGTTCTTCTTTGTGCTGACGCGACTGGCGGATGTGGTGGCAGCGTCCTACGGCATCGAGCTGCAGAACATGCCCTCCTACCCCACACGCCATTACATCGGCTATCAGGTGGCGGGGGCGTATGTGGTGATTGCGCTGGTGTTCGTCCGCAGCGGCTGGGGATATTACAAGCAGTTTGTGCAAAACGCCCTGCGCTGGCAACGCGACCCGTTTACCGGAGAAGCGATGGGCGCACGCTGGGCGGTGTGGGGGTTAATTGGAGGCTTTGTGGGCATCCTGGCGTGGTGTGTATGGGCAGGGGTGAACCTCTGGCTTGCGCTGTCGCTGTGGGCGATCTTCCTGTTCGTGACCTGCACGGTGATGGCGCGGAGCGTCGCCGAGGCGGGCTTCCTGATGACCGAAACCTCCTTCAAGCCCAGCGACATCGTGGGCATCTTCAGCGCGAAATCGCTATGGGGTAACACCAGCTGGACGCACATCGCCTTCCTGGACGCCATTTTCTTCCGCGACCTGCGCGGCATGTTGCTCTCGCTCTTCCTAGATAGCCAGCAGCTGGCTCCGCGTCACGGACTCCGGCGGGCGGCGTTGCCCGTGCTGTTCTTTATCGCCATTGTGGTGGCTTTCGTCTCTGCGTCGGCAAGCGAATTGTGGTTGCACTACACGCGCGGGGGCGTGAACCTGTACGGCTACCCGAACGCCAACGTCTCGTGGGCCTTCACCGACGCCTCCAACGCGCTCACGGGGGCGGATAAGCTCACGCCTCCGTCGCCGCTGTGGTTCAGTGTGGGCATCGCGGTCACTTCCCTGCTCTACTATCTGCGCAACACCTTCATCGGCTTTCCGCTGCATCCGCTGGGCTACGCGCTGTGCCCCTCATGGACGATGTATGTCATCTGGTTTCCGGTGCTGGTCACATGGATTGTGAAGTCGCTCATCCAGCGTTACGGTGGGTACAACCTGTATCAGCGGGCGTTGCCGTTCTTCTTGGGGATGATATTGGGTGAGTTCAGTTGCGCCGCGCTGTGGGCAGTGCTCGCTAGCACGACGGGGTTGCTCGCGCCGGAGTTCCCGTGGCCGTAGGGGACGTAGAACGGACGTAGCCCACCTCGGCGCCGGACGGGGTATACGACCGTTGACAACGAGTTCAGTTTCGTCTACGACGGCGACACGCTGCTTGGGGAAGCCGACCTGAAGGGCTATCGTGCTGTCTACATCTGTGGCTTGCTGGGCTCGATTGCCCGCATTGACTTGCGCTCGCCTGCCGGTACGCGGTATGATGTGATTGATGGTCTGGGTCACACTCGTTTGCTTCCTGACAGTTTGGGCAGCGTCACCGACCGCTTCAGTTACGACTGGGGTGGGGGGAGCTGGTTCCTACCCGCGCTTATCTGGACTTTGACCGGGAATAGGTAGACACGGCAGAATATCTCTTGCTGAACCCGGTAGAACACGGATACCCCCAGGCGGTATCGGCAAGAAGCGGAAGGCGCCGTTTCGTCTGGTGGGCGAGCCCAAGTATCGGGACGAGATTTTCACCGTGTTTTGGGAACATGACTCGGTATTTGTGCGTCCGCGCGTGTGGGAATGGTGAGCGAACATACGGTGGTTTTAGCCGGTATGCAGATACGTATTGAACCGCATACCCTCCAGAGAGCCGAAGAGCGCGGCACGAATGCGCAGGAGATTGAGGATGTGCTGCGCACGGGCACTGACGTGCCTGCGAAGGGCAGTCGGCGGGCGAAGGCAAAGGTTTACCCTTTCGGGCAGGTGCGGTTGGGCAAATATTACGAACAGAAGCGGGTAGAGGTAATATATACGGTGGAAGGAGAAACTATCGTCACCGTGACGGTGTATGTGTTTTACGGACGCTGGGAGGAATAGCGATGCAGATAATGTATGATGCGGGCAATGACTTGCTTTATCTGCGCCTCGATGACCGCCAGCAGCCCGTGATGAACGAACGGGTGAGCGAGGACATCGTGCTGGACATTGGGGAAGGCGGTCGGATTGTGGGCATCGAAATACTGGACGCCTCGCATCGGGTCAACTTGGAGAGACTGTTGCCCGTCGAATACGCCGGTTTGCGTAGCGAGTAGCTGGAGGACGCTGCGCCAGTTCGTTTGCCCGGCTCTCCCATTGCACGTTGACAGTTCGTATATGGGTGGACGCCAGCGACAGGTTTTTATCATGTGGGCGCACGGGAGTACGCCCCCCGCACAGCAAGGTGGCTGCAGCGAGACCCGATTGATGTCGCGGGTGGGCATCCGAACCTGTATCTGTATTGTGGGAATGACCCGGTCAACGCAGTAGACCCCTCGGGTAAGCGAATGGAATGACATCTTCAGTGATGTAGGTGTTCAACCCGACCGCATGGGCGGAAGGCGACGAGCTGGCACGCAGCGTGATCTGGTAGCTGCTGCGCGGATGCACGCAGTGCTCACCTGCACGGGCGAGTTGCACCCGCTCGCTCAGTTGGGCGAGGTGGCGTATGGACGAGATGGCTCAGGAGCGGAGACAAGTCGTTGGAAGGCTGCGCTGTGGATGGCGGTCGGTGCGGTTCGCGGAGGCGGCGGTTCGGCAAAGGCTTTTGTGCAAAAAGCTGCCGAGAAGGTCGTCTACACGGGGGTATCAACTGACGACGTTCTGCGGTTTGCCCTCCAGGAACGCGTACAGGTTCTCCAATGTGGTGTCCAGAATGCGCTCTACCGCTTCCTGACTGTTAAAGGCGATATGCGGAGTGAACACCACGTTTTCGCGGCGTAGCAACGCCTGCGCTTGTACCAGCTGTTTCAGCGTCTGCTCGGCGAGGGGCAGTTTCAGGAGCTGACTTTCTTCGGTGATATACTCCTCCCCCTCAATGACATCCAGACCGGCTCCCGCAAGGATACCCTCCTCCAGCGCCCAGAGCAAGGCTTCCGTGTCCACCACCGACCCACGAGCGGTGTTGACCAGTAACGCTCCGCGCTTCATCTTGCTCAGTGCGTCGCGGTTGATGAGATGATAGGTAGCGGGCGTCGCAGGCACATGGAGCGTCACGATATCTGACTCACGCAACAGTGTGTCCAAATCCGTATAGGTAAAGCCCAGCACTTCCGCCAGCAGTCTCTGTGGACGGGCGTCGGTCGCCAGCACTCGCATTCCGAAACCGCGCGCAATACGTATGACGTGCAAGCCGATACTGCCTGCCCCAATGACACCTAACGTCTTGCCGTACAGGTCAAAGCCGCGCAGGGTGCGTACCTGATACTCTCCTCGCAGGCTCTGGAAGTAGGCTGCATGCAACTTGCGCGACAGGGAGAGGATTAGGGCAAAAGTGTGCTCCGCAACGGTATTCTCGCCGTAGTGAGGCACGTTGCACACCACCACGCCCCGCTCTCGACAGGCTTCCACGTCGATGTGGTCGTAACCAGTGGACATGGTCAGCACGAGGCGCAGACGGGGCAAAGCTTCCAGAATGCTACGGCTGACCTTCGTGCCGATGAAAACAACAACGATATCGTAATGGGCGCACGCCTCGCACCCGTCAATCTCCAGCGGATGAGGCACAAAATCGGACTGCACCCGCTCAGCAATGCCCAAGCGCTGCAGTCCCTCCCTCAGGTACTGCGCCTGCTGCTCCTCTATCTCAAAAAAGCCTGCACGAAGAACGTTCATTGTAATTCTATTATACCCGATAGTCATCCCCGTACAACCACGCTCAGGAGGCAGGAACGCTCGTCGCTTCGAGCGAATGTTCAAACAGGAGGGTAGGTATGGTGCCGAGTAGGGTCGTCAGGCTGGGCATTGTGGGCGCAGGGGGGCGTGGAGCCAGCTTCAAAGCAACGTGCGACGCGCTTCCTGATGTGCAGATTCAAGCGGTGTGCGACGTGGACGAAGCGCGGGCACAGCGCGTGGCGGAGTTGACGGGCGCGAAGCAGACCTTCACCGACTACGAACAGATGCTAGAGCAGGCGGATATCGACGCCGTCATCGTGGCGACGCCGATGCCGCTGCACGCGCCGCAATCGGTCGCCGCGCTGCAGAGAAACATTCACGTGCTCAGCGAGGTGCCCGCCGCGGTCTCGCTGGAAGATTGCAAGCAGCTGGTGCAGGCGGTGCAGACGAGCAAAGCGGTGTACATGATGGCGGAGAACTACATCTACGCCAAGCCGATTGTGCTGGTGAAGGAGCTGGTGCGGCGCGGACTGTTCGGCACAACCTACTACGCGGAGGGCGAGTACATCCACGAGCTGAAGGAGCTCAATGAGCTCACCCCATGGCGACGCCGCTGGCAGACCGGCGTGAACGGCAACACCTATCCGACGCACAGCATTGGTCCGGTTCTGGAGTGGATGCCGGGCGACCGCGTGGTCTCCGTCTGCTGCGCCGGAAGCGGACATCACTACCGGGACGCACGGGGTGAACTCTACGAGAACGAGGATTCCACCATCACCCTGTGCAAAATGCGCTCCGGCGGGCTGGTGAAGCTACGTCTGGACATGCTGTCCGACCGCCCGCACGCGATGAACGTGTATCAGCTGCAGGGCACCGACGGCTGTTACGAGTCGGCGAGGGCACCCGGCGAGCACGACCGCGTGTGGCTGCGCAGCCTGTGCCCCGATATGAACACATGGCTGCCGTTGCACCAATTAGAGGAACAGTTCCTGCCAGAGGAATGGAAACGGCAGGAGGATCTGGCGAGGCGCACCGGACATGGCGGAGGCGACTACTTTGTGCTGGCGGATTTTGTGGCGGCGGTGCGCGGCGAGCGACCGCCTGCGGTGGACGTGCATTACGCATTGGACATGACCCTGCCCGGCTTGATGAGCCAGATTTCCATCGCGCAAGGGGGGCGATGGATAGATGTACCGGACTCGCGCCTCTGGGGCACAGAGGCAGAGCCAAAACCGCAGCTGCAGATGGTCTTTCCACCGCACCGCTTCGCCTCCCTGCCCGAACCGCCGATACCGACGGGCTATCGCTTGCGCAACATCCGCGCCGGCGAAGAGGAAAAGTACCTCGCGCTGATGCGCCGGGTGGGCTTCGCCGAGGGGTGGACGGTTGCCGATGTGCAACGTTTTATGCGCAATGTGTTGCCGGGCGGTTTCTTTGTGGTGGAGCACGAGCCAACCGGCGACCTCGTCGCGACGGCGATGGCAAATCACGCGCCCAATGAGCAACACCCGAACGCGGGTGTCTTAGACTGGGTAGCCACCGACCCCGCGCATCAGGGCAAAGGGCTGGGCAAGGTGGTAACAGCAGCAGTGGTGCGGCTGCTGATACAGCGGGGCTATGAGCGAATATACCTGTTGACCGACGACTGGCGTCTGCCCGCGATTGCCACCTACCTCTCGCTGGGGTGGGAACCGTACATTTACAACGAGCAGATGCGCGAGCGGTGGGAGAAGGTGATGGGGCAGTTACGAAGGTAGTAGGAAAAATCGCATTCCATCACGGAGGACATCCTATGCGAGAAGAGTCGTTCGAATTCTTGCGACAAATAGTGAACACACCAAGCCCTTCCGGTTACGAACAGAAGGCGCAGGCGACCTTTCGCGAATACACCGGTCGGTTCGCCGACGAGGTGCATACCGACGTGCTGGGCAATAGTTACGCGGTTATCAACCCTGGGGGTAGCCCGCGTGTGATGCTCTCAGGGCATGTGGACGAAATCGGTTTTGTGGTGCATTACATCAGCGACGAAGGGTTTATCTACTTCTCGCCTGTGGGGGGACATGATCCCATTGTGCCGGTCGGTCACAGGGTACACATCCACACGAAGCATGGGCCGATACTGGGTATCATCGGACGCAAGCCGATTCACCTGCTGAGCGAAGAGGAGCGGCGAAAGAAGCCCGAACTCAGCGACCTGTGGATTGACATCGGCGCAACGGGCAAAAAAGAGGCGGAGGAGCGCGTGCGTCTGGGCGACCCGATTACCTATGTGTACGACCTGCAGCCCCTGATGGGTGAACTGGTCACCGCACGAGGATTTGACAACAAGATGGGCTGTTTCGTGGTAGCAGAGGCGTTGCGCCTGCTCAGCGAACATCGTTCCGAGTTAAAGGCAGCGGTGTATGCAGTATCGACAGTGCAGGAAGAGGTAGGTCTGCGAGGGGCGCGCACCATCGCCTACGAGGTAGACCCACAGGTGGCGGTGACGGTAGATGTAGGACACAGCATCGACTACCCAGGTGTGGATAAGAAGAAACACGGAGAGCAGGCGATTTCTAAAGGTCCTGTCATCTGTCGTGGTTCACATATCAACCCGCTGGTATTTGAGATGCTGGTGGACACCGCTATCGAGAAGGAAATACCTTACCAGATAGAGGTCGCAGGCGGGCGCACCGGCACGGATAACGACGCCATCCAGCTCTCGCGCTCCGGCGTGGCAACCGGGCTGGTGTCGGTGCCGATACGCTATATGCATACACCGTGCGAACTGTTACATCTAGGCGACCTGGAGAACACCGTGCGCCTGCTGGCAGAGTTCACGCTGAAGGTACACGCTGGGATTAACTGGACCCCAACCGGATGAACGAGGAGTGACTGCCATGATACCACCAGAGATACCCACCCGTCGGGGCATGAGTTGCTGGACAGTCGGTTTGCTGTCCTGTCTGGGAGCGATTATCTTGGTTATTGTGGCGGTGGCGATACTCTTTATCGTGGTGGCGCGACGCCCCGAGTTCAAACAGGCAATGTCCACCGGAGTGCAAATCGCACAGTGTCAGCAAAACATGCGGGAGATTCACGCCGCGATTGAGCGCTATCGCCAGCGCAACGGAGGCGAATATCCCCAATCCCTAAACGACCTAGTGCCTCGCTACCTGCCCGACGCGGGCAAGCTGAAGTGCCCTGCGGACGCATCGGGCAAGCCGGTGAGCTATCGTTACTTTCCACTGAAGAAAAATAGCCCGGAAACATCGCCGTTACTGCAATGTGACCATCATCAGATGATGAACCAGAAGATACCGGTGATTATGCTGAAAGATGGAGAGGTACTGAGCAGCTCGGGGGTGGGAGGAAGCCGAAGCTCGCCCAGCATCCCGAAGCCTGAGCCGGTGGGGACGGGAAGATGATTGTAGAGGCGGATTAAGCAGATGCGGAGAAGGCTCTTTTCGTTGTCAATTATGCGCATAAACTGGCTGCTGTTCGCTATCAGTGTAGCTGTGGTACTCGTCTTGCCAGCGTGTCAGCGCAAACCGTCCGACCCGGGGGTAGTACACCTGCGGGCGTGGACCATGTGGGGCGGCGACGAGGCGGAGGCGTTTCAGGTGGTGGTGGACGAGTTCAACCGCACGCACCCGCATATACAGGTACATAACCTTGCGGCAGTAGAAGACACCAAAATCATCCGCGCCATCGTCGCGAACGACCCGCCGGAGATATTCACCCTGCGCGAGCCGGGCTACCTGGGTTCACTGGCAGGTAACGGTGCTTTGCTCTGTCTCGATGACTACTTCAAACAGTCGGGCCTAAAGGAATCGGACTACGCGCCGGGCTCACTGTCGCAGTGCCGTTACAACGGCAAGCTGTACGCGATGATCTATCTGATGGACTGCTTTGCCCTGCTGTGGAACAAGGATGCTTTTCGGGAAGCGGGGCTGGACCCCGAACGCCCACCCAAAACGCTGAGCGAGCTGTTAGAGTACGCCCGAAAGCTCACTAAGCGTGACGCCAACGGACGCATCGTGCGTATCGGCATGATGCCACCCGACCCGCTCATTATTATTTCTGCCTTCGGAGGGCAGTTTATCGACCCGAAGACGGGCATGCCCACCGCCGACCACCCGCGTAACATTGAGGCGCTGGAGTGGTATCAGCAGCTGATAGAGGTACAGGGCGGCGCGGAAGAGGTGAACGCCTTTCAAGCCGGTTTCGGTCAAGAGATGGGCATCAACAACCCCTTCCTGGTGGGTAAGGTGGCGATGATGATTAACGGACAGTGGAACCCCTACTGGTTCCAGCGCTACGGTCCGAAGGTGCGTTACGGTGCTGCCCCTATCCCCTACCCCGACCAGTACCCTGAACGGAAGAACCCCACATGGCTTGGTGGGAACATCTTCTGTATTCCGGTCAACTGCAAGCATCCGAAAGAGGCATGGGAGTTTCTGCGGTGGACGCAGACCGTAGAGGCGCAGGTGCTCTTTGCCAGCACGATGCACGGTGTGCCCAACATTCTCGCTGCGCGGAAGGAACGCAGTCTGCGCGAGGGCGAGCCGTGGAAGCGCGCTTTCGCCGTTTTCATGGACGTGGCGAACAGCCCAAATGCAAGCCACTTTCCTCCCACTCCCATTACCGGGTTGTACCAGTATGAGATATATAGCGCGGTGGACTTCGTGCGATATGGAACGAAGACGCCCGCCCAGGCTCTGCGCGACGTACAAAAGCGGGTGTATCGCGAGATGCTGTTCTGGCGGAGGTGATGGGGATGCGCGAGCGTCAACGTAACCTGCAGGGCTGGCTCTTTGTCTCTCCGTGGCTGGTGGGGTTCTTCCTGTTCACGCTTTATCCGATACTGGCATCGCTTTACTATAGTTTCTGCGACTATCGGGTGCTCACTCCACCGCGGTGGGTAGGGCTGGCGAACTATGTGGCATTGCTTACCGACCGGGACTACTTTCTGCCCTCGCTCTGGAACACTCTCTTCATGCTGATCGAGCTGCCCCTTGCGCTTATCATCGGGTTGACGATGGCGCTCCTGCTGAACCACAAGATACCCGGCATCGGAATCTTCCGCACGGTCTACTACCTGCCGTCCATTATGCCGGTGGTGGCGGTGGCGGTGCTGTGGTTGTGGGTGTTGAACCCGCAGTATGGGTTGCTGAATGCGGTACTGAGCACCCTGCTGGCGCCGTTTGGGTTGCAGCCGCCCGGCTGGCTCGCCGACCCGAAGTGGTCTAAGCCGGCGTTCATCATGATGGACCTCTGGGCGGTGGGCGGCAGCGTAGTCATTTACCTGGCGAGTCTGCAGAACGTGCCCGCGCACCTGTATGAAGCGGCGGAGATCGACGGCGCAGGAGCATGGCACAAGACGCTGCACGTGACCCTGCCCATGATTTCGCCGGTCATCTTCTACAACCTCATCATGGGCGTCATCTGGACTTTCCAGTACTTCACGCAGACCTTCATCATGACGCAGGGCGGACCGCAGAACTCTACGCTCTTTTACGCTCTGTATCTCTTCTACAACGCTTTTCGTGACTTTCGTATGGGACGCGCCTGCGCGATGGCGTGGATCCTGTTCATCCTAACGCTTATCGCCACGCTGATTGTCTTCCGAACATCTGCACGCTGGGTGTACTACGAGGGGGAGAGAGGCTAATGGCAGCAAGAACAGCCGCTGGGGGCAACCGATTAGCAGACTGGAGGCAGTCGAAAGTATGGCGCAGACGGATTGCTGTGACCGTCGTCTACATCGTGCTGATTGCGCTCAGCATCTCGTTTCTGGCGCCTTTTGCGTTGATGGTTTCCACGTCGCTCAAAACGGAAGACCGCATCTTTACCGAGACCATCGAGTGGATACCCAACCCGGTGCGCTGGCAGAACTATGCCGAGGCGTTGCAGTCGTTCCCGTTCTTGCTGTATTTACGGAACACACTGTTCGTGTGCGCGCTGGTGGTGGTTGGCACGGTGCTCTCCTCTGCTTTGCCGGCATACGGTTTCGCGCGATTGCGCTGGAAGGGGCGCGACGTGCTGTTCCTGATTATGCTGGCTACCATTATGCTCCCCGCACAGGTGACCATGCTGCCCGTGTTCGTGATGTTCCGTACCATCGGCTGGACGGGCACCTACCTGCCGCTGGTAGTACCCCCCTTCTTCGGTAGCGCATTTGCCATCTTTCTCCTGCGCCAGTTCTTCCTGACCATCCCGCAGGAGCTCTCCGACGCCGCACGCATCGATGGTTGCTCCGAATGGCGTATCTTCTGGCAGATTATCGTGCCGCTCTCTGTGCCCGCATTGGCGACGGTTGCGCTCTTCGCCTTCATCGGCGCGTGGACAGACTTCATCAATCCCCTTGTATACCTAACCGATGAAAATACCTACACGCTGGCAGTAGGACTGCAGACCTTTGTCGGACGGCACAGCTCCGAGTGGAACTTGCTGATGGCAGCGGCGACGGTGGTTACCCTGCCGCTGATGGTGGTCTTCTTCTTCACGCAGAGGCTGTTTATCGAGGGCATTACGTTGACCGGAATCAAAGGATAGGAGAAGCACGATGGCGACACCACTGATACACCAGACCGACCTGTTCCGCCCACATAACGACCCGGACGACCACTACGACCTCGCAGTGGTGTACGCGTTGGCGCTACAGGGCAAAATAGACCTGCGCGGTATCGTGATAGACCGTCCACCCCCGAAATTCGACGGCGACCCTGATGTGGCGGCGATTGCTCAGCTGAACCACATCACAGGGTTAACCGTGCCTGCCGTCGTCGGTTGTTCTCAGCCGATGAAATCCCCTAGCGATACCCAGCCGTCGGCGTCGCCGTCGGACAGGGCGGCGGTACGGTTCGTTCTGGACACCCTCCGACAGTCGCGTCAACGTGTGGCGATTACCGTCGCAGGTTCCTGCAGGGACATTGCGCTCGCAGGCAAGACCGACCCTGCTCTGTTTGCCCGTAAGTGCGCAGGTATCTATATCAACGCAGGTACCGGCTCGCCGGACCCCAGGCTTGCGGCAACACTGGAGTATAATGTCACCCTAGACCCTGCGGCGTATCGCGCCCTGTTCGAACTCCCCTGTCCGGTCTACTGGCTACCCTGCTTTGAGGACTACGAAGGCGAATGGCGGGTCAAGCGATACGGGACCTACTGGCGGTTCCGCCAAGAGGAGGTGCTTCCTGTGCTCTCGCCGCGTATGCAGAACTTCTTCCTGTACATGCTCGAACGCCTGCGGGAGACGGACTGGCTGCGGTATCTGTATCGCCAGCCAGATGCCGCTTTGATTCACCGCTACAGCCAGCAGGAGAGGAACATGTGGTCTGTCGCCAGCTTCCTGCGTGTGGCAGGGGTAGCGGTAACCGTTGACGGCGAGGTGGTTCCGCTGGAGGCGGCGGGTGGCTCTGCAGTGTACACCTTCCAGCCCGTGCGTATCTCCTGCAACGAAAACGCAGTCACCACCTGGCAACCAAACTCGCGCAGCACAAACCGTTACATGTTTTTGGTCAGAGACGTGGAGCGGTATCAAGAGGCGATGACGAAGGCGCTGAAGGGGTTGCTGACGACACTGCCGTGAGAGGTACAATCTTTTCCGGTGAGAAAGCAATGGCACTTCTGCATGTGCAATGGCTGGGTGTTGTGGACTACGCCTCGGCATGGCAGTACCAGCGCGAACTTGTCCAGCAACGGCGAGAGGGAGCGATACCCGACACCCTGCTGCTGCTGGAGCATCGTCCGCCGGTCATCACGCTAGGACGGGCGTCGCACGCCGAGCATCTCCTCGTCACCCCGCAGCAGCTGGAAAAGCTCGGAATCCAGCTGGTGGAAACCGACCGAGGCGGCGACATCACCTATCACGGACCGGGACAGCTGGTAGGCTACCCTGTGCTTGACCTGCGTCAGCACGGGAGGGACTTGCACCTTTACCTACGCAACCTGGAAGAAGTGCTCATCACTGCCCTATCCCATTTTGGCATCTTCGCAGGTCGGAAAGAGGGGCTAACAGGGGTGTGGGTTGGTGAGGAAAAGATAGCGGCGATGGGCATCAAGGTCAGCCACTGGATAACCATGCACGGTTTTGCGCTGAACGTGTGCCCTGACCTGAACCACTTTAGTCTGATTGTACCGTGCGGTATTCGGGACAAAGGGGTTACCTCTCTGCAGAAGCTGCTGGGAAGAGAAGTAACTCTGCACGAGGTAGTGCCGCCGGTCACAAAGGCTTTCGCGCAGGTGTTCAGCCTGCAACCTGTTGCAGTACCCGCTCTAGTTTCGCCCGTGCCTCTTTAGCCACTGCTTGCAGTTCAGGATGAGGCATCACTTTCGCTACCGCTGTCGGGTCCATGGCTGATACCACGCAGCTATCCCCTTCTTCATACACCACCACGTTGCACGGCAGAAGCAAACCGACCTCCGGCTCCGCAGTCAGCGCACGGTGCGCCAGCGGCGGGTTGCATGCTCCCAAGATAACGTAAGGACGGTACTCCTCACCGAGTTTTTCCTTGATGGTTTGCTTCACATCGATGGTGGTCAGCACGCCGAAGCCCTCTGCCTTAAGGGCGGCGACAGTCTTCTCTACCGCTTCCGCATACGGAAGCGATACCTTCACACGGATACCTGCAGGGGTCTGTTCTATTGCCATCTTACTCCTCCTCGACAATCCGGTAACTGCTCCGAATCTGGGCAGACGACGCCAGATGAGCTTCCACACTGCAGTACTTCTCTTCAGACAGCTTGATTGCCTGTTCCACCGCTTTGGGGTCCAGCCCTTTGCCCCTGAAGATGTACTCCACCTCTATCTGCGCGTACACTCGCGGATACTCCCCGCGCCTTTCGCCCTTCACCCTTATCTCAAGCCCTGTGAGCGGCTGTCTTTTCTTCTGCAGAATGCTAACCACGTCCACGCCGGTACATCCCGCCAGCGCATGGAGCAACAGCTCCATCGGACCGATGCCTTCGCCGCGTCCGCCTCCGTCCGGCGAAACGTCTATCACCAGCGGGATACCGCCGGACGATATGCTGAGAAACTGCATCCCATCTATCCATCGCGTCCTGATCTCCGTCATGAAGCCTCCTCCCCGTGCTTTAGATTATTCTCATCCTGTTAGATACTGCAACCAGCTTACCGGATTCGCCGCTCACAACATTTTGGCGATGAGGTCGAGTGTTTCGCGAATGGAACGAGAAACCTCCTCTGGAGCGCTATGACGCTGTGCATCCCACCAGAGGTAACGCAATGCTGCCTGCTCCAGCGCGGATTTCACCGCCGCCATCTGGTAGATGACCTCCGACGGCGCACGTCCCTGTTTCACCATACGTTGCAAGCCGCGCACCTGCCCCTCGATGCGCTTCAGGCGATCGATGACGTCGGTGGGAGGGGCGTTGTTCGGTTCCTGCTTCATTTTGTCTATAAATACCTCCTACCGGTATTGGGTATTATTTCTCCAAAACAGAGCCGATGTCCTCCGGTATCTCCAGAAGTCGTAACCACCGGCGATACTGTTTCAAGTCATAGGGGCGGTTGCCAGCGAGATAGTGGTTCAGGTAACGACGCCCTTCCCCATCACGCCAGTGGATCAGCCACAGGGCAGGTTGCTCCACCTGCGGGAGGGAACCCACCACCGATTTGTCATTCGGCTCCACAGAGAAGACGCCCGTCAACAGCTGTGCGCCACTGTCCGCATCCACAATTTCCACCTCTCCTTCCGCCGGGTGCGGGGTGTCGTTGACCACGATGAGCGAGTGATAGCCATTCTCAGGTTCGCTCAACATGGCGCAGATGTCTGTTTGCACCCGTTTCACGTACACATAAGCCAGCTTTTTGCGGTAGGCATAGTCCACGATAGCGTCGGAAATGATGGGCCATCCGTCACGCAGGTTCCACCAGAGAATGCCTGTTGTACGCCATTTGCGCTGTCGCCACCGTTCGATGAAGAACTTTAGTGCCTCCGCCTGGCTGATTTGCGAGGCGAGGATGAACTCGTCCAGATTGTCGGGCACGGTGTCGAAGAGCACCGCGATTTGCTTTGCCATCAGCGGGATGCGGTAGTTGAACTCGGTCATGCGGGGCAATGGGCGTGTGGCGTGGGTGAGCCACTGTTCGTTCTCCTGCCAGGGCCACAGGTATTCCGGTTCCATCATCTGCTCCAGCGTGCGC
Source organism: uncultured bacterium (assembly GCA_938027655.1). Classification (GTDB taxonomy): domain Bacteria; phylum Armatimonadota; class HRBIN16; order HRBIN16; family HRBIN16; genus HRBIN16. The sequence continues at coordinate 2,985 of CALJAP010000101.1, read as the reverse complement.
CGGTCGGGACAGCCGTGGTAGCCGATTTCGCTCACAAAGTGCGCCAGCGAGCGGGTGTAATACGCTCCTTTGAAGTCATCACGAGGCCCCCACAGGTGCTGCTCCGGTGAGAGATTAGGGTCGCCTCCACGCTGCATGACTGTCTCGCTTATGTACGGCGAGCTCGGCAAGTACGCACGGAAGGGGTCCAGTTGACGCACGACCTCTGCCAGCACCTGTCGGCTGATTTTGTCCGTATTCGGGTTGATGCCCATGCCAGCCCACAGATAGGTGTGGTCTATTTCGTTATTGCCGCACCAGAGCACGAGACTGGGATGGTTGCGCAGGCGTTTCACCACCTCTTCCGCCTCGGCTCGGACGGCTGGGATTATCTCGTCGGGGTAAATCGCGCAGGCGAGGGCGAAATCCTGCCACACCATCACGCCATGTTCATCGCACAGGTCAAAGAAGGCGTCCGGTTCGTACACGTTGCCTCCCCAACAGCGCACCATGTTGCAATTCAGGTCTACCAGCATCTCAAACGTCGGCTTGAGGTGCTGACTATCGCGGCTGTGAAAAGCGTCCAACGGAACCCAGTTCGTCCCCTTTGCGAACACCTTCACGCCGTTCACCACGAAGACGAACTCGCCGGGCTCTTCGGGCGTGGTGATGTCGGTGCGATGCAGTTCTACCGTGCGGATGCCAATGCGACAGCGGTGCGTATCCAGCACGTTGCCCTTACCATCCAGAAGGTCGGCACACGCCTCATACAGCGCAGGTTCTCCGTAGCCACGTGGATACCACAGGTCTACATCCTGCACGTGCCCCCACGCCCGACCGTGTGTATGGAAAACGGGATACAGACTTTCATAAACCACCCGCCCGTCACGCGATAACCGCAAGCGCACTTGCCAGTCGTCGATGGCGTGTTCGCTAGTGGTAAAGTCCCAGTCCACAAAAAGCACCGCCGAGCGACGGGCAGCGTCCACCGAAGTGGTTGCCCAGTAGACCGACCTCCAGCGCGTAGTGGGCAGAAATTGAAGATACACATCGCGCCAGATGCCCGCGCTCACCACACGGGGCATAATGTCCCAGCCATAGCAGTGTGGCGCTTTGCGCACCCCCAGCGATTCGAAGCCACAGGGTAGTGCGCTTTCGAAAGGAGCGGGCGTCCGCTGCCGCCCCTGTAGCACCGCCGAGCGTATCCTGACCACCAGTTCGTTTTCACCTGCCTTCAACGCGCCGGTGACATCAAACCGGTGCGGAATCAGCATGTTCGCCGCCTCGCCGACCGGCAAGCCGTTCAGCCACACGTCAGCAAGGCAATCCAGCCCTTCGAAGACCAGCTGGGCGGTATAGCCGTCCGGCACAGCAGGCGCCGTGAGCCGTCTGCGGTACCACCACTCATACGTTTCGTACTCACGCAGGCGGTAGATGTTGTTGCCCACCGATGGCTCCGGCAAGATGCCCGCCCGCATCAGGTCTAGCTCCACATTGCCGGGTACAAAGGCGGATACTGTCGGCATTGTATTAAAGTCTAACCGCTGAAGTGCTACATATTGACTACGCTGCGGTCGGTAGCTCAGTTGCCACTCACCGTTCAGGTCTATTCGCTGCATCTTGTCCTCCTCAGGTAACGGGTGTATACGCTCCCTGCCCATTTCGAAGGCAGGGTTCTGTTTAAAAAGGGTGCCGCTTTCGAATCTAACCTCTCCCCCGTCCCCTCTCCTACGAGGAGAGGGGTGTCTCGCATCGAACGCCCCCTTCCCTTGTGGGGAAAGCAAATGGGGGAATAGGTCGAACACACCTCAGCCACATTACGCCTCGCCACAAGCCACACTCCTATGAACTAATACAGACAACACACCTATTCCCACTCCACAGGGACGTAATCGGCGTTCCATGCTCCGACCCCGAAGCGTTTGTCTGAAGGCACGTTGCCCTCCGTGTTTGGCGCGAAAGTTATCCGTACGCGGGTTTTCTCGCCGGGGTTTAGCCAGAAATAGCTTTCGGACAGGCGCAAGCTGTCGGAGCATGTGGGCGCGTGAAAGTGTACACCTACTGCAGGCAGTTCGCCCATGTTTTCTACCACCAGTTGGTCGCCATCTCGCCGCACAGATAGCGTGGTGTGGGGCAGAGCAAAAAGACAGCCCGGTTGCTGGCGGAAGTTGAACCAGTAGAAGTTGTGAGTTACCACGGTCGCGTTGTGAACCAGCTCCACCAGCACCAACAGGGGCACAGCATGGCTGGCTGGAACATCCAGTTTCACCTCCCCCAGGAGCCGCACACGAGCCGGGGCTGCCTGGACATCAAGGATTTTCCGCGCCACTTCCTGTAGCCGTGCGTTGAACAGGCGAATGCGCACCTGAGCCGTTTCTTTCCACTCCTCGCGGTCGTCCAGCAGGTATACCTGTATCTGCATCTCTTTGCCCATTTCCACGTCGAACCCGTCAAACAAAGCCACTACCTGTAGCGGCGCGAAAGCGCGTTGCACGAAATAGTGCGCGATTTTAGGTACCCCATACCAGTCTACCGTAGACCACGAAACACCGGGATAGACATCGGTCAATTTGTAGTAAATCACGCCGGTAGACTGCTCCCACCGAGTGCGCATCCTCTCCAGCACAACGCGCAAGCCTGTTGCCTGAGCTAGCTGACTACCGCGCGTGAAGCCCTGCAGGTCGTTGCAGGGGTCAAACTCTTTGGCGTAGCGGTTGAGACGCACCATATTCTGCGGAGTGAAGGTGGGCGTGTGATGAATAAATGCACTGTCGTCCGCAGGCGGCCACTTGTCGCGCTCGCTGTCGGGCAGATACTTCAACGTGCTCTCCACCGCACAGGGCGATGCCAGCCCGAACTCCCCGATGAAGGGAGCCACCAGACTCAGGTTGCGTTCCAGCGGTTGTAACCCCCAATACACGTCGTAGTTGTGAATGCTGCCGCCGTAGGGGTCGGTACGGTGGAAGGGGCGAGTGCCGTCGATCTCCCAACACCGTCTGCCTAGCA
>CALJAP010000100.1 GCA_938027655.1 uncultured bacterium | reverse complement strand
TGCCGCAGCAGACGGCGACCATATTCCTTGCGACGGTAAGCGGCAACTACCGCGAGGGTTTCCATCGGCTCGCGCGGGAGTATGAACGCGCCCGTGCCGGTGTACAGGTGAGGGTTCAGGTGATGCCTGTCAACGGCTACGAGACGTGGTTGCGCACCCAGATCCCCGGCGCAGGCGACCGCGCGCCCGACCTGTTCAACGCCAACTACGCCTGGGGCATGTATGAGAAGGGCTTGCTGGTGAACCTTGCGCCCTACCTGAACCGACGCAACCCCTATACGGGCGAGGCATGGGTAAAGAACCTGAACCCGCAGTTCATCGAGAAGTTCAAAACTGCAGGGGGCGTTTCGTTTATCCCGGTAGACTTCGTGGAGATTGGCTTCTACTACAACGCCAGCCTGTTTCGCCAGCTGGGCTTGCAACCTCCGCGCACGTGGGAGGGGATGCTGTCGCTGGCAGAGCGCGTTCGCGCCGCCGGTTATTTGCCCTTCGCCGTACCGGGCAACGCCGACTCCTACTGGTCGGGCACGGTGGGCTGGATAGTGCGTTTCTTTACCGACGCCTACACGCGCCAGTGGGTGCCGCTGGTGATGTCACGCCCGGGTGACTGGGATTACGACCCCGCCCGCAACGCCAATTTCCGCCTGAACCTGAACGACCCCTACAACGATTCGCTGGTCATCATCAACGGGGAGCGGCTGCTGGATGCGGTGCGCAGAGGTGTCATCCGCTTCGATGACGAACGCTTCGCCGAGCTGTACGCGCATATTAAGGCGTTCTCCCGCTACTGGCAACGGGGGTTTCATGGCGCGAACTCGGTGACCGCATACAACCTGTTCCTGACGCAACGTGCGGCGATTCTCTTGGAGGGTTCATGGCTCATCGGCGACCTGATGCAGGACATGGCGGACCTGCCTCCCAGGGCGCGATTCGAGTGGGGTGTGTTCGCCGTGCCGCCGCTCACCACTTCGCGCTTCAAGGTACCCCCGTTTCGGGGTGTGGGTGGGCCGGGGCTGGTGCTGGGCGTGGTGAAGAAAAACCCCCAGCAGACCGCGCGTGTCATCGACTTCCTGATGTTCCTGACCAGCCCGCAGGGCGCACAGATTCTGGTGGACGAGGCGGTGCGTCACCGCCGCACGCTCAGTGGTCCGATGCTTATTCCCGGCGTCAAAATGCCTCCCGAACTACAGCGGTATTACCGCCCATTCGAGGGCAGAGGTTTCGAGAAGCTCTCCTTTCGCGGACTGATGGACGAACAGGAGTCGGTGTGGCAATGGACGGTGTGGGCACAGAGATACATGGAGGGGCGTGTTTCGCTGCAGGAGTTTCTGCGCCGGTATCAGCGTCTGATGGAAGAGGCGGTGCCCCGCGTGATCGCGATGCAGAAGCTGGACATGAATCCCCGCACAAAGGACACTCCCTCATGAGCCGACGACGCACCTCCATCGTAGTGATTACGCTGATGCTGGCTCCGACGCTGGTGTTGCTGGCACTGTTCAACTACTATCCGGCGGTGCTGGGCTTGTCTCGCGCCTTCACGCGGTGGGAAACGGGTGAGCAACCGCACTGGATTGGCGTGGGCAACTTCGTGGCGATGTGGCACGACGAGTTCCTGCGCCTTAGCCTGCGCAACCTGTTCATTCTGTTGATAGCCAACGTGCTGAAGACGCTCACCATGCCCTTGCTGGTGGCGGAACTGCTGATGGGTCTGCGCTCGCCGCGCTGGCAGTACATGCTGCGGACCGCTTTCATCCTGCCAATGGTAGTGCCCGGCATGGTGACCATGTTGCTGTGGAGCTTCATCTACGACGGCAGTGTGGGACTGCTCAATCATCTGCTGGAGGCGGCGGGTATGGGCGTACTGGCCCGTTCGTGGCTGGGCGAATCGGGCACCGCGCTGTGGGCGATTATCGGCATCGGCTTCCCGTGGGCGGGCGGATTGGCCCTGCTCATCTATCTCGCAGGGCTGAACCAGATCTCGGCAGACGTGTGGGATTCGTGTCAGGTGGACGGAGTGAGCGGGCTTCGGCGCGTGTGGTATGTGGACCTGCCGTTGCTGTTGCCGCAGGTGCGTCTGCTGGTGATACTCACGCTTATCGGCACTCTGCAGGACTTCGGGAGCATCCTGATTCTGACGGGGGGCGGTCCCGGACTGGCGACGCATGTGCCCGCACTGCACATGTACTTTCAGGCGTTTCGCTTTGGGCATTTAGGCTACGCCGCCGCCATCGGTTTGACATTGTTCGTGGCGATATTCGTGCTGTCGCTGTTGAATCTGCTCTGGGGCAGGAGGTTGGAGAGGCTCACATGAGACCATCGCATCACGCCCGTAGTGCACCTGCGCCCCTCGCCTTGCAGGAGAGGAGCTGGGGGAAAGGTTCAAAACGCCGCCCTCGCCCGCTGGAAGTGCTCTCCTGGACCTTATTGCTCATCCTGCTGGCGATGTCACTCCTGCCTTTTGTGATGATGCTGTTGCTCTCGCTGAAGACCAACGCCGATATCTTCACCCGCTTCTGGGGGCTGCCTCTGCCCGCGCGGTGGGATTTCTACCGCGATGCCGCCGTTGCGCTGAAGGGCTATCTGCTCAACACGCTGATTGTCACTGCGGTGGTCGTACCGGGCGTGTTGCTGTTCAGTTCCTTATCAGGCTATGCGCTGGCGCGTCTCAGCTTTCGGGGGCGCGATGGGGTGTTCGCGCTGATACTGGCTCTGCTGGTGGTGCCGGGCATCCTCACGCTGATCCCCACCTACGCGCTGGTGCAGAGCATGGGGTTGTTGAACACCCGATGGGCGTTGATTCTGCCTTATCTGGCGGGTGGGCAGGTGCTGGGTGTGGTGCTGTGTCGGACCTTCTTCGCCAGCCTGCCCGACGAGCTGTTCGAAGCGATGCGGCTGGACGGCGCGGGGGATGTGCAGATATATCGTCATCTTGCCCTGCCTCTCTCCCTGCCCACGCTGGCGACCATCGCCATCATGACCACGTTGGGCATCTACAACGACTACATCTGGCCCCTCGTCACCATCAGCGATAGCAGCCTGCAGACTTTCACCGTCGGGGTGACGCGCTTCGCGGGCGAGTTCAATCTGGACTATGGTCCCACGCTGGCGGGGTACGTGATAGGCAGCCTGCCGCTGATTGTGCTGTTCGCGATAGGGATGCGTGCCTTCGTACAGGGCGTCACCAGCGGCGCGTTGAAGGCGTGAGTTTTATTCGTCCCCTACCTGCCCGAAGTTGCGCACGAGGATGCCGAAGTCAAACAGGCTGATCTCACCATCCCCATCGAAGTCGGCGCCAGGGTCGTAACCGGGGTCGCCGTACAGCGTGCCGAACGCCGCTACCAGCTTACCGAAGTCGAACAGGCTGACCTCGTTATCGCCGTCGGCGTCGCCACCCAGTAGCGACACGTTCAGCGTGCCGCTCACCGGCACGTTCACCCTGCGTAACACCCGTCGCAGCGAGCGGTCTGCCTTGAACGCCAGGTCCCACGTGCCTATCGGCAGGGCAACCTGCAAACTGCCTGACGTGTCTGGCGACACCTGCTGCACCTCCAGCGGCTGAAGGTCGTCCGGCTGGCGTATCTCTACCTGCAGGCTCACCAGCGAGTAGTCGCCGGTGAAGTCATTTAACGTCATGGCGCAGGCGGTGTTTGAACGGGGCATCGCAGGCGGGATGCCCGTGCCCACCGTCACGTCGTCGAAGTAGAAATCGGTGGCGTTGCTGGCCAGTCCGCGAATGCGCACGGTGGTTGCGCCGTAAGCGGGGTTGCGCGGCTCAGTTTTGGTTGCGCCGTCCAGAATGAACAGCACCTCGTTCGGCTTCCACAGCCATATCGCCGCGTGATGCCAGCCCGCTGAGCGGGTGGTGCCGCTAAAGTTCGCCCACGTGACCGCGCCTCCCCCCTGACTGGCGAACGAATCGGGCGGATAGTATGCCGGATCCGAAATATCCCCGCGCACCTGATAGGCGTTCAGGTTCGCCTTGGGGTCAAAGCTGGCTGCCCCCAGCGAGAAGGATTCCACCTGTCCGGTGGTTACCCCCGCGCCCACGTCCAGCAAGCCGTTCGTGTAGTATAACAGCTCCACCCACGCATTTGCCTGTTTGCCTGCCGAACCGGTGTCGTAGAACCACCAGTCCACGTATGCCCCCGTGCCCAGCGGCGCAGAGAGATTGAGGAAGTTGGCACGATGTGCGCCAGCCTTCAACCACAGGCTCTGCTGACCGCTATGCGCCTTTGCGTCTGGCGGTTGGGGCAGATAGGGGTCTCCCGTGTAGGCGGGGTGTGTGTACGGGTTGACAACGTTGATCAGCTGCAGGTTGGGCGGCGCAATCTGCCCATGCCATACCCCGCGCGTGAGCCATATCGGGTCGAACAGGTCAGCTGGGTTGTCGTACTGTTCGAACTGCTGTTGGCTCTGGTAGCTTTCGAAGTCGTCTGAAAACACCACCTGAGCAGTTGTATAGCTCGTGGCAAATAGAGCCAGCATCAAGAGTATAGCAAGCACGCGCATGGTCACGTCTCCTTTCATGGTGTTAACGGCTCGGACGGAGCCTCGCCCTCCGGGAGGGATTACCCTGATTGCCTCATGCAAGACACAAAGAATCCTATCACGCGATAGAGATGTTGTCAAACTGGTATCTTTGCGAGTTTTCGGGTATCTTACTAGAAGCGGGTTGCGCCGACGCAGATATGGAACAACCGGTACAGCAGAGAGAGCAGAGAGGAGTCACGATGAAGGTACGAGCGGTGCTTGTGGTGATTATCTGGTGGCTGTGCTGCGATGCGGTTTGGGCGAGCAGTGTGCAATTGATTGCCACCACCGTGCAAAATATCCCTGTGAAAATCATCCGCGTGGACATGAACGACGAGAACGTGAAGGTAACCGGTATGCTGGCGAAGCAACGCCGTGGACGTACCGAGCCGTTGGAGAGCATGGTGGCACGGGCACGTCCCACTGCAGCGGTCACCGGAACCTTCTTCGGCACGCGCAGCTATCTGCCGGTTGGCGACATCGTGATAGAGGGCAAGATGGTGCATTTCGGAGGCATCGGCACCGCGCTCTGTGTAACGCCCGACAACCGGGTGGAGTTTGTGGATGTGAAACGCAATCGTCGCGAGGACTGGAGCGCGTATGACTTCGTGATTCGCTCGGGACCGCGCCTGGTCACCGCAGGCAAAATCGGGGTAGACCCCGCCGCGGAGGGCTTCCGAGACAGAGGGCTGCTGCGTCCCGCATGGCGACTGGCAGTAGGGCTGACGCGCGACAACCACCTGTTGTTCGTAGGCACGCGCAAACCGATCACGCTCAGTCAGATGGCGATAGTGATGCACCGGCTGGGTTGTGTGGATGCCATCAATCTGGATGCCGGTTCCTCGACGGGGATGTATTATCGTGGCAGCATAATGATGCGTCCTCTGCGCCGGCTAACCAACCTGGTGCTGATATACGAACAGCGCGACTACTACGAACAGCGCAAGTACTCTATTCTACCGGTGCGTATCCGGCAGTGATACGCTGTGCCTCTGCTTGCTAACAGGCTGGCTCACAACAGGAGTTCATACCCGCCATAGCGAAACATTGCATACCGGGCGGTGGCGGATATTAAGGTCAACCCGACGGTCATGCGAGGGTAATCGGTATGGTACAAGCAACAGTGGATGCCCCTCCTGTGTTGCGGATGCGGGGCATCAGCAAGCAGTATCCGGGCGTGCAGGCGCTGGACAATGTGGATTTCGAAGTGCGTGCGGGCGAGGTGATGGCGCTGGTGGGCGAGAACGGCGCGGGCAAGTCCACCCTGATGAAAATCCTCGCCGGGGCGGAGACGCGCGATAAAGGCGAAATCCTGCTGGACGGCAAGCCGGTGCACATCACCACTCCCCACGAGGCGATGGACCTCGGCATCCGCATCATCTATCAGGAGTTCAACCTCGTTCCCTATCTTAGCGCGGCGGAGAACATCTTTCTGGGGCGCGAGCCGCGCGCCAGGGTGCCCGGTTTCGTGGATTTCCGCACCATGTACGGACGTGCCCAGCAGCTGATTGATGATCTGGGTGTGCAGATAGACGTCCGTACGCCGGTGCAGTACCTCTCCGTCGCACAGCAACAGATGGTGGAAATTGCCAAAGCTATCTCTCAGAACGCGCGCGTGCTGGCAATGGACGAACCCTCCGCCACTCTTACCGAACATGAGCTGCAGAACCTCTTCCGGCTCATCCGTCGGCTGAAGGAGCAGGGGGTTGGCATCATCTACATCTCGCATCGGCTGGAAGAAATCTTCGAGATTGCCGACCGGGTTACCGTGCTGCGCGACGGCAAGCTGGTGGGCGTGCGGCAGGTAGCGGAAACCAGCCGCGACGAGCTAATCCGCATGATGGTGGGGCGCGAGATCACCGAACAGTTCCCTACCCGCCAGACACAACGGGGAGAGGTCGCTCTGGAAGTGCGCGGCTTGAACCGTAAGGGTGTGTTACACAACATCTCTCTGAAGGTACATAAGGGCGAAATCGTCGGACTGGCGGGGCTGGTCGGTGCGGGGCGAACTGAGCTGGCGCGTGCCATCTTCGGCGCAGACCCCATCGACAGCGGCGAGATACTGCTGGATGGCAAACCGGTGCGCATCCGGTCGCCGCAGGACGCCATTCGGCTGGGCATCGGCTTGATGACCGAGGACCGCAAATCGCTGGGGCTCATCCTCAGCATGACCGTGCGAGAGAACAACACGCTGGCGAACCTGAAAGCGTTAACACGACTGGGCTTCGTGCAGCTGCGTCGGGAGCGACAGGTTGCCGAGCAATATGTGCGCGACCTGATGATACGAACCCCCTCCATCGAACAGGCGGTGAAGAACCTCTCCGGCGGCAACCAGCAAAAGGTGGTGCTGGCAAAGTGGCTGTTCACCCGTTCGAAGGTGCTGATATTCGACGAGCCGACGCGCGGTATCGACGTGGGCGCGAAGGCGGAAATCTACCAGCTGATGAACCGCCTTGCCGAGCAGGGTGTGGCGATCCTGATGATTTCCAGCGAACTGCCCGAGGTGCTGGGCATGAGCGACCGCATTCTGGTGATGCATCAGGGACGCATCGTGGGCGAACTCTCGCGCGAAGAAGCCTCGCAAGAGCGCATTATGCATCTGGCCACCGGTGGTGGGTGATACGATGAGCTGGCAGCGTTTCGAGCAAAGACGCCAGCAGTTTGCACAAGCGTTGCAGCGGTTGCGGGAAGCGCTTGCACTGCCGTATAGTGAGGTGGTGCGAGACGGCGTGATACAACGCTTCGAGTTCACCTTTGAACTGCTATGGAAAAGCCTGCAAATCTACCTCCAGCACCTCGGCTATGACGCGAGCAGTCCGCGTCGCGTGTTGCGCGAGGCTTTCGAAGCGGGGATTATCCCCTCGGATACAGAGGGTGACGGCTGGATGGCGATGCTGGATGACCGCAATCTGACTTCGCACACCTACGACGAAGCACTGGCTGAGGCGGTGTACCAGCGCATCGCGAACCGCCATATTCGCCTGTTGGAGGAAGCGGAACGTCGCCTGCAGGGCATTCATTGGGACGTGTGAACGTGCGATGCAAATTCGCGAACGTGACGTGAAGATACTTCAGGCGATTTTCTCCCGTTTCGCGTCGGTGCGTCGGGTGTTGCTTTTCGGTTCGCGCGCCACAGACACCGCTCGGCGTACTTCAGACATCGACCTTGCTGTCATTGCTCCCGAAATGTCTCCATCGGAATGGGCGGAGTTGGCGGAGCAGGTGGAGGAATCACCCATCATTTACCGCATCGACCTCGTGCGTATGGATACGCTTCCCGAAGGCACATTGAAAGAGTACATTCTGCGCGAAGGCATCCCTATTTATCAGAGGGAAGAGAGCTAGCGAATCTGCCTGTATCCCTGCGCCAGCAGGGCGTCCAGCTCGCGTCGGGCGGAGTCGATGGTGGTGAACGCTCCTACCTGACCGTTCGATGAGGAGGCACTTTTCAGGCTCGGGCACGGCAGGGGGCACTGCGAGAACCTTCAACGCTACCTTCCTTCCGATGGTCTGGTCCTGCGCTTCATAGACCTGTGCCATCCCACCCCCGCCGATTTCCCGGAGGATGCGATACTTACCCACGAGGGTGCCGACGTTCACAATGTGCTCCTTCCTATGCTCTGGCGGAATACTGCCGGCGACATCTGGGTCCCGGTCGGGCGTCGGCTGCGATAGCTGGAGCCGACGAGGGGACTCGAACCCCTAACCGGCGGTTTACAAAACCGCTGCTCTGCCTGTTGAGCTACGTCGGCTCGCAGACACAACATCTTGTGTCGTTACCCTGCCCGCCATACAACATCTTGTGCCAAAAGGCAATTGTAAGATTACAACAATCCGCGTGGTTCGTGGGTCTCACACAGGGGGTCTTGACGCAGGAATCACGAGGTGGTAACATACTCCTGCGTTCAGCACCGCTCCTGCTGGACGCCACGCCTGCGGGTGACACTCACACCGCGCAGGCATTCTCATCATAACACGCAGGGCAGAAGATGTCAACAGATTACCACGAACCCGAAGACCTGACTGCGGTAGAAGCCTTCCTGCAGGTGGAACGACACGCAGACACCATCCGCGCTCTGAATCAACTCCAGTCACAAGCAGGCTGTGAACCGCTTGCCGTGCTTGCCCTTCGCTACGGTTTCGGTTTCAGCATTGCTGATGTTGCCCTCATCATGAACCGCCCGAAGGCGCAGATTCAACACACCTTGCAGGAGTGTGTGCACCTGCTCAAAACAGTAATATAGACTACAACTCGTGAGACAGATGTGTTTCATTTTGTTTCAAACATGAGTTTTCCTACAAAATGTTTCGGGCGTCAAAACAGCCGATGTAATCGGTGATGAACATCGATGCGCTCCTGCAACACAATCCTCAATATGATGACGCCTTAGCCGAAAGAGTGCTAAACCACTACCTGCGTTTCAAGCACGCAAACATCATGCGCCTGCAGAGTATGGGCATGGACAGCGAAGACGTTGAGCAGGAGCTGCGAATCGCACTCTGGAAAGCATGGACTTCGTGGAACGGGCAGATTGCTCTGCGTAGGTGGCTGTCGTGGAAGCTGGACTACCGCCTGCGTGATTTGGAAAGAACCTGTGCTAAGCAGTTAGCGCGTCTGCCTGTCATCTCACTCGAAGACCTCCTCCACGAAGGCACAGGGGCTGGCTCAGATTAGCACCCTCCTGCCTCCTCCTCTACGGTAGCACCTGTGCCTTCTGGTAGGCGGGCAGGGCGCACACGCCCTGCCCGCCTCATTCCTCAATGTGCTCACGCATCGGGTGACTGCATACCGTGCACACTCTGGGCAACTGCTTCACCTCCTGAATCATCCGCAAACATACCCTGCGCCTGCAATGCCTTCAGCAGGCGGTTAAAGACCTGATTCAGTTCCGTTG
>CALJAP010000099.1 GCA_938027655.1 uncultured bacterium | reverse complement strand
TTTTTTGTTTTTCGCCACTCTGAGATGCCTCGCTTGCGCTCAGCACGACACATCCCTTACTCAACAAGACACTGCGCAGCTGGAACCGCGTATCGCCAGGCGCACCGGCAGTTTCACCACGCGCTCAGGGGGGGTGCGCCCTTCGATAATCTCTATCAACAACCGTGTCGCCGTACGCCCCATCTCTGAGGCGGGTTGTTCCACCGTGCTCAGCGGCGGTTCGGTCAGCTGGGTGAAAGGCGCGCCGTCGTAGCCGATAATTGCCACGTCCTCCGGCACACGTTGCCCCGCGTCCTTCACCGCCCGTAGCACGCCCACCGCCGACACATCGTTTGCGGCGAAGATAGCGGTCGGTGGTTCCGGCAATTGCAACAGCTCCTGAGTCATCTCGTAAGACCTCTGCTCCAGAAAGCCGCTTTCACGCACCAGTTCGGGGAATATCGGCAGTCCTGCCTCCTCCATCGCCCGACGGAATCCGCGCAGGCGGTCGCTCGCGTTGGGGATATTCAACGCGCCGTGCAGATGGGCAATACGCCGGTGCCCCTGTTCTATCAGATGTCTGGTGGCGAGGTAGCCGCCCAACTCGTTATCTGCATCGACTGCTACCATCTTCTCGCCAAACACCTGTTGTGCTCCCACCGCGGCAAGAGGAACGTCGGCATCGCTCAGTTCTTTCAGAAGGGGTTCGTCCTTATACGGCGCGAGGATAATCAGACCTTCCAGCCGTCCGCTGTACACCGCGTTGAGGCACATCTCGCGCACGTCCTCGCTCATCGCGTAAATCATCAGGTGGTAGCCCTGGGCGAAGCCAGCATCGGCGATACCCCGCATTACCTCAGAGGACCACCAGCCTGCCAGCACGGAATGGCGCACGTAGAGCTGAAGGATGCCCAGCGTTCGGCTACGTGCGCCTGCCAGACGGCGTGCGGCTTCGTTGGGGAAGTAGTTCAGCTCGCGGGCGATTCGCAGGATTTCGGCACGAACGGGGGCACTCACGCGCGCGCCCGCTTTGTTGTTCAGCACGTACGAAACGGTCGCCTGCGATACACCCACCCGTGCGGCGATAGTCTGCATCGTCACACGCCCGCTGGGGCGCCTGCCTTTGCGTTTCTTAACCTTAGCCTGGTTGGCATTTTCCACAACTTCCATGATGGCGCCACCTCAAGGTTTTGCGCTTAATCTGTGGCTTGATTATATCTTGCCATGCCAAACCTGTCAAGGGGTTTTTCAACGATTTCGAAAAATCCATGCGAGATCGATGGGGTGTCATATCCCTTCTTCACCCTCTCAAACGAAGCCAGCCTGCGAAGGCAGAGTTCCGTTCAGAGGCAGGAATCCTCATCCTGATGCGGAATGCAACAAGTGGGAGGGCAAGTCAATGAGCGAGCAGAGACCTTACGATTTCCTCACGGGTGTTATCGTGCCGTTCTGGACTCCGGTACATGCCTCCGGGCAGCTGGATTTTGCGGGAACACGCGGGATGGTGGATTACCTGGCGGACACGGGCGCGGTGCGCTCCATCTTCGGGCGCAGCGGGATGGGCAAGTGGCACTCGTTCACGATGGAGGAGGCGAAGCAGTTTACCGATGTGCTCGTTCCCGCCTGTCGCAAGCGCAATCTGGGTGTGTTAATCGGCGCGATGGGTGAGTGCCTCGGCAGAAACCGCGGGGAGCGTCCCGACCCGCTTCGCTATACTGAGCAAAGCATTGAGCTGGTCAACTACGCACAAAAAGCGGGCGCAGATGCAGCGGTGCTGATAATACCCGATATGCTGCCCGCGAATGAGCAACCGCCTGCGGAGGTTGTGTGGAGGTATTACAAAACGGTACATGATGCCACGCGCCTGCCGCTGGTGCTGTATCAGCCGGGCGGCACGGACACTGCGTACCAGCTCACCCCCGAGCTGATGCGCCGACTGGTTTCCCTGCCTCGCATTGCGGGATTGAAACTCTCCACCAGCAAGGAGGAGGTTTTTGCACCGATTGCAGATGTGGTGCGCGGCACCGGCTTTGCGTTGATAGCGGGGGATGAGGCGTTCTACCTGCGTGCGCTGGAGCTGGGCGCGTGTGGGGTTATCGGCGGTGGATGCATGATTTGGCCCGAGGTGCTGTGGGCGGTGGGCTACTACTACCGACGTGGGAAGTTGAAACAGGCGCAGCAGGCTCAAGAAACGGTGCGGCAACTGGAAGCCCTGCATCGAGGCAAAGATTCTTGTGTGCTCTGGAAGCAGGTGATGATTGCAAATGGCGGCAAGTTCCAGCCTTACGACCGCAGCGGGACACCGCCGTATCCGAAAGAGACGGTGACACAGGCGTTGCAAGAGTGGAAACGACTCACCGCCCCTTATCGGAGATTATGTCGCGCGCAGCGCGCTCGTGCGAAGGTGGCTTAAGTGCCGTTCTTCGATTACCATTATGACGACAAGGCAGCGCGAGAGCGCATGGTGCGTTACCAGCTGGAGGCGCGGGGCATTACCAACCCGCGCGTGCTGGACGCTATGCGCAAAGTACCCAGGCACCTGTTTGTGCCCCCAGAAAGGATTTACGACGCCTATTCCGACCACGCGCTGCCCATCGGTGAGGTGCAGACCATCTCACAACCCTACATGGTGGGGTTGATGACCGAGCTGCTGAACCCCGCCCCCTCGCATCGGGTGCTGGAAATCGGCACAGGAAGCGGCTATCAAGCGGCGATTCTGGCGGAGCTGGCGAACGAGGTAGTCACCATCGAGCGCGAGGAGACGCTCTCACTGCGTGCGCGCGAGGTGCTGGAGTCGCTGGGCTATCGGAACATCACCTTCGTGGTCGGAGATGGCACGGAGGGGTACTCACCACTGGCGCCGTATGACGGCATTATCGTTACCGCCGGCGCACCCTTCATTCCTCAGCCGTTGATCGAGCAGCTGGCGCCGGGTGGCAGGCTGGTGATTCCCGTTGGGCATCACTACGAGCAGATACTGACCGTTGCCGAGAAAGACGAGCAAGGTAACCTGCACGTGTCGGAACACGGCTACTGTGTGTTCGTGCCCCTGATAGGCAAGTACGGCTGGCAGTCAGAGACGGATGGTAGATGGGAACCGGAGGGGGTGATATAGGCACTTTGCATGGAGAGGGCGAGGCTCCTGCCGAGCTATTGAGCCATATTGTCGAAACGGAGGAACGTTATAGAACAAGAAAGACTGCCAATACGGTTTTTTCCAGCACCCGGCTAATAGAACGCGTACCGCTCTCGTCCGCTCATCGTAGTCCTAACGGTATCCGTGAAAGACTGACCAGCCTATATTAGCCAACGACTGCGTACATCTTTTGCTTTGTCAAATATGGCGAGAAGCGAACACGTGGTGTGTCAGGCGTTACGTCATGATGCCCGACCACTTACACCTGTTTGCCTCTCCTGTCGTCCCCGACGTGCCTTTAGAGAGATGGCTACGTTACTGGAAGTCCTTGTTCCGTAGGCGGTACGGCGTTCCTGAGTTTCGTTGGCAATCCGGACACTGGGATACCCGAATGCGGCGTGGGGAAAGCTGTGATGCCAGGTGGGAGTACCTGCGGTGGAACCCTGTGTGGCATGGTTGGGTCAGTAAACCGGATGATTGGAAGTAGCAGGGGGAATTATGCGTACTGGCTTAGGAGTGATTTTCCGGCTCGGCGGGAGCCTCGCCCTTGCCCGGTGGCTTCGGTAAAATAGTCTCTGCTGTGCTCTATTGTAGCACAGTGCATGGCTGAGCAGAGAGGGGGTTATCTCAACGCTCCCTCCACACGCAGTATGCCTCCACGTGATACAAATTATTCAGGAGAGGTTCGGTATAGGCGATTGCGCCGTACTCCGCCTGCCCGATGTGGTGCTGTTTGCCCACATGGTTGTTCCAGTCCACGCCTTCGGTCAGGAAGCCGTGTTCGCCGTAGTGATGTTTGGAGATAGCGAGCAGGATATTCAGCGCACGCTGTTCATAGCGTTGTTCGCCCGTTAGCCGGTATGCCTCCAGATAGGCTATCGCCGCTTCGGCGTTTTCCCACAGGTAAGCGGTATCCCAGCTGTCTTCCATGTACAGCAACCCCTTTGTCGCCACGCCGTTGCGGTCTTCGTGCATGACAAATCGCTCCAGACCGGGCAGTATCTTCTGCAGAGCATACTCTTTGAGCGGCGGCTCGCCCAGCAGGTCGGCGGCGCGCACGAAGGTGCGGAAGGCGATGGCGTACGCGACGTTCTCCTGCTTGTCGTAGGTGTCGTGGTTGACGCTGCCGTAGAACCCTCCCGCTTTTCGAAAAGCCTCCATCCCGCGCTGCAGGTGCGAGCGATAATCTCCTAGCCCCTTGCGCGTCAGTTCTGTCCACATCCACAGCAGATGTATGCCATCGCCGCTTTCGGCGAAGATGGGGTCGCTGCCGCCTTCAGCGGCATGAGGATAGGGGTCGCCCTGCGGGGTGATTCGGCGTGGGAACCAGCCGTTGGGTAAATTGGGGGTGATGGCAGTGAGCCAGTAGGCAGTGTGATAAGCGCAGGCAGTAAGTCGCTTCTGCAGCGACGGAATGTCTGTTCGCTCGGCGCATTCCAGCATCTGGATTACTATCCGCGCCACGCTTCCGGGGCAGAACCAGTGGCAGTTGTGCTTAAAGTTGAGGTAAAACGCGCCATTACGCACATCACGATACAGCCACTGCAGTCGCCCGTGCGAGTCCACAAAGTGGGCGAGGGTATGTTCAATCAGTGCGTTGCCTGCACGGATGCAATCCTCGCGCCCAGAGGCTTTGCCGTAGCGCAGCAGCACCGACGCTCCGCCGAGACTGTTCGCCGCCCAGCCAGGTCCTTCCAGCGGTCCGAAATCGTGCCACAGCTGCGGCTCGCCCTGCGGGTTGACGAAAGTGGAGTTTGCCCGCAGGTGACCGTCGCACGG
>CALJAP010000098.1 GCA_938027655.1 uncultured bacterium | reverse complement strand
ACCGAAATCACCCGTCAGATTGCTGGCAACCTCTATCTGGAAGAGATCCTGCAGTTTCTGGTGAACATGACTGCGCAGGCGATGGGCTATAAGGTATGTACGGTGATGCTTGTGGACGAGGAGCGCAAGGAGCTGGTGCTCAAAGCCACATCCAGCAAGAGCCAGGAGTATATCTCCAAACCGAATATCCCGCTGGGCGAGAGCATTGCCGGACGCGCCGCGCAACAGGGGCGCATCGTCACGGTGCAGGACGTGAAAGAGCATCCAGAGTATCGGTTTGCGGACATCGCAGCACGAGAGGGCTTGTGTTCGCTGGCATGTATTCCCCTGCGCACCAAAGGGCAGACTCTGGGCGTGCTGAACTGTTACACCGAGCGCCCACACGATTTCACGGAGGAGGAGTTGAACGTGCTGATGGCGCTGGCGAATCAGGCAGCGGTGGCGGTAGAACACGCCAAGCTGAGCCTGCGTTCTGCTATCCTGCAGGAGATGCATCACCGCGTCAAAAACAACCTGCAACAGGTCGCCAGCCTGTTGCGTCTGCAGATGCACTATGCGGAAGGAGCCAGCGCGAAAGAGGTGCTCAACGAAAGCCTCAGCCGTATCCTCGCCATCGCGACCGTGCATGATTTGCTGTCTCGCGAAGACCTGGATATGGTGCCCATTAAACGGCTGGCGGAGACCATCCTGTTCCACACCCAGCAAGGCTTAATCCCGCCACACAAGCACATCGACACGCGCGTCACCGGCGACGACTTCTTACTGCCGTTACAGCAGGCGACCTCCTTCGCACTCATCTTGAATGAGCTGGTGCAAAACGCGGTAGAGCATGGCTTTCGTGACCTGGGGTGCGGACGCATCACCGTAACCATTCGGGAGGAGCCCGAGCGCTACTGCCTGACGGTGTTGAACGACGGCACGCCGCTACCCGAAAGCTTTGACCCCCGCAAAACGATGACGTTAGGGCTGCGCATTGTGGACGACCTGGTGCGCAGCGGACTACAGGGCACATTTGAACTGTTCAATAGCGAAGAGGGCATTTGCGCACAGGTGATTTTTCCCAAAGGAACTGGTTCTGCACACGCTGAACGGAGGCTACGAGCACATGAATGACGCGCTGAAACAGATATACGAGCTGCAAAAGATAGATGTGCTGCTTGCTCATGTGGCATCGCGTCTGCGCAAGCTGGATAGCGGTGAGGTGTTGAAACAGGCGGCGGAGGCGGCGACCGCCAACTACGAGAAAGCCGTTGCCGAGCATAAACGTCTGACCACCGACCTGCACGATGCGGAGCTGGAACTGCGCTCGGTGGAGGAGAAGCTGAAAAGCTTCGAGCAGAAGCTGTGGAGCGGAACGGTACGCAACCCAAAGGAGCTGGAGAACCTTGAAAAGGAGGTGAACGTGCTCAAACGTCAGCGTTCGCGCCTGGACGAGCGCGTGCTCCAGCTGATGGATGCGGTGGAAGCGTCCGAGAAGGCGGTGGAGCAGGCGCGCAAGCAGAAGGAAGAAACCGAGCAGACCTATCAGCAGCATGTAGAAGCGTACCTCGCCGAGAAGCGCAAGCTGGAAGCGGAAGGCGTTCGGCTCAAGCAAGAAAGGCAAAAGCTGGCAACACAGTGTGAGCCTCGGTTGTTGCAGCAGTACGAATCCATCCGCCAGCGTCACGGAGGCATCGGCATTTCGCGCGTGGAGGGTGACTCCTGCGTGGTGTGCCATACCCGAATCAGCACCAGCGCGCTGCGAGCCGTCAAGAGTGGACAGGTAGTGCAATGTGAAAACTGCCATCGGCTGCTGTACATGGAGGGGGCGTAGAGAAATGGTAGAGGTACTGGAAGGCGATTGCATTCATCATCTGCGCTCGCTCTGCGAAAGAGGGGAGCAGTTTCACCTCACCTTCCTGGACCCCCCTTTCAACCAGGGTAAGGAGTATGACCTCTTTGAAGATAATCTGCCTCCGGAGACCTACTGGCAGTGGATGGAACAGGTGTGCCAGCTGGTCTATCGCTGTTCCGCGCCTGGCGCAGCCATCTATTTTATGCAGAGGGAGAAGAACACCGAGCAGGTCTTGCGCGTACTGCGTGAGACGGGGTGGTCGCTCCAAAACCTGATTGTCTGGATGAAGCGCACTTCCGCCGTACCCAACATCAATCGCTACGGGAAGCAGTATCAGATTATTGCCTTCGCGACTAAAGGCGAGGCTCCGCGGGTTTTCCATCGTCTGCGTATCGATGCCCCGTTGCGCCCCGAGCATCGACAGCCGCGAGAGGACGGCGTGTTTGTCACCGACTGCTGGGACGATATTCGGGAGTTGACGTCGGGTTACTTTGCCGGCGACGAGGCGTTGCGCACACAGGGCGGCGAGCGGTTCCACAAACAGCAATCGCCGATAGCGCTGCTCCTGCGGATTATCCTCTCTTCCACGAACCCCGGCGACCGCGTACTCGACCCGTTTGCAGGTACAGGGACAACGGGGGTTGTCGCGGAGCAGTTGGGACGCCACTGCGTGCTGATAGAGAACGCTCCGCGCAACCTCGCGATGATACGCTGGCGATTAGAGGTGCAGCGACCGGCAGACTCGATAGACAGGTGGCGACATTACTACCGCTTTACGCCGAATCTGGACCAAATCTGGCCTGTGGAAGACGCGCTGGCAT
Organism: uncultured bacterium; assembly: GCA_938027655.1. Classification (GTDB taxonomy): domain Bacteria; phylum Armatimonadota; class HRBIN16; order HRBIN16; family HRBIN16; genus HRBIN16. The sequence goes on along the minus strand of CALJAP010000098.1, from coordinate 1,672 downwards.
GGGGTAGGGAGAAGCAAATGGCGCTCTTCGAGGAGCGTTCACAACGGCTCAAGTGCGGACATTGAGAAAGGATGAGGGATGATGACCAGCAATTATCCAGCCTACCGCAACACGGGCTATTCTGCGATCTTCATCGACATCGAGAATATCTACTACTATCTGAGGAACGTTGGCGTCAGTGAACCGGATGCGATAGTTTATGAACTGATCCGTCGTACGCGCGAATACCTCCACGAACAAAGGAGAGAGCCTAGTCTCGTCCTGATCGGATACGCAGACTTTGACCAGGTCGACATCTCACTTGGTGACCTGTACCTGATGGGTGTAGAACCCCGCACAGTTGTCAGCACAGAATATAAGAACGCTGCAGATATGCGTCTGTGCATCGACGCCTTAGAGATATTGTATACTCGTCCAGACATCCAGACTTTTGTACTGGTTGGTGGGGACCGCGATTATATCCCCCTCGTGCAGCACTTGCAGCGGCAGGGGAGGACGGTATTAATCGTCACTTTTCGGGGTAACCTTTCAGGAGACCTGCTGAATTTGGTAGGGGAAAATTACTTTGTGGACGCTTCTACCATTCTGGACGAAGAGATGGCGCGTTATATCGAAAACGTCTTGACAAAAATGACTAGTAAAAGGACAGTGGTGCCTGCTTCTTTGCTTCCCCCTGCCCCGAAAGGGTCTTTCAACCCATCTGAGCGAATTACTGATGAAGACACTCGGAGGTGTCTCCAGATTCTGGTCAATGAGTACGGCGCGCACTACCCTGAAGTATGGTTAACTCCCTTTCTGCGTCGTTTGAACGAAGAGTTTCCTCTGCTTGCGAACCATGAGCGGCGTGCTCTGATTGCCAACCTTGTCAGCGCAGGGGCTATACGTGTTGAGCGGAGGGAAGGAAATCCCTACCCCTACTCCGTAGCCATTATTAATTGGGATCACCCCACGGTTCATGAAGTCAACCAACCACGGGAATAATGTGGTATTCAACACTCGTCGGGAGGTACAGCCATGCGTCACCCACAGATTTTGCAAGCAGACCGCTCGGTGCTGGTGGTGGTAGATATGCAGGAGCCGTTTTTGCGTCACCTCTTTGAGCGGGAACGGGTAGTAAACGGTTGTCGTCTGTTGATACAGTCTGCGAAGGTGCTGAAAGTTCCGGTGATTGCCACCCTGCAGTACGCGCAGAAGATGGGTGGGGTGGTTCCCGAAATCGCCGAGGTGTTGCCCGAAGGTTGTGAGCCGATAGACAAGATGTGCTTTAGCTGCTATGGTTCCGAGCCGTTTCGCGCCGCGCTGATGGCGAGCGAGCGGGCGCAAGTGGTGCTCTGCGGGGTGGAAGCACATATCTGCGTGACGCAGACCGCTCTCGACGCGCAGGCGGCGGGCTTTCACGTGCAGGTAGCAGAGGATGCGGTCAGTTCACGCTCGCGCGAGGACTGGCAGATTGCGATGCGCCGGCTGCGCCACGCTGGCGTGGTGGTGACCTGTGCCGAATCGGTCATCTACGAGTGGCTCGTGCAGGCGGGTACGGACGAATTCCGGCAGATACTGCAGCTGGTGAAATAGGGCGAAAGCCCTCCGCCATGCGGAGGGCGCATATGGTAGCCCCAGGGGGATTCGAACCCCCGATCTCCTGGCTGAGAACCAGGTGTCCTAGTCCACTAGA
>CALJAP010000097.1 GCA_938027655.1 uncultured bacterium | reverse complement strand
CGTATTCAAACAGCGCGCCGTTGACGTAATCGGGCGTGCCGTTAGGCGCCATGTCGTACTCGGTGCCGTCAATCCACACGCGGATGAAACCGCCGTTGACGGGCAGAGGCGCCTGCCCTTCAGCGTCCTTGTAAATGACGCGGAAGGTGTAGAGCGTGTCCTGATCGCCGCTGGTCGGGGTGACTGTGCCACCGGTCGGCTCCAGCAGTTCGGGCGCGGTGTTCGCCACCACGTTGGGACCGGTCTGCCAGTCGGTAGTGGTCACCACCGTGCCGTCGGAGGTGGTGAAGCGGAACTCGGTCTGTCCCACAGGCAGTTTGACACCGGTCACATGGAACACCACACCGTCCGAGTATAGGGTACCGCTGCCCGGAGCGATACTCAGGTCGCGCTCGAAGACGCTACCGGGGTCGGACGTGTTGCGGTATTGCACCTTAATGAACGTGGGCGCGTCGTTGTTCTTGTCCACGTACTTGGTACGGAAGATAAACGACGTGGCGGTGTTCTGGAACGTATCCGAGGCCAGGTAGTCGCCACCCACATCCGCCGGGTTAGGCGCCCAGTTCACGTCGGTACCGACTGCGGTCTCGGGCTTGACCAGATACGGCGATTTGTTGTCCACCACAATCGGACCGGCGATAGTGTTCTCCACCACCACCTTGTTGGCGTCATCGTCCGGGTCGGTGGTGGCGTTGGCGGGCAAGAGAGTGGTCTCGCCCTCCAGCAGGGTGTTGGGATCGTACGGGTCGCCCCAGTTATCGGTGAACTCGAAGTAGTAGTGCCTTGTGCCCGGCTGCAGGATGATGCTGGGGTCGGATGCAGTGTCAAACTTGTACACCACCCCTTCCGAGTATTGCACCGATTCCGGGCTTTCACGCACCATATTCACCGTGACCCATGTTCCGCGCGGCGCGGGGTCATCTCTCAGCTGGATGTGCAGTCTGGCTCGCACCGGTCGCTGGTTATTCGGGTCAGTGTACTTCACGCGGAAGACGTAGTTGGTACCCTGTTTACCCGTTGCCGGCGTTACCGAATAGTCCGAAAGAATCGCCTTGCTGTTCACGAAGGGTCCCATGAAGAAGTTGCGTCCCTTCGTGTGGATGCCGCCAGCGGGCAGCACCGGGTCGTCCAGCGGGCGCACCGGGAATCGCACCGTGCGCGTGCCGTCGTTCGCCTCAAAGTAGTAAGTGTGGGGACCTCTCGGCAGCCGCGTACGCGCTACGTACACGCCCGGGTTGGTCTGGGCGGGGTTTTCGGGCTGCATCGTCAGCTGGATGGGGTAGCTTTCCCCCGTGTAATCGTTGCTGATGAAGACCTTGATATAAGAGGGGTCACGATCGCCCTGATAGCCGATACGGAACTCAAACACCGTATCTTCCGTGCCCATCGCCACAGGGAAGGATTGCGTGCCCGGCGGGGTTGGACCCGGTTGTGGATGGAAAGGTCCGTTAGGCAACTGCTGGTCTGGGTTCCAGAAGACGGTGGTATCACCCGCCGCCTTGCGCACCGTGCCCAGATGCAAGAAGTTTGGCTGGAACAGAGAGCGGAAGCCGTTCAGCACGGGCGTGATGCGCGGATGTCCCGCAGAGAACAGCGGATAGGATGGGTCTTGGAATGGGTTGCCCGGCTGGAAGATGGCGACGTGATTGACATCGACAGGGGCATGTTCCACTCCCGCCCGGAACTCGTATGAATGGACACCGTAACCGCCTACCACGAAGGCGTTATCAGTCGGACGTCCGAACTTGAACAACAGTCCATAGCGGTTATCTGAGGACGGTCCGGCGTAGTGCGCTGGTTCCCAGATATATTCGTATACCACGCCATTGCGGAAGTCCTGAGGGCTGAGTTCACCCAAGGGGATAGGGTTACCATCGTTGTCAAACTTGTAAATAGGAACCATCCAGTGAGGCTGTCCATCAATGTAGATGTATACACCCCCAAAGTCATGGCGCCTCTGACCGTTCTCGATTACGTAAACGCGCCCCGTTCCGTACACACTGGCGTGTGGATAGTCCGTCTCGGGATACGGAGGCATAGCTGCATCTTGGACAAACCTATAAGACACATCGCCCGACTGGTTCCAGTTAAAAACCTCAAATATGGGTTGAGGTGGAATCCCCGACGGATGTCGGTATGTGATGCGGAAGCGGTAGCGAGTGGAGCTGGAGCCGTCGTCCGGAGCCAGCAGGTCCAGCGGGTCGGGGCGAAGAGGGTCCTGCTGTAGAGGGTCTGCGCCCGCCAGCGCTTCATCAGCGAATAAGGTTCTCTGTCTCCACAACTGGAAGCGCGAGAAAACATCCAAGAACGGCTGGACGATAATCAGGTCTGCCGGATTGAAGGTAGCAATGAAGGGGTCTTGCAGTTGTCCCTGATTGTTCAGCCACGTCACTACCAGCGACAGGTCGTAAGTGCCAACGCCTGCGTCGCTGCCGGGGAATGCTCCCCGATAGATGTTGTTTGCAGGGTCTACCAGCTGAAGCGGTACCAGATGTTGTCCACCCGTCCTGCGCGACAGCACAAGGGTTACTGTTTGGATAGTCTCACCTTGACCGGGATTTACCTGAGCCACGGCAACAAACACAGTACGTACCGAGCCGTCGGCAACTGCTCCTTGCAGAAGCACACGATGCGGGCGGATTGAACTTGTGCCTAGACTCGGCGCTGCGTGGCTACTGACAGCCCATGTCAGCACCCACAGGCTGGCGAAACATAATGCAAGCCACTTCCACCCGTTTCGCATGGTCTGTTTCTCTCCCTTAACCATTTTCTTCGCCAATCCTCCCTCGCTTACCGCGTTATCACTACCGGTTGCACGGCGCGTGCGGTCTGCCCATCTTCGGAGGTCGCGGTGACCTCTATCAGGTAGCTTCCTGCGGGAACCGCGATGCCCGCGCCGTCACGTCCGTTCCACGTCAGATTCGTTACGCCGCGCGATGCGGCTTCTCCTGCTTGCAGGGTCTGCACTACCTTCCCCGTTGCACTCAGGACGCGCACCTTCGCATTGGCGCTATCGCTCAGGGCGTAGCTGATAGCCACCGCGCCGCCGCGTGTGCGCGTGACCCGCAACGAGGTGATGCGCAGTCCTGCTGTCCCACGAGGTTCTGCCACTATCTGGAAGCGTCGGCTACCTGAAGCCCCCACCGTGAAGGTGTAGGAGGAGGTAGCACGCAGGTCGCGCGTGACCTTCGCTTCGGTATCTACGAGCTTCAGCCGCAGGGATGAAGGCACGCTCTGCATCCCGTTCCATCGCAACACCACCGCGCTTTCAGGCTTCGGCGCGGAAACCACCATCTCCCACACCTGTCGGCGGGTACCGTCGGCGCGAATATCCTGAGCCAGCGCGCTCTGCCCATCCGGCGCAACCAGTACGGTGCGTACGCTTTCTTCCACCGGAGCAGGCGGTTTGGGCATATCGTACAGGTCGATACCGTCCACCGCGCGAGAGGCTGCGCCGATGATGGCGGCGGCGTCCTGTTTGTCCTCACTCTGTGCGCTGAACTGTACCTGCCAGCGCACCGGAGCCACGCTCAGGCGGGTTGGGAAGCTGATGGTTGCACCGGTGGCTACCACATTCGGGAAAATCATCTCCAGATTCCGGGTATCCACGTATATCCAGTATCCCCTTCCAGGCATCATCAGCGCGGAGGGGTCCCTGTATAGCGAGATAAGTTTATAGCCTGCGGGCGGCGTGGTATCGTAGTAGAACAACACGCTGCGAACCAGACCACGCTGCACCGC
>CALJAP010000096.1 GCA_938027655.1 uncultured bacterium | reverse complement strand
GGAGGTGGTCTCGCCAAACGATACCTTCACAGAGGTCACGGAGAAAGTGGATGACTGGCTAAAGGCGGGGGTGCGCATGGTGTGGGTGGTAGACCCTGTTCAGCAGACGGTGCGCGTGTATCGTCGCGAGCAACCGGTTCGTGTGCTTCATGTGCAGGACACTCTAATCGGCGAGGATGTATTGCCCGGTTTTGAATGCAAGGTGGCGGAGATATTCGCCCGGTAAAGGCAGGGATGAGGCGATGGCTGTTACCGCTGATAAAGAGACATATACCTTGCAAGACCTGCAAGGGGTTTCTCGCACGATTACGGGACGGTGGGAGGTGGTTAGAGGGAGGTTGCGAGAGTTGGCACCTGCTAACTTCAGGCACGGTGTTATTGCCGGTCGTTTATTTGCCCGCTTATATCAGTTTGCCGAGGCTCATGGATTTGGTTATGTGCTGATGGCGGAAACAGGTTTTATTCTGTCTGAGGAACCTGTTACCCTGCGAGCACCCGATGTGGCTTTCGTCCGGCGCGAGAGGGTGCCGACAGGAGATTTGCCGGAGCAGTTTGCTCACTTTGCCCCAGACTTGGTCGTCGAGGTTCTCTCTCCTTCAGACACCTACTCCGCCCTAGCGGAGAAGGTAAGTGACTGGTTGCAAGCAGGAGTGCACATCGTATGGGTGGTGGACCCGGCGGACAGGACTATCAGCGTTCACAGGGCGAATCGACCAATGCGCGTATTGAAGGAAGAGGATACGCTCTCCGGTGAGGACGTGTTGCCCGGTTTTGAGTGTCGGGTTTCGGAAATCTTTAAATAGAACGTAACTTACCGTGATTGTCATTCTGAGCGGAGCGGAGGGTCTCGACGTAGCGATAGACTCAGATGCTTCGCTAACGCTCATCATGACAAATATTGCGTCAAGAATGTCATTTTCAAGGAGGTACAGGCAATATCGATGGCAATAGGCAAAGTGTCGCAGGTGATGGGACCGGTCGTGGATGCGCGTTTCCCAGCAGGGGAACTGCCCGCCATCCTGAACGCGGTCACTATTGACGACCCCGAACGGGACATCCATCTGGTGTGCGAGGTCGCACAGCATCTGGGCGATGACATGGTGCGCTGTGTCGCGCTGGACTCCACCGATGGGCTGGTTCGCGGGATGCCTGTAGTAGACACGGGCGGTCCGATTACCGTGCCGGTAGGTCCCGAAACGCTGGGTAGGGTGTTCAACTTGCTGGGCGAACCTATCGACGAGCGCGGACCGGTGAATGCCCAGAAGCGGATGCCCATCCATCGCCCTGCACCGCCGTTCCCCGAACAGTCTACCACCACCGAGATTCTGGAGACGGGTCTGAAGGTGATTGACCTGCTAACGCCCTTTAACAAAGGGGGCAAAATCGGCTTGTTCGGCGGTGCGGGGCTGGGCAAGACGGTGTTGATTCAGGAGCTCATCCGCAACATCGCCACCGAGCACGGCGGTGTGTCGGTGTTCGCGGGAGTGGGCGAGCGCACCCGCGAGGGCAACGACCTGTGGCTGGAGATGAACCATTCCGGCGTCATCAACAAGACCTGCATGGTGTTCGGACAGATGAACGAGCCGCCCGGTGCGCGCCTGCGCGTGGGCTTGAGCGCGCTGACGATGGCGGAGTACTTCCGCGATGAACAGGGACAGGATGTGCTCGTGTTTATCGATAACATCTTCCGCTTCGTGCAGGCAGGTTCGGAGGTCTCCGCGTTGCTGGGGCGCATTCCCAGCGCGGTCGGCTACCAGCCCACACTGGGCACCGAGATGGGCGCGTTGCAGGAACGCATTACCTCTACCAAGCGTGGCTCCATCACCTCGGTGCAGGCGATCTACGTGCCCGCCGATGACCCGACCGACCCCGCACCGGCGACTACCTTCTCGCACCTGGACGCCTACGTCTATCTGGAGCGGCGCATTGCCGAGAAGGGTATCTATCCCGCGGTAGACCCGCTGGCGTCGATGTCGCGCAATCTGGACCCCAACATCGTGGGACAGGAACACTATGAGGTGGCGCGTGCGGTGCAAGCCATCCTGCAGCGCTACAAGGAGTTGCAAGACATCATCGCCATCCTGGGCATCGACGAGCTGTCGGACGAGGACAAATTGCTGGTGGCACGCGCCCGCAAGATCGAGCGCTTCCTGTCGCAGCCGTTCTTCGTGGCGGAACAGTTCACCGGCAACCCCGGCAGATATGTGTCCATCGCCGACACCGTGCGCTCGTTCAAGGAAATCGTGGAAGGCAAGCACGACGACTTGCCGGAGCAGGCGTTCTACATGGTGGGTACCATCGAAGACGCCGTGGAAAAGGCACAGCGTCTGCTGGCACAGGCGTAGCGGGGGCGAACGATGGCAAAAGTTTTCCATCTGGAAGTGGTGACCCCAGACCGCGCGCTGCTGTCGGAAGAGGTAGTCAGCATCGTGGCGCCGGGGGTGGAAGGGTATCTTGGTGTGCTGGCAAACCATGCACCGCTGGTCACCGAGCTGGGCGTGGGCATCCTGCGTGTCCGCTACCCCGACGATACCGAGGAAAACGTGGCGGTTGCGGGGGGATTTATGGAGGTCGCCAACAACCGGGTGCTGGTGCTGGCAGACGCCGCCGAGCGTTCTCAGGATATCGACATCCAGCGGGCAAAGGAGGCACTCCTCCGCGCCCGCCAGCGACTGCATGACCCTACCGTAGACCGCGAGCGCGCCCGCGCTGCGCTGGAGCACGCCATTAACCGCTTGAAGGTGGCAGGTGTGGAATTGAGCAGGGATTTGGAGGCAGATTAGCTCTTCGCGTAACACCCCCACCGCATGGCGGTGGGGGTATTCATGATACCACTACTTCCCCATCCTCTTCAGGTTCTGCAAGCACATCCCGATGGTTTTCAACGGAGGATGGGCATAGGTCTCCTGTTCCACGATGTACCACTCGGTCTTGCCGATGGTCTCGCACAGCTCGAAAATCTCTTTCCAGTTGATGTCGCCCTCGCCGAGCACCGCGTTGGGGTTGCTCTTGGAGAACTCCTTCAGGTGAACCGTTGCAGCACGACCCGGGTACTTGCGCAGGAAATCCGCCGCCTTCGCCCCGGCGTGCATGGCGTTACCCGTGTCGAACTGCATCACCACATCCTTCACAGTGTTGCCGAAGAAGGTGTCCCAGGGCAGCTCCCCATCCAGCGGGTGGAACTCGTGCGTGTGGTTGTGGTAGCCCACACGCATCTTATGCGGCTTGACCTTTGCCGCAATCTCGTTGAACAGCTTGGCGGTTTCCAGCCACGCCTTTCGCGAGTTGGTGTACTTTTCGGGCATCCAGGGCACGATAAGGAACTTGTTGCCCAGAACCTGGTTGAACTCGATGGTGCGCTGCAGTTCATCTCCCAGCAGAGTATCGATGCCGATGTGCGTGCCGCAGCACTTCAGCCCGTTGTCGTCCAGCAGCTTGCGCAGGTCTTTAGCGCTATAGCCGTAGTATCCGGCGAACTCCACGCCCTCGTAGCCCATCTTGGCGATGGCGGCGAGAGTGCCGGGCAGGTCACGCGCGCAGTCCTCGCGTACGGAGTACAGTTGAACCGCGATCGGAATCCGTTTTGCCATTGTATCCCCTCACGCTTGCGAAGAGTTGTGCTTTCACTTTCCCCCCATGTGCACAGAAATCCTGCCCAACCGCAAAACGGGCTATTGACAATTTGCAGAGGGGGCGATAAAATATCTACGTAAACGATTACGCAGTGTCTTATCGCGAAACGCACCACAGTCTCGAAAGCGCAAAGGCATGGAGGAAGGAGGGTGCAATATGCTTTGTGTAAAGACCTGGTTGTGCGCGGTCGTCCCGCTGTTCTTGCTTGTCTCCTTACGTGCCGCGCCCATCTATACGGAGGACTTTGAAGGGGCAACCCAGACGGTGGACTGGGACCAGAACACAGGAGGGAGCTGGTTGGACCTCAACGTACCTTTCCAGGCGACCCTGCCCGCCGACTGGATTTACGGCAACGACGGTTGGGGACTGAGCTCCGGCTGGGACGTCATCAGTCTGCAACCCTACGCTTACGAGGGGCGTTCCTTCCACTCCTGGGCGATCTATGATTCGCACAAAGCCGCCTCGCCCACCATCTTTCTCAATCCGGGCAGGTATCGGCTGTCGTTCTGGCTTCGCATGGGCGCGTTGAACCCTCAGGACGATGTGCCAGGCGGGGCGACTTGGGTGGAATGGGGAGTGCTGAAAAAGGAAAACGGACTGGACGACCAGCAACCCGGCGCGCCCGGATGGAGCAAACCGCCCATACCACAGGGCGAACGAATCGGCTGGACGCACTTCACGGTGACCTTCGATATCGCCACTGCGGGGGAGTATCGCGTGGGCTTCAAGGTTGGCTCCGTCACGCCCCGTGGCGTGTTTGCGAATGTGGACAACCTCGTTCTGGAGAGCGCAGCTGCGCTCAGGGGCACGGTTACCCTCGGTGATTATGGGGGCGACTACACCCGGCAAAGTGTCACCGTTCGCGTGTTGAACCCTGCCGACCATAGCGACGTGAAAGCGGAGGTATCCGCACCTCTGGCATCCGATGGAGCATACGAGGTTGTCGACCTGAGCGTGGCGGCTGGCACGTACGACATCGCGCTCAAAGCTTCTCACTGGTTGACCACCATTGTGCCGGGCGTGACCTTGCCCGGCGGAACTGCAAGCGCCACCCTGCGCAACGGCGACATTGACGGTGACGATGAAGTGACGCTGTTCGATTTCGGTGCGCTGGTGGCGGCCTTCGGCAGTGTACCCGGCGACAGCAACTGGAACCCCGACGCTGACTTGGACGGGGACGAAGAGGTGACGCTATTCGACTTCGGCGTGCTGGTGCGCCACTTCGGAGAGAGAGGCGAGGAGTAAGACAACATCACCAGGCACCGATCCGGTCAATCGGTTGCATAAACTCTCACGAAAGGAGGAAAACGTATCATGAAACGGCTTGGTCTGATGCTGGTGCTGTGGGGAACCGTCGCCTTGCCTGCCTTTACGCAGAATCTGGTGCGTAACGGCGACTTTGAGGGCGGGTTCTCTAGCGTAGGTGGTGAGACCATCGCCAACCAGTGGTCGTGGTGGGACGCCGGTACGGTCAACCCTGTATACCCCGGCAGCACCCACTTCTGGCAGGTGGGCGGTGTGCCCGGCAGTGCGCAGCGCATCATCGGCGGTCAAATCGCCGGACAATCGTTTCGGGGAGGCATCTATCAGGTGGTCAGCGGCATGAATTCCAGTCTGCCGCACATCTTCTCTTTTGACTACCTGGTAGCTGGTACCACTGACCCGGGTGCCGGACAACAACGTCGCATTGGCTACGACCCAACGGGTGGCACCAATCCGGACAGTGGGAACATCGTGTGGGTGGTGGTGGAGGATGCTACCGGCGATAAGCCCTGGCAGCACTTCCAGACTACCATCCCAGCTGGAACTACCAGCGTGACTATCTGGACGAGAGTAGGCATCTACTGGCCCGTTGCTACTACCTTCATGGACATCGACAACGTAAGTCTGGTGCCTGTACCGGAGCCTTCCGGCTTGGCGGTACTGGGTGCTGGGCTGGCGTGGTTGTGGCGACGGCGTAAGGTCTAAGCAATGAACGGCGGGGCGCGGCTTGCCCGCGCCCTACCTTGGAGGAAGGAGGCAACAGGGGATGAACCGCAAAGACGCCTTTACGCTAATCGAACTGCTCGTGGTGATAGCCATTATCGCCATCCTTGCGGCGATACTTTTCCCTGTGTTTGCGCGTGCGCGAGAAAATGCCCGCATGGCTCTATGCCTAACGCACGTGCGCGAACTGGGCACGGCGTTGCGGATGTACACTCAGGACTACGATGAAACCTTCCCAAAGGCAGGCTCCTGGATTGCCGCCATTACCGACCCGCCGATTTGCGAGCGTGACTACGACCCGGTGAGCCGGCGCATTACCTGTCGTCAGCGGATGGTGGACGCGCTGGAGCCATACGTGAAGAACATCCAAGTGCACCGTTGCCCCAGCGATACGGGCTTGTCATACGGCGGTTTCTGGTTGTTCGTACCTCCGTGGACGGAGCGACCACTGTGGGACCCGGAGGTGCTGGGACCGCGTGGAGGACCGTTGAGCAGCTACCAATACAGTGCGTGGTCACTCACCTGCTCGCTGGGGTTGCTTGCCACACCGCAGCGACCGGAGCGCGGCTACTTTGGACCCTACACGGGGCTGCCCGACGCGAAGGTGGCTGTGCCCTCCCAGTGGCTGGCTATCGGCGAGATATGGTTCTGGCATCAGAAAGACCCCAGCACAGGCATTGCCCGTAAGAACTACGCCTTTGCCGACGGTCATGCCAAGCGACTCAATCAGGACACGCTGGGTGAGTTGGAGAGAAGGCTGATCTCAGAAGGGTATGTACGGTTGGTGAACACACAGTGGGGTTCCTTCCAGCCCTGCCAGTGAAACGGTATCATGAGGATACGGTATCTTTTCGGAAAGGTGGGCATCATGCTGCACCTTAGTGCTTTTTGTGTGGCTTTTCTTCTGCTGCTGGCTCATGTGTCTGCTTTCGCAGATGGCTGGATAAGCGGTAAGGTGACCGATATGCTGGGGCACGGGGTGTACGAAATCGGCGTATGGGCAAGCTCCAGCGAAACAGGCTACGCCTATTCCGCAAGCACCGCCACCGATGGCACGTGTACCATCGCTCTGCCTGCGGGCACTTATACCGTGACATAAGCCTCAGCGGGCTGGAGCCGCACACTCTCTACCACTTTCGGGTGCGCTCGCGGGCGCAGGGCACTATCGATGGCATGAGCGGAGACAATACCCTGCTCACCTTGCCGGAGACCCCCAACCTGCTGGTGAACGGCGGATTCGAAGCGGGCACTCCGGCGGGATGGACCTACTTCGGCGCGTCAGACGGGGTGTACGAGGGTCCCTGGTTCAAAGACCTGCGCGCGGTAGAAGGGCGATACTTCATCGGCTGGGCAACCAACGGCGGCACGCGCAACGGCGGTGTGTGGCAGCGCGTATCGGCAACGCCCGGCAAGGAGTACTGTTTCAGCGCGTGGGCATGGACATGGTGTCTGAATATTCCCATGTACAACCTGTCGGTGCATATCGGTATAGACCCGTTCGGCGGGACCAACCCCAATGCGCCCGGTGTAGTATGGTCGCCATGGAGCGTGAACTTCGACCGCTGGCATCCGCTGTGGGTGCGGGCGACGGCGCAGGCGAACTATATCACGGCTTTTCTGCAGGGACACGCCGATTCGCCTGCCGAGTGGAATATCTACGCATTCGACAACGCGGTGCTCACTGAACGGGTGCAGCGGTTCAACGTGCGCGGCAAGGTAACCGCTGGCGATTTTGTCGCTTCGCCGGAAGGTTTTCCTGTGGAGGTACAGTTGCGTCCAGCAGGTAGCACTGAACCGTTGCGCACGGAGATGCTGACGCTGGACGCGGCAGGTAATTACACCCTGCGCGACGTAGAGCCCGGCGAGTACGACATCGCCTTTAAGGCGAGCCACTGGCTGAGGGCTGTTGCGCGAGGCGTGTAGGTCACGAACGCGGATGTACAGGATGTGGATGTGCTGCTGGTCAATGGCGACATTGACGGTGACGATGAAGTGACGCTGTCCGATTTCGGTGCGCTGGTGGCGGCCTTCGGCAGTGTACCCGGCGACAGCAACTGGAACCCCGACGCTGACCTGGACGGGGACCCGGAGGTCACTCTGTTCGATTTCGGCGTGCTGGTGCGCCACTTCGGGCAAGTGGGAGAGGAGTAGAGCAACCGGTGAGGCAGTGAGTTCGACCTCTCCCCCCGACCCCCTTCCCTGCGAAGGAGGGGAGCGTTCGATGCGAGACACCCCTCTCCTCGGGGGAGAGGTTAAATCACTTAGTTTTGCACGGGCTGCACGTACACCCGGTGTACTCGCCTGCCGCGCATTTCCACCACCTGCATCTCGTACTCGCCAAGGGGCACGCGGTCGCCCACACGCGGGATCGAGGAGAGTTTGCCCATCACGTAACCAGCGACGGTTTCAAACGCGCCGTCCTCCTCCGAGACCTGCACGCCCAGCTGATTCGCCAGCACGTCCAGCTCCACGTTGGCTTCCACTAGATACCTGCTGTCGCCGAGCTTCTGAATGCGCGGCTGTACCGGCTCGAACTCATCGTAAATCTCGCCCACAATCTCTTCAATCACGTCCTCAATGGTGACCAATCCCGACGTGCCGCCGTACTCGTCCACCACAATCGCCATGTGCATCTTCTGCTTCTGGAACTCGCGTAACAGCTCGTCGATCGGTTTGCTTTCAGGCACAATCAGGCAATCGCGAGCGATGTGCTTCAGGGAATCGATACCATGCTGGCGGGCGCGATAGAGGTCTTTCACATGCACAATGCCGATTACCTTATCAGGGTCGCCTTCGCAGAGGGGGAAGCGGGTGAAGCCGTATTGCTCCGCCACGCGCAGGTTCTCCTCCATCGACCAGGTGGTAGACAGGTATACCATATCCACGCGAGGCACCATCACGTCCTTTGCCCGCTTATCGCCGAACGAGAAAACATGTTCCATCAGCTCTGCCTCTGTCTCTTTCAGCGCACCCGAACGCCGCGAAGAGGCAAGCAGAAGACGCAGCTCCTGCTGAGAGTATGCCTCTTCGGGGGAGGCGGGAGGAATGCGCAATAGACGCAGCACCAGCGACGCACAACCGGTCATCAGCCACGTCAGCGGGTAGAGCAGGCGATGGAACAGGTTCAGAGGGGGAGCCGTCCACAGCGCGGCAGGCTCCGTGCAGCGGATGGCGATGCTTTTGGGAACCATCTCACCAATTACCACGTGCAGGAAGGTGATGGTGAGATAGCCGATGAGGAAGGCGGTCAGGTGCACAGTGCGAGGCGAGGTCACGCCCAGAAGCGTGAGCAGAGGCTGCAGTTGTTTGGCAGCCCAGGGCTCCGCCACCCATCCCAATCCGATGCTGGCAAGGGTAATACCCACCTGCACCGTGTTGAGGTAGGCGTCGATACGCTCCTGAGCATGTTTGGCAATGCGGGCGCGCCAGTTCTGCTGTTGTATCAGCTCTTCCAGTCGCGTCGCACGCACGCGCACCAGTGCAAACTCCGCAACAACAAAGAAGGCGTTCAGCAGAATCAACGCCACAATCAACGCCGCTTCCGCAGAGAACATCCCGTTCCACCTGCGAGGCGTTTTTGCCGGTTCCCGATGTAGCCGCAGGCTTTAGCCTGCGCTGAGAGAAGCCAGCGCAACCTGAAGGTTGCGGCTACGGCTCGGCAGGAGCCTCGCCCTCCCCAGGAAGGAGATTCGACCAGCCACCAGCTTGCCCAGCAAGGGTTGCTTTCACCGTCGGCAGGCTGAAATCCTACGCCGGGGCATGAAATGCGCAGGCGGCGTAGCCCACCACGTGTCTGGTGTCCGCGCCCGGCACATCGCCGGAGGTGTAGTGGCAGAGCACCTCGCCCTGCGTAATGCCCAGATGGCGCAGAGCAAACAGCATGACCGCAGTGGGCATTACCCCACACATGCTGATGTCGCGACGAAACACCTCCTCTATCAGTCGCTCGCCGTCCACCTCACGCACCGCCTGCAGCGCGATGTCATCCATGCGGTACGCCTCGTCACGTGGTACGTAGTGCATCAGGTCGGTGCTTGCCAGAAGCAGACGGTGGTGCGCCGCATCACCCAGCAAAGACGCCAGCACCTTGCCCAGTGCTTTCAGTACTTCGACGGTCTCGCGGTCATAGAACACCCTGCCGAAGACAATGGGTACGATGCGAGCGTTGGGCGCGACCGTCTGCAGGAAGGGCAGTTGCACCTCCAGCGAATGCTCTGGCGCGTGGGCGTTTTCGTCCTCACGCACGACAGGCGCCTGCTTCGTGATGGCTTCGGCGGTGGTGGTATCTACGGGCACTTCGCCCAGCGGCGTCTTAAACGCTCCGTGTGAGACGATAGCGATGGGGGCACCGATAGCACGGTGGTTGGGACCCATCAGGATGACCGTCTCGGGCGCGCCGTCTTCGGCAAGGTGAGCGTAGGCATGGGCAGCAGCCGCTCCCGAGTAGCGATAGCCCGCATGGGGGCACATCAACCCGCGCAGAGTGCGTTTACCGTCAGCTGTCGTTTCTGGCAACCGTCCCGGTCCCAGCGGCGACAGGAAGCATTCGCGTATCTCCTGGCGCAGTTCGGCGGCGCTGCCCGCGTAGAACATGCCCGCAACGGCAGGTGGGCGTATCATGGCTCCCCCTCCTTTTTGCCGAGCAGTTTCTGAAGCTGCTCTAGAGGATTCGCCTGCTGCTGTGAACCTTCCTGCAATTTCTCAATATCCTCTATGGGAATAACGATGGAGTTCACGCCGTCCAGGTCCAGACCGCGTACGTCCAGCACCAGCCAGCCCTTCTCCGACTGTTTGCCCTCGTGCGAATGGGTTACGCGCATCCGCCCTTTGGGAAAGTTCATCGGTTCTCCCCCCTCCTCAACGTCGTGAGCTGTTCACCGCCCGCACGATATCGCCCTCTTTCACCTCTTCCGCATCCTTCGCGCGACGGGTGAAGCGCAGTTTTGCCCGCTCGTCCTGCGCATCGGTCACCTTCGCCGTGCCCAGCGAGACGGTATCCGTCCAGACGACCTGCCCCTTCGAATTACGCACGGTGGAGACCCGGAATACCTCGTAGGTATCGCCGACGCGCACGCCCTGAAACCGCCCGCGGTCGATGATGAACTCCTCGGGGGACATGACGGCGATAACCTCCGCCTCGGAGGGGAAGTAGATGGCGATTTTGTTCGCGATGTCGTCCACCGCTTTGCGTGTGGCGCGTCCAATCTGGCTCTCCGCCCATTCGCGACTGCCGAAGTCCACGCCCGCCAGCCAGTCGAACAGCTTCGCCCCCACCAGCGTGAGGTCGTTGCGCGTCTCACGTCCCTCACCTGTCTCCGCCATCAGGATGCGCCCGGTGCGTACGTCAATCAGGCGCACATCCGCTTTCACCCGGGCGGTACTGCGTTTCACCCGGACGCCTACCGAGAACTGCGCGATGACGCCGCCCAGCTGGCTTTCGTCGCGAATGCCGAACTCGGTGATGCGCCCGCCGAGGATGTAGTCCACGCCCAGAATCTTGCCCATCTCGACGGCGGTAGCGGGGTCAATGATGCCCGAACGCGCCAGCTGTTGCTCGCGCAGAACCGCCTCCAGTTGCGAGCGCTCGATCACCTCCAGCCCCATCTTCACCAGCGCAGTGGTCAGCATGTCGCCGATGACGTTGCCCAGCTGCGCGGTGCGGTACTCCAGCGGCGCGTCGAACGACAGCACCGCGATACGCTTGCGGGCGCGCGTCGGCTCTTGCGCCCATGTGCCCGATGCCACCAGCAACGCCAGCAGAATGAGCGCTATCCTCACCTTCATTACTCTCACCTCCGCACACGATGTAGCCGCCCGCTTTAGCCTGCGCAACAAAAGCCAAAAACACTGTAGCCGCAGGCTTCAGCCTGCGAAAGAGACATCGCAACCTGAAGGTTGTGGTGACGGCTCGGCAGCAGCCTCGCCCTCCATATCTATAGACGCTTCTGGGGCGGCGAATGCATCACCATTTCACTCGTAACGCATCAATGGGACGATACCCACCGGCTTAAAAGGCTTCCTCCCGGCTCGGGGGCGTTCTTCCGAACCGCTGAAAGCTCTTGTTCAGAATCTCCATCGCCTCCTCGCGCATGCCGGCAAAAACGCCTATCCCTATAGCGGTCAAAATGACCAGTACCCGCAAAAAGTCTTGCACATGGTTATAAGAGGGCGGCATAATCCATTGAGCACCGGGCAGGTTTTGCCAAGCCCGCTGCAGCGACTGTATTACCTTCAACTGTACGGGCGCATCTTTGCGTTTGAAGCCAGTCACAACGGCGACGAAGATAGGCGGTTCGATCCCCTTTGGCGACAATCTCATTACGGTCTCGATGGCAGAAGTCGCTTCCGACACAGAGCCTTTCTGCATTAGCAGCATCGCTCTGCGAAGATGAGGGCGGGGGGCGCCCGGTTGCAATGCTGCCCATGCGTCGGCATAATCCAGCAGGTCATCCAGTCTCGTCCCACGACTGGGTTCCTGCGAGGTGAGGACGGAAAGCACAAGATCTGCTTGGCTGAGGAAGTTAGCGCGCAGGGGATGTTGTGCCAATTGCTCGAAGGTAATCAACCTACGGTATGCATGGTGTAATCTGCCTTTGTCCAGCCATTTTTCTACCTGCTCGTACACCTCGGCACCTTCCAGCAGCTCCCGAATCGTCTGGATGTCGATTTTCTCCAGCAGCTCCTGTTCCTCTTGAGGGGTAGCATCCTGCTGGATTGCCGCGTTGAGCGTATCCATAAAGTTGAACTGCTCTTCTGTCAATAACGGCTTTTCGTCGGGCTTCAGCAGTTCCTCGACCTGCGCGACCATTTCGCGCAGACGCGACTGGCTTTGGGGTGTGACCAGAGCACGATAGGTGGCTCCGAATAGGTTCGCTAGATAATATAAGATATTGTATCGGGTAGGGGGAACCACCCATTCCATCAGGCGTAAGTCACCCCATATGGGGGTCACGAGCTTGATGAGGCTGAATTCTTTGCACCACATCGTAACGAAGGCAACCCTGCCCGCCAGCAAGAGACGAGGTTGAAGAGCATACGGATGCTCACGTATCGCTTTAGCCAAAATCTGCGACGGTTTCACTTTAGCGCGAGCCTCATCCAGACGGGACATGTTTTCCACCAGTCTGCAGGACACACCAGGATGACCCGGAAATCGGCGTAGCCACTGTTTCATCACCTGGAAGGCGTCTTCTCTCCGGTTTCTCTGAAAAAGCAGCGGAATCATATCCTGAATTAGCAGCTCCCCGACCTCCGTAGCATAACGCGAAAAGCCGCCCTTCTTGGAGTCTATAACAGACAACATGATGTCGTATGCACGTTCATATTTTTCCTGTCTGATAAGCACCATCATCTTGTCTATCTGTAAAGCCATGTTCAGGTGGCTTTCCAACTCGTCAAAATTGACCGACTGGTTCAGCTTTTGCGCGGCGCGCTGGATACGAACAGGTACAGTCATGGTTCTCGTCCCCTTAGCGTATGTTTTTTCATTGTTCTTTTCGCTTGCAATGCCCGCATCTCCTGTAGAAACAGGAAATCGCCCCCTCTGTGCGGAAGTGAAAGGAGCAACATTCCTGCAGGAGGTTGACCAATGGCAGCATCTTCTGAGACCCGCAAGGTGATTGTGCTTATCGGGGACGGGATGGCGGACCGGCCGCATCCTGCCTTAGGCGGCAAGACCCCCATCGAAGCCGCACATATACCGAACATGCACCGCCTCGCCGCCGAGGGCGAGACCGGTTTGATGCACCTGATCGCGCCCGGCGTGCGCGTGGGAAGCGACACCGGACACCTTGCCCTGCTCGGCTACGACCCATACGCTGTCTACACCGGACGCGGACCTTTCGAGGCGCTGGGCGTGGGGATGGAGGTGCGCGGGGGCGACATCGCCTTCCGCTGTAACTTCAGCACAGTGGACGAGAACATGGTGGTGCTGGATCGCCGCGCCGGACGCATTACCGAAGGAACCGACCAGCTCGCGGCGCAGGTGAACGGCATCTTTATCGAGGATGTGCAGGTGTTCTTCAAAGAGTCGGTGGCGCATCGCGGCGCGCTCATCCTGCGCGGACCCGGGTTGTCGCCCAAAATCACCGATGCCGACCCGCACGCGGAGGGCGAAAAGGTGCACGAGGTGCAGGCGATAGACCCCGATGACGCCGCCGCCCGGCGTACCGCTCGCATCGTGAACCAGTTCGTGCGAATCAGCTACGAGAAGCTGAACAACCACCCCGTGAACCAGAAGCGACGCGAGCAGGGCTTAAAACCCGCCAACATCATCCTGCCTCGCGGTGCCGGCGTCGCTCCCGATATTCCTGACTTCAATAGCCATCATCATCTGGTCGGCGCCTGTGTGGCGGAGACAGGGCTGATTAAGGGTATCGCCCGCTTTGTGGGGTTAAAGGTGCTGGACGTGCCCGAAGCCACCGGCGGTCTGGATAGCGACGTGATGGCGATGGGGCGCAAGGTGGTGGAAGCGTTGCAGGAGCATACTTTCGTGCTGTGCAACGTCAAGGGACCCGATGTCGCCGCGCACGACCATAACCCGCAGGCGAAGGTGGACATCATCCAGCGTATCGACGAGATGCTGGGCTGGCTGTTGACCCAGATTGACCCTGCCAGCACTTTCATCGTGCTCTCCGCCGACCATACCACCGCCTGTTCCTTCGGCGACCACACGGGCGAGCCGGTTCCGATTGCGCTGTGGGGACCGGAGGTGCGCACGGATGAGGTGACGCAGTTCGGCGAGCGCGCCTGTGCGAAAGGCGGATTGGGACGCATTCGGGGCAAAGACCTCGTGCCCATGCTGACCAGCCTGATGAACGTGCAGGAGAAGTTCGGTGCCTGAATTGCCTTCGGTCGCGGTGTTAGGGGCAGGGAGCTGGGGGACTGCGCTGGCTCTCCTGCTCGGCAAGAAAGGGGTGCAGGTAGCGCTGTGGGCGCGCGACGCCAGATTGGCAGAGGACATTCGCCGCGAAGGGCAGAACCCGCGCTACCTGCCCGGCTTTGCTCTGTCTTCTTCCGTGTGCCCCACCAGCGACATCACAGAAGCGGTTCGCGAGGCGGAAGTGCTGGTGTTCGCCGTACCTGCAGGCGCGTTGCGCGAGGTAGCATCCGCCGTTCGGGAAAGCCTCCCTTCTGCCCGGCTGGTTATCTCCGCGGCGAAGGGACTGGAAGCGGATGGCAGCCGTCCTTCGCAGGTGTTACAGGCAGAGCTGGGCGAAGGCTGTGGCAACATCGTGGTGCTTTCGGGACCGAATCTCGCGCTGGAGCTGGCTCGCGAAATCCCAACGGCAACGGTGGTGGCGTCTGCTTCTCCCGACGCCGCGAAAGAGGCGCAAACGCTGTTGATGCATCCCTCCTTCCGCGTGTACACCAATCATGATGTCACAGGTGTGGAGCTGGGCGGTGCGCTGAAGAACGTGCTCGCCATCGGCGCGGGCATCAGCGACGGCATGGGCTTCGGCGATAACTCAAAGGCGGCGTTTATCACGCGCGGATTGGCGGAGATGGTGCGACTGGGCGTGGCGCTGGGGGCGGAGGAGCGTACCTTCATGGGGCTATCGGGCGTGGGCGACCTGTTTGCCACCGCTGCCAGCCACCTCAGCCGCAACTGGCGTGTGGGCTACGGACTGGCACAAGGTAAACCGCTGGCACAGATTCTGCAGGAGCTGAAACAGGTCGCCGAGGGAGTGCCTACTACCTTCGCGGTGTGCGGGCTGGCGGAACGGCTGGGGATTGAGATGCCCATCGCGCACACCATCCGCGCGGTGCTGGATGGACGCCTGAACCCTCGCGACGCCATCCGCGAGCTGATGCTGCGCACCCCGAAAGAGGAGTGGTGGACGGCGTAGGGGCAGACCTGCGTGTCTGCCCCTGTTCCGAATGGGGTAAACCGGACAATCACAACCCAGCAATCGGATGAATTGGGGCGTTGGTCACGTAGCGGAATGTGTTACGATATATATGGTGCTATGCGCCTGTTAAAGTGTTGAGGCATCGCGAAGGAGGTGGTGAGAGGATGAAACAGGCAGAGATTCGCTTCGGTACCGACGGTTGGCGTGGAGTGATTGACGACGATTTCAACGAGGCGAACGTGCGCCTGGTAGCGCGGGCGGTGGCGGAGTACCTGCACAGCGCAAAGCCCGAAGGACACGGTGTGCTCGTGGGATATGACAACCGTCTCAAGTCAGAGGTCTTCGCGCGGGTAGCGGCGGAGGAGCTGGCGCGGTGCGGTCTGCCCACTGTGCTCTCCGAAAGTTCGCTGTCGTCGCCGGCGCTGTCGTTCGCGGTGCATCACCGCAAGGCGCAGGGCGGTGTGATGATTACTGCTAGCCACAACCCACCGCAGTTCAACGGCTTCAAGTTCAAAGCGAACTACGGCGGCTCTGCCCTGCCCGAAATCACCGAGCAGATCGAGGCGCACCTGCAGCGGATTCTGTCTGGCGAACAGGTGGCACCTCGTGCTCCAGCCGAGCTGCGCACCGAAAACCTCACCGCCGAGTACCTGCAGCACCTGAAAACGCTGGTGGAACTGCCTCGCATCCTGGGGATGGGCTGGAAGGTGGTCACCGACGCCATGCACGGCTCCGGTGCGGGCTACCTGCGCGCCCTGCTGCAGGGCGGACACACGCAGGTTATTCCCGTTCGTGAGGAGCGCGACACGCAGTTCGGCGGTGTCAACCCCGAGCCCATTGCCCCCAACCTCGGGATGCTGATGCAAACGGTTGTTCGCGAGGGGGCAGACATCGGTATTGCGCTGGACGGCGATGCCGACCGCGTGGGCGCGGTGGACGAGCGGGGCAACTTCGTGGACAGCCATCGCATCTTTGCCATCACCCTGTACCATCTGGTGAAACGGCGCGGCTGGCGCGGACGTGTGGTGAAGACCATCTCCACCACCAACATGATCGACGCCCTGTGTCGGCACTTCGGGTTGCCGCTAACCGTCACGCCTATCGGTTTCAAGTATATCTGTGAGAATATGTTGCAGGGCGATGTGTTGATTGGCGGTGAGGAGAGCGGAGGCATCGGCATCCAGCACCATATCCCCGAGCGCGACGGCGTGCTGATGGGCTTAATGTTGCTGGAGGCGATGACGCTTGGCGGCAAAAAGCTCAGCGAACTGGTGCAGGAGGTGTTTGACCTGACCGGCGAGCACCATTACAACCGTATCGATCTGCACCTGGAACGCGAAGAGATGCCCGCCGCCCGCGAGCGTGTGGCGCAAACCGAAGCACGTGAGGTTGCCGGATTGCCTGTTCGGGCAATTGACCGCATGGACGGCACCAAGTTCCTGTTCGAAAACGGCGCCTGGTTACTGTTACGCGCGTCGGGCACGGAGCCGGTCGTGCGCATATATGCCGAAGCCTCTACCCCCGAGCTGGTACAGAGCCTGCTAACCGCTGGCGAAGCGCTGGTGCGGGGTGAGCAAAACGCGGGCTAAAGCCCGCAGCTACAGCGTAAGGCGCAAGATTGTCCTTTCACCAACCGTAGCGCTCCGGTCCCCAATCTTTCTCTACCAGTTCCTGCTTGAGCAGGATGAGCCTGCGACTGGGCACGTCTTCGTACACCACCACGCCCGGTCCGATGCAGGTGTACGCGCCGATTTTGACGCCCGGCTGGGTAATCACGTTGACCCCTGTGCGGCTGAAGTCACCGAAGTAAGTGGCATCCGCGCCGTGAACAGGGAACTCCCGCCTGCCCTTGATGCGATGGATGGTCTCAGCGTCGTCGAAGCGCAGGGTTCCGCATACCGTTGCCGCACCGATGTCTACAGACTGACCCACCACGCCTGAAATCTCGCAGTAGTGATACAGATAGGCGCCGTCGAACATCACGCCGTCCAGCTCCGCGCCGTGCCCCACGATGCACCGGTTGCCCACCACGCTATACGCGCCCACCAGACAATAGTCGCTCACGCGCGTGCGGTCGCCGATCGCTACGGCGTTACCCACAATTGCACCGTTCACCACGCGCGACCCCTTGCCGATGAACACGTTGCCCTCTATCACCACGCGGTTGCCGATTTCGCTGCCCTCGCCCAGCACCACAAAGCCCTTTATCTCCGCGCCACTGTGGATGCGAGCGGTGGGGTGGATGCGATTTTCCAACAGGCTGCGGCTCATCTCATCCAGCACGCGACGGTTCGCCTCCAGAATGTGCCAGGGTTTGTCCATGTCTACCAGGTAATCTTCCACCTGCACTGCCGGTACCTCTTCCCCTTCGTCCAACAGCATTTGCACGCTTTGCGCTAGCTCTGCCTCCGCAGGGGGCATCCCGCCAACAGGCACATGTGTCATGATACCGGGGTTGTTCTGGATGGCAGGAACCGCTTTCGGGGAGAAGGCATAGATGCCACACAAGCGATGTTCGCAGTCGCGACTGTGCCCTTCCACATACTCGATGCGTCCGTTCTTCACCTTTGCACCCAGCCAGTCAATCGGGCGTTCGGGTGGTACGATGGGCTGTACCAACGCGACCGCCGCCGAGTCACTGCCTTTGGCGACTTCGACAAAACGGCTCACCGTCGCTTGCGTCGTCACCACATCCCCGTAAACCACGACAAAGGGCTGAGAGGCGTCCAGCAGGGGCAGCGCTGTCAACACACAGGCCGCTGTGCCCGGCGCACCCTGCACGTTCACGAAGGCGATTTCCAGCCCGTTCAATCCGTGTAACGCCGCGCGAACAGAGCCTGCGTGCACTCCTGCAACCACTACCACTTGACGAATGCCCGCTTCACGCAGCTGCTTTACCAGTCGGCGTACGGCAGGTTCGTTCACCACCGGTGTAGCGCATTTGTTACGCACCTCGTTGTAGGGCCAGATGCGGGTTCCCGCACCCGCTGCGAGAATGACAGCCTGGTTCAACCCTTGCCTCCTCTATCCAGCACGTTCGTAGCAGTTCTCTTCAGTGCGCACCAACCGAAATCCTCACCATCCCTCGAGAGCCTCATCGTCCAGTATACTCCAGTACATTATCCCCGCCTTCTCCAGCAGGCGATTTGCCTCTTCCCGCTGCCCCATCAGCCTGAGCGCTTTCACCTGACAGCGGTAATCCTCGCGGGTGGTGGCTCGACAGCGCACGCATTCCTCCCAATAGCGGCGGGCCAGTTCTTCCTGTCCCAACCGACGCGCTGCCATGCCCGCGTAGAAGAGAGGCTCCGCGTCGGCAGGATGCGACGGCTTGCCCACACCCAGATGATGCGGGTATTCCAGTGCTTTCTGGAAGCATTCCAGCGCACCCTGCCAGTCGCCCTCGTCTGCCAGTTCTTTCCCTTTGCCCAGATACGCCTTTACCCAGGTGGGGCGTGTAGAGGTCTCTCCTTCGGCAACGTGGAAGATACGCGAGTGCAAAATCTCTATCGCTTCGTCGTACCAACCTTCCTCCACCAGCAACTGCGCGTATAGCTGCGCCATCCGGTTTTCCCGTAGCACCTCTGGAGGCGCAGTGTGTAGCCTCCTCAACACGGAGAGGGCGGACTGTTGCACTGATGCTGTCGTCTCGCGTTCGTACCACAGATAGTGGTCGTGTCGATTCAGTGAGATGGCTTTCTGGTAGGAACGCCCGGCGACGCCATGCAAACTGCAATGCTCCACCAGCACCATGCCGATATTGCGGTAGAGCGTAGCCAGCGGTGGTAAGCCCTTCGGAGGGGGAGTGGTCAGACAGGCTTGTGCGAGGATGCGCCATGCGCTGCGGAAGCGATACTCCCCTATCTTGTCCGGGGGAATATCGCCCTGTGCCAGCGCATCATCCACCGCCTTTGCGTTCAGCGTGCGCAGCCATTGCTGTAACGCCTCGCCCGGTCGCCGGTGCGCCATCAGCCAGTTGCCCAGCGCGTAGCGCGCCAGCGGGTCGTCCGGTCGAAGCGCAAGTACCTCCTGCAGGGCGAGGTAGTCCTCCGTGCGCCAAGGGAAGAGATATTCAGTATTACTGCGTGCGGCGAGCAAGGCATGTTCCACCACCTGCGCAGGCAACCCCTTCCTCGCGTAAGCCAGAGCCAGCAGATAGTGTCCCATCGCCGTTTCGGGCAATCCCAAACGGGAAGGCGATTCCAAAATGCGGATGGCGTCGTTGAGACAGCCAGCATTCAGGTAGTCGCAAGCCACCTCTTCAAAAGCATGGGGTTGCGCAGCCAGCGGGCGAAGCAGGTTCACCGCATCCGCGTCGGGCGAGGCTGGTGTGCTGAGGAACGCTTCGGTGCGCAGTAGAGGCTCCAGCGGCGCCAGCAGGTGTACTTGCAGGCGTATCTGTGATGCCTCTTCCGGTTCCCCTCGCAGGCGCAGTACGATTGACCGCATCATCCACGCCTTGATGTCTGCTGCATTATACAGCAGCGATTCGGCGAGCAGGTCATCTGCCCGAGCATAATCGCCGCGGCGCATGGCGCATAACCCCAGCAGGTAAAACGCCAGTCCGCGATACTGCGCGCTACGCCTCAAGGGATACAGGCACTCCTCTGCTTCCGCATCCCTGCCGAGGGTCATCAGGCACAGCGCGCGCAGGTACATGGCTTCGTCGTTGTGTGGGTCATGCTGGAGCACGCTGTCGGTGTATTGCAGGCATTCCTCAAAGCGTCCCTCCTCCAGACACAAGCGGGCAAGGGCATTTCGTGCTTGCAGCGAACCCCGCGATTGGGCGATGTCATAATTGTTCTCGGCGTCGTGAATACGGTTCGCGCGCTCAAGGGCATCTGCCTGCAGGTATACGTCGTCGGCAAACCAGTCCTCTTCCGGCGGGGTAATTGTCACCTGTTCGCGTCTCGTCTGCGGGTTGGCAACCGCCTCCAGTATCGGCTCTCTGCTGCCAGTGGCAACAACCACTTTGAGGAGCATCTCGGGGGCTTGGGGCAGGGTAAATTGCCAGTTGCCGGTGCGCTCCGGGTAGAGGTCGACGCGCTGTTCGTGTATCACATCCTCACCGTACTGCAGGATAAGCCGGTGGTCGGGGCGAGGAGCGGTGCTGTGGAAGCGCACCTGCAGTTGCCCTGCCTCCAGTTGCACGCTCAATGCGCCCTCTCGGCTTGCCGCGGAGACTTCTCCCGCCAGCCCGCGTATGGGATACCACGCTTCCTGCCAGCATTCCAGCGAATGAGGCGGTATCCAGTGCCAGATGCTCTGGTCCTCAAATCGCCCCACCTGAATCTCCACATAGGGCACGCCGCGGTCATCCAGCCGCTCCGCCCACACCCTGCCGTCGTCCGCCGTGCCCCAGGTAAACAGCTTTCTGCCGCGCACGTCACGCCAGTCGGCAACGTGTAGCAGTCCGGCATCCTCGCGCAGGTCGTATCCTCCGAAGAAGTTGCCGCGAAAGTCGTGTGCGAATACACTGGAGGCACAGTCGTAGCTGCGATACAGGCTCAGGTCAACGCCATCGTCGGTTATCGGGAAGGGCAGGGTCGCACGCGCCTCACTCAGGTCGCCTTCCCAGTTGCGCACAGAGGCGGCGGGCAGTATCCACTTCCAGTCCTCGTGTGCCGACAGGGCGCAGTTCGTCCAGAAGTAGTAGCGCTTCTTGAGCTCGCTGCGGTTGAAGAGGCGGATGTCGGTTTCTATGAAGGCTTTATCGGGGTAGAGGCTGATGCCCACCATCCACATCATGCGCGTACGCCTGCAGATCTCGCCAATCCATATCGTGCCCTTCTCGCCCTCCTCGTGTGGTGGGGCAAGGGTGGACCATATCGGCTGGTGCGTGGTGTAGCGGTGACCGATGGGGAAGTTGAACTCGATGCCTCCTGCAATCCATGCGCCGGTCAGCCCGATGAGCGCAGGTTTGATGGACGGCGGTTGGTGCAGACACTCCCGTCCGGCCACCTTATCATAAAGCGACCAGATTCGCCCGCCGACCTCCGGTAGTACCATCACGCGCAGGTAGGGGTTCTCCAGGAAAAGGGCGCGGTACTGACGCGGTTCAGCTTCGTCGCTCAACCGGTCTAACAGGGCGTACGGATACACCTCCCAGTAACCTTTGCGCTGGAAGGGGGGATGCGGGTTCGCCCTGCCCACCGGATAGGTGGGAAGCGTCACCGTTTCTTCCCATAGATGAACAGCCATACATCACCTCGCCGCAGAATACAAAGCCAGAGACAGGTCTGACCGCCTGTTTTATTCGCAGGGTGCAGCTGGTTTCCTGCAGGATGTACCTGTCCACGCATTCTGGATGGCGAGGCTCCTGCCGAGCCGTACCAAATGCCCCTACCTGACCTCCCCCCGTGGACGGGGGAGGAAAGGCTCCCTTCATTTTAGGTTCCCCACCGTCCACGTCGGTCATCGCTCACAGTCCGGTCGGGTGGTCAAAGAAGCGGTGCTCCAGCCCGAACATCTGGTGTAGATGCTCGCCCAGCGCACGCACGCCTAACGTCTCGGTCGCATAGTGCCCAGCGTATAACAGGTTGATGCCCAGTTCTTCGGCATCCAGATAGGTGTGGTGCGCTCCCTCGCCCGTGAGAAGTGTATCGATACCTCGCTCGTACGCCTCGGTCAGGATGCGCGTCTGCCCTGCCCCGCCGGTAACAATGCCGACGCGCCGCACCATGCTTCCGCCAAAGGGCATGACTTTCACCTGCGTCTGCAGCTCCGCCTCCAGGCGCGACACCACCTCGGCAAGAAGCAGTTGCGTTTCACAGACGACGCCGATCGGCGTGCCCTGGTAGTCGCCAAACCGTCCGGACGGCTCTAACCCCAGCGTGCGCGCCAGCAGAGCGTTGTTGCCGACCTCGGGATGCACGTCCAGAGGCAGGTGCACCGCATAGAGGCTGGTCCCCTCGCGCAGTAGCGGCTGCAGTCGCTTCCGAAACCGCCCCACAATCGGCTGTAAGCCGTTCCAGAACAGTCCGTGGTGGACGATGAGCATCTCCGCGCCCCATGCTACCGCCTCTTCTATCGAAGCGACGGAAGCGTCTACCGCTGTCAGCACGCGATGCACCTCTTCCCTTCCTTCTACCTGCAAGCCGTTGAAGGCGTTGGGGTAGTCGGGTACCTCGCGGACGGCAAGGTAATCGTCCAGATAGCCGGTCAAATCAGCCAGACGAACCATCTTTCACCTCCTGCAGTTTGCAGGTGAGCACTGCTCCCACACCCACGCCGAGTATCGCTGCGGCGGGGACAAATCCCGAATCGTTAAACGCAAGCGCAGCCACGATGCACGCCAGCCAGGGAAGATACTCGCTCCGTTTGCCGTTGCTGAAGGCGGTGAGTAACCCGCTGCGCCGCATCCCCCACAGCGCGACCCCAATTGCCAGCAGGACACCCCATGCAAACGGACTGAGCAGCACGCGCACCATCAGCGCCGCTTTGGAAGACAGGGTACCCGCCACCGCTCCCCAACCCTCACCCTGCCAGCGCAACCACACCTCGCCCGCGTGCGAGGGGGACGCGCTCAGGCTGTCCAGCCACATGACCGCTATCGCAGCGAGCAAGCCGGCTATCAGCCAGCCTGTGCATCGCAACAGAAGCCGTTTGCCGTGCGCCTGCTTGCCTTCCCATGCACAACCCAGTCCCACTGCGCAGGTCAGCAAACCGCCGAGATTCGCGCCCCACCCGGGCACTGCCAGCACCACAGCAACCGCCGCCCAGAGGATGCCTCTCCACAGGGCGAACAAGCCGTACAGCCCCCACGCCAGCGCGCAGCCCACCAGCACGCCCATCAGCTCGTTGCCGACGCCGTAGAAGCGGATGCCCGACAGCGCGTACGCACTGTACATCGAGCTCTTCACGCCGTGTTGCCCACCAATGGCATCGGCAAGAACGACCAGTGAGGTCAGCGCGCAGGCGCGGATATAGGCGCGAAACGGCTCCTCCCATACTGCCCAGTGCGCCAGCAACGATAGCCACACCGCCGACAGCAAAACCATGCCCACGTACTGCCATAGTGCGCCAGCGGGCAAATAGGGCGACAGCACCGTTCCCGCAGGCAGCGATAACAATGTGCCTATCGCTACCGAAAGCAGTAGCCGCGCCCGACGGGATGCCGTTTGCCTCCCTATCACGCGCAAGGCGGTCAGCACCGCAACCAGTCCACCCGCCACCTGCAAGATGCCGACCGGTATCAGCCCCTGCGCGTTCCAGCGACACCGCTGCGCGAGCGATTGCACCCTGGCGAAAGCGTCACTCTCAGCCAGCACGCGCACCGGATGCTCGCCAACCGGCAGAGGCAACCCATGCCACTGGCGAAGCGTCGGAGTGATGTCCATGTCGGTAACGAGACCGGCGGTGCGCGTTGTGGCGGAAGTCAGAACGCCTGTTGGAAGCCCACTCCCCGCCATGATGACAGGAGCCAGCTGCTCGCTGGAGAGGGGCAAACCGATAATCAACACCCTGTCGCGTTCTGGGTTCAACGAGCCGATAGCCTGTTCTAACCGCTTGCTCACGGTGGGCAGATTGTCGCGAAGCCACCATATCTGCACCTGTGCCGAAGGAGACGTGGGAGGGGACGGCTGAGCAAGCAGGGTAGACAAACTCTCCTGCGGCGGCTCCACGTGCACCTGCACCTCGATGCCAGCGCGTGCAAGCTCCTCCAGCAGCCAGCGCACACGCGGATAACGTTTCCTGAACAGCTCGGCGGATGCCCCCCACGGGAAGGTAAAACGCCTACCTGTCTGCAGGGTAGTGGCAAAGCCGGCTGCCATATCTTTCGCCCTGCCAACGCTCATCAACCCCACAGCGCCATGGCGTGCCAGCACGTACAGCGCACCTGATTCCCCCCGCTCAATGTCCTGCCATCTCACTCCCTCCATGATGACCACTGCCGTCACGGGTTGCTGGGCGAGGGCGCAAGGGGCGATACCCATCAGCAACAGCGCTATCGCCAACGAGGCATGTCTCACGGCTTCACCATAGTGCCAACACCGCGGTCGGTAAATACCTCCATCAGTATCGCGTGGGGCTGGCGACCGTCGATAATATGCGCCCGCTGTACCCCCCCGCGCAGGGCGGTGATGCACGCTTGCAGCTTGGGCGCCATCCCGCTTTCCGCCTTACCGTTGCGCAACAGCTCCTCTGCCTCAGCGATGCTCATCTCCGAAATCAGCGAGGCGGGGTCGTTCAGGTTAGCCAGCACACCGGGCACATCCGTCAGCACAATCAATTTCTCCGCCTTCAGGGCGGCGGCGATGGCTCCGGCGGCGTGGTCGGCGTTGACGTTGTAGCTCTGCCCGTCCTCACCGATAGCCACTGAGGAGATGACCGGAATGTACCCTGACTCGGAGAGCACCGTAATCACTTCCGGGTTCACCTGCACCACCTCGCCCACGTAACCGATGTCCTGACCATCGGGCGTGAGCTTCTTTGCCACCAGCAGGTTACCGTCCTTGCCGCTTAAGCCCACCGCTTTGCCACCGGCGCGGTGTATTAACGACACGATGCCTTTGTTGGTGGTGCCCGCCAGCACCATCTCCACGATCTCCATCGTCTCGGCGTCGGTGACGCGCAACCCACCTGTAAAACGCGGTTGCAAGCCCATGCGCTGCATCACCTCGCTGACCTCTTTGCCCCCGCCATGCACCAGCACCGGCTTGATGCCAACGGTTCGCAGCAGCACGATGTCCTGCATCACCTGCGCTTTCAAGCGTTCATCTATCATCGCTGCGCCGCCGTACTTCACCACGAAGCATTTGCCGCTGTAGCGTTGCATATACGGCAGCGCCTGAACAAGCACGTTTGCCTGATTCACCGCCTCCTGCATTTGACCACCTCCGTGATGCTTCTATTGTACAGGCAGGAAAACCGTTGCGCAACAGGTCACGAAATGAATGCGGGGAAGAGGGGGATGGGACGAGTAATCATTCGCCCCAACGTTTGCGGTGTTGCGCTCTACCCGGAGAGCGTGCCCCATTGGCGCAGCACCTCGATAATCGTTGGCTTGGGCTGCTGCCACAACCACTCCACCTGTAGCCACAACCTGTCCAGCACCCTGCTATGGTACACCCCCTGCGACGCCGCCAGCACGGTATGATACACTCCACCCTCCGTCAGCTGGTAAAACTCCGCCTGCTTGCGCTCGGGGTCTATTAGCCAGTATTCGCGCACGCCCGCCGATTCATATTCATAGAACTTCTCGCCTCGGTCGCGCGCACGGCTTTCGGGGCTGATAACCTCTACGACCAAATCGGCTGCGCCGTCCAGATAGGTCTCTTTCAGTCGATGCAGGTTGGCATTGGAGACGAACAGGATATCGGGGGAGCGGCTGGAGTTCGCCAGACGCATCTGGAACGGCTCATAGCAGACCACTCCTGCTCTCTCTACGTTCACAAATGCTGAAAGAATTTCCAGCAAAAAGCGCGTAAGTTCCTGATGCGTATATGAAACAGGACTCATCAGCAATACCTCACCCTCTACCCACTCTGCATGGGTATCCTCGTCCAGCCACTGCAGGAACTCATCCAAACTCATCCTTTTTGCGGACGCCTGCATAGCCATTGCCATCACCTCTGCAATGATTATAGCACACCACCCGGTGTCGCAGTAAGGCAAAACTTCACCAGCAGGGTACACTCTTTGGCAAGAGCCGTGACTACTCGTAAACCAGGATGCGAGGCGGGGTGAGCAGACCGTATGGCACGAATCGGTAGTCGTCTGTCCACGCATCTCCAGAGGTGAAGCTTTCCGGTCCCACGCCGTACAGCTCGCCCTGCTGGTGGTGCAACGGTCCGAGCAGGTTACGCGGGCTGGTAAAGACCTCCACCGTGATTTCGTTCTCGCCCTCACGCACGAGGTCGGTAATGTCTACTTCGTACGGATGCCACGCCAGCAAACCGGCGTACTGCCCGTTGACATGCACGCTGCACACCGGCGCAAGTGGCTTCTGACACTCCAGCACCACGCGCTGTGCCTCTCCGGGCAGGCGCACCCCCCACGTGAACCGCTGTGACCCGCAGTAGAAGGGATACCCCTGCGAGCACCAGTCGTCCAGTGTGATACTCTCTGGCTCGGTGTCCAGCACGAACTGGTGACCTTCCTTCATCGGCAGCACTCCGAAGTCTCCCAATATCATAACAGGTTCCAGCACCAGCCCCTCCACAAAGTGGAGATGTTGTTCGATCACGTTGACACCCTTGCGCAGGGTTCCTGAAATATCCAGTTTGCGAAAGCCGATGTCCAGCCACCATCCCGCGTCTTTACTCTCCACCTCCACGCCGTTCACCACGAACCGGCTGAACCCCGGCTTTTCCACTACCAGCATCACCGGCGACCCCGGCTCGATGCGGCTCTCGAAGGTGTACGTCAGCACCACGTCGCACGTTTTGGGCGGCGCGTGGCGATCTCGTTCGCGCTTCCACAGCGACACCCCGCTGTTGTGCAGGTCGGGGTCAATGCCCAGATGGTTTGCGAGGTGCAGATGCAGTTTCCACATCGGCAGGCGTGCGGTAGGCGGTTGACCGGGGATGGTCAGCGTGGCGTAGTCCAGCAGCAACACGTTGGGTTCGGTACGCTCCACGCGATAGTTGCCGTCGAGGTCTATCTGCATAGCCGGATGCTTTCTGCGCTCATGCGCGCAGCCTGCGCTGCCATCCAGCACCAGCAGGTACGACTGCGCCGGACCAAACGGCAAGGCACATCGTATCACCTCACCCGTTTTCTCTATCGGCAGGGCGGCAATCTCTCCTGTCTCCGCCTTGCACAGGCTCAGATGCCCTTCGCCGCGCACCTGTACGGTGAGTTCGCCCTGGTCATCATCCAGCGCACGATTCACCAGGAACAGCACCAGCTCACCGTCGTCGCTGCGCACCAGACGCGCGTAAACGGAACGACAGATGTCGCCGCCGGGAGTGGTCACGCGCACCACCGGTGGGAGCAGGGTATCCACCGCCTCCTGCAGAGCGGTAAAATCCTCAGGGATGCGCGTCACGTTTGGGTGGTTCCACAACACGGCGAGCTCTTCCCCGGCAGGAGTGCCCTCTACCTGCGAGGCTGTCTCACCGACAGCGATAATTCGCCCGCCCGCATCCAGCCACTTGTGCAGCAACTGCACGGTGGAGCGTGCCAGCGTCAGCGCAGGGGGGACCACCATCAGACGATAGCGTGCCTGCCCGATTGCCAGATACTCGCCCTCCACGCGCGCGTGTCGCTGCATGATAAGCTCATCGCCGAAGTCGTGGTCGTGCTGAATCTCGTTCAGCCAGGTGCTGACACGCATACACGCCTCGCCGTAGCGGGCACATCGCTGCTGGTTATCCGGTCGGAAGGTTGCCCACCCCGAGCCGATGGTATGCAGTACCAACAGCTCGCTGCAAGGCGCGCCCGACCGCATCATCAGCGTTACCCGCGCCATATAATCGGAGAGGTAGCGGTAATACTTCCACCAGGGTTGCTGGTAGAAGATAGAAGGTGGGAAGTCGCGTTTGCGCCCACCCCACATCGAGTACAGGGCAAGATGCTGGTTCATGTAGGTAACGCCCTGCACGAACAGGTTATCGGCAATCCACTTCTGCTCGGCGAAGGAGATGTTCCATCCCGAACAGCCGTAGGTCTCGCACAACACGCGCCGCCTGCCCATTTGCCGGGCCACGCTGGAAACCTGCCGCGCCAGCAAGCCCTCCGGCAAACGCCTGCCCAAGTGGTCAATACCCGGCGACTGCATGTACTCGTACAGTGGCATCGCTGCACCGATGGCGGCAATCTGCTCCGGGAAAGTATCTTCCAGCAGGTAGTGCCCCGTGAGGTGGATACCGTGCTGTTCACACCAGTCGTACAGCTGCTTGCCGAAGCTCTGCACGAACATCTGGGTCAACAGTCGATGGAAGCGATAACGGTGCGCAGAGGCATCGGGGGCGTCGAAGAAGAGAGCGGGTAGCGCCTCTATGAGCGAATAGTCGTACGCTTTCTGAAACTCCTCCGGCAGCCGTTCGGTGAAGGGCAGCTTATCGGGCTGGAAGAACTTGCCGTAGTGAGGCTCATCGGTGAAGATGCCCGGCACCGTTTTACCGAACTCCTCGCCCACTTCACGCGCGTAGGCGTCGTAAGTATGGCGCAGAAAGGCGGCGACCGCCTCGGGGTTGAGGGTGTCCAGATAACTTCCGCCGTTGTACCAGGGGCTGGGTGGGTCATCACGCCAGACGAAGCGCACGACAGTTTGCCCGGGCGGCGCCTCTTCGCCTTCATGAAGCAGGCGGAAATCGCGCAGCTGCCCGTTCTCCTCCATACAGCAGTACGTGGCCAGCACGCCGCCTTCGGCAACATCGTTTGCCTCTGCGCGTTGCCAGGTGATATGCTTTGCGCGAAACGACGGGTGCATGGCGGGCACGTCACCTCCGGCGAAGCCAGAGGGCCAGCGGTCTTCATCGTACAACCATGCCAGCATCCCGCGCTCTTTCGCGGCGCCGACGCAGGTGCGGATGTGCTGCATCCACTGCTCAGACATATATTCGGTCAGCAGGCCGGTGCGGGAGTGCATAAAGAAACCGCCCATGCCTGCCTGCATCATGCTCTCTATCTGGCGCACCAGCTCGGCATCTTCCAGACGGTCGTTCCATGACCAGAACGGTGCGCCGCGATATTCCGTTCCCGGATTGCGGAAAGCCTTCATCCATCCCATCGGCTCACTACCTCACCTCCAGTTTGCCTTTACCTGCTGATGCTCCCCTTCTATGGCGAATAGTAGTTCCACACTGCCTTCGCACGTCGGTATACGGGGTTCGCCCACAAGCGCGGACGATTGGGGTTCGGATTGGGAGCGGTGTTCTGGTAGATGTGCAGCTCGTTGCCCGCCAGCACAATCAGCTCCTCGCGCCAATCGCCTGCTACGTCCGCCACGTACAACCTGTCGGCGCGTTCCGGGAAACGAGCAATGAATCGCCCCGTCATGGCGTCAATCACCGCTACATCACCCGATTCGTGCCGTTCCTTCGCGGCGAGATGCTGTTTGCCCGTGCCGTCCCAGTGGATGGCGTAGATGACCTCGATACCCTTTTCCGTCCAGTCGGCGGGAGCAACCTTGCTCAACTCATAGTCCGCTATGACCTTCCCCTCGGCATCGAGCACCCAGGGCTTCTGGTGGGTATCGTAACGGCTGCGACACCAGATTTGCAGTCCCTTTCGTGCGGGGTCGAACCGACCGATAGCGGCGTTCTGCGGCTCCTGACGCTTGTGGTCTACCGCCCAGATGAGCCGTTCGGCATTGAACAGAAACACCCGGTTCGCGCCCTCTTCCAGCGCCACGACCTCCATGCCCTTCAGGTCGGGCTGCACGTCGGCGATGAACACGCTGTCCAGATGCCCGCGTACATCGGGTAACCGGAAAAGCTCCCTGCCGTCGGGCGCAAGGATGCATCCGCTGATGATTTCATCTTTGCCATCACCGTTGATGTCCGCCACGCGCAAACCGTTGTGCGCACAGGCGAGAAAGTTATCCACCTGCCAGAGCGGCCGGGTGTTGCCCCTGCGTAACTCGTCCAGCGCAAACGCGGCGACGTATCTGCCCATCCGATAGCCCTTCGCGTTGGTCGCCTGGAGCACCACATCCCGATCGCCCCTGCCGCGCAGGTTGACTATCGCCAGATGCTCCCACCGCTCCGCCCCTTCCGGCACGGGAATCTTCACTTCCCACCGCGTTTTGCCCGTTGTACCGTTCACCACGTGCAAGGTGCTGTCGTTGTCCAGAAAGAGCACCTCGGTGCGTCTATCGCCGTCGATGTCGCCCGCTTGCACCCCCGCTCCGTGATGCCCGGGTAAGCCGTACGTCTCCGCAGAGCCACCTACACGCACATCGGTCTTCAGCACCCACAGCTTTCGCCCATCCCAGGCGTAGGCGGCGACGTGCCCCGGCACGGTGACCAGATAGTCCAGGCGCCCATCGTCATTCAGGTCCGCCACAATAAGGCCTCCTGCGCTGTCCTGCGGGGCAGGAATCTCCATCTTGATGACGAATGGATTGCTCGGGTACTCAGGGACATTGCGAGATTGCACTGCTATCACCCCTGAAACAAGATTCGCAAAGGAAAGTGCTTCATCCTTTGGAAAAGGAGGTTGGGTATAGATGCAAACGGTTACCTACACCCGCATCCCCGGTTTGCCAGAGCCGAAGCGGGGCAAAGTGCGCGACATCTACGATCTGGGCGATAAGCTGCTCATCGTCGCTACCGACCGCATCTCCGCCTTCGACGTCGTGCTACCCAACGGCATTCCCGACAAGGGGCGTGTGTTGACGCAGCTCTCGCTGTACTGGTTCGAGCGAACAGGGCACATTGTGCCCAATCACCTGATCAGCGCAGACATCGACGCGATTGTGGAGGCGGTTGTTGCCGCAGGTGGTCAGCTGGACGCCGAGACACGTGACATGCTGGACGGACGCTCGATGCTGGTGGTCAAAGCGAAACCCTATCCCATCGAGTGCGTGGTGCGTGGATACCTGGCGGGGTCGCTGTGGAAGGAGTACGTGCAGGCGGGAGGCATGGAGAAACCGGTGATACTACACGGCATTCCCCTGCCCGCCGGGTTGCGCGAGAGCGACCGTCTGAGGCAACCTATCTTTACCCCTGCCACCAAAGCGGAGATCGGGCATGATGAAAACATCAGTCTGGAGCAGGCGGTACAGATTGCTGGCGAGGTAGCCCGGGAGCTGGCTCGCCTGAGCATAGAGGTATACTGCTTCGCCCGCGACGACGCGGCGCAAAAAGGCATCATCATCGCCGATACCAAGTTCGAGTTCGGCGAGAAAGAGGGGCGCATTCTGCTCATTGACGAGGTGCTCACCCCCGACTCTTCGCGCTTCTGGGCGGTGGATGACTACGTGCCGGGACAACCGCAACCGAGCTTCGACAAACAGTATGTGCGCGACTGGCTGGAGAGCACCGGATGGGATAAGACCCCACCCGCTCCCACCCTGCCGCACGAAGTGGTGGCGAAAACGTCCGAGAAATACCGCGAGGCGTACCGGCGCATCACGGGCAGGACATTGCAGGAGGGATAAAAGGCTCACGCCCTGCGCCAGCGACGATAGCCCACCCAGCCAATCGCAGCTATCGGTAGCCAGACCACTGCCCACACCGCCACCCAGATAAGCACCGACCAGAGGCTTTGGGCAAACGCCACCAGCGCACGCACCGCGTCGGATGCCACCTTGCCCGTGCTGAAGCTCTCCGGCGGCACCAGCGGTTGCGTGCGTGCGCTTTGCCGTAGCGTGACGCTGAGCGTGCAATACATCACACGGTGCGACAGGAAGCGTAAACGCCCCTCCAGCCTCTCGATCTCCTTGCGGACGCGGCTGAGCTCGCGCTCTATCGCCAGCGTGTCTGCCAGCCTGCCGGTGCGTGATAAGTGTCCCAGCAGCCGCTCCTCGGTGCGCTTCAGGTTGCGCAACTGCGCGTCGATATCCACATACTCCTCGGTGACATCTTCGGAGTTTACCTGCACGTTCAGCGCTTTGCCCAATGCCTTCACCGCGTTCAGCGCGTCCTCAAAGCGGCTCGCCGGCACGCGGAAAGTTACGGTAGCGCTCTGGTTGCCCAGCTCGTCGGTCCACTCCTGCAGGTCAGACACATAACCCTTGTGCTCTTTAATCAGCTGGGTCATCCGCTCGATGGCGTCTTTTGTCTGCTTTACCTCTAGGGTGACAGAGGCGGTTTTAATCAGGTATCGCTCCGGCTGGCTGGCGGCGAGCGCAGCCAGAGTCAGCCCACCATCCGATGCGCCGCCCTCGCCCACCACCCCACCCATCGCGAGAGTGCCGGACATCGGCATCTGTTTGGGAAGGAGCTCTCTTGTCATCGGCACCCCTGACCTGTCGGGCATGCCGTGCACTGCAGGCGACTCCGGTCCCTGCAGCGAATAAACCTGCGGCTGACGATATGCTCGGTAGAACAGTAGCAACACGATAGCCGCGAACGCGGGAACTATCAAGACCCACCATCGAGAACACTTCATGACACCAATACCCCCTTTGGCGCGTCAGTTCAATTGTAGGACGTACAGTGCGGGGTGAAGGTTACGCCACCCAGAGGGCGAGGCTCAGCACGGGGTTCGCCCCTCCTGTGGGGGGGATATTTCACGCCGCGGGAAACACGGTTCATAGACAGTCTTCCTGCCGAGAGCGTATAATACAGGCGGAGGTGAGCAAGCCATGCAACCGATGACACGTCGTGAGTTTCTTGGAACCGTACTCGTGGGAGCGGGAGGGATGTTACTGGACACAGGCACAGACGCCCAGCAGAAGCCTCCTGTGCGTTCGCCAACGGAGCTGGTCGCGCTGGGTAAAACGGGCATGAAAGCATCCTTTGTGGGTATCGGCACGGGAATGCGCGGCTGGATGCGCCAGTCCAACCATACCCGCATGGGCAAGGAGGCATTCATCGCACTGGTTCGGCACGCCTACGATAACGGCATCACCTTCTTCGATACCGCCGACCTGTACGGCACGCATCCCTTCTTGCGCGAGGCACTGCGAGGCATTCCGCGCGAGAAGATTGTCATCCAGAGCAAAATCTGGTTCCGCCCGATGGGCTTGCCCGAACAGGTGACCGATGCGAAACAGGCTATCGACCGATTCCGGCAGGAGCTGGGCACGGACTACATCGATATCGTGCTGCTCCACTGTACGACAGAAGCCAGCTGGGCAGAGGACCTGAAGGCAATGCGAGACGCACTGGAAGAGGCGCGCCAGAAAAAGCTCATCCGGGCGCACGGCACCTCGTGTCACAGCCTGCCCGCGTTGAAAGCATCGCAGGCTTCGTCCTGGGTGCAGGTGCAGCTGGCTCGTATCAACCATCGGGGTACGGCGATGGACGGCAAACCCGAGGAGATTGCCGAACTGCTGCGCCAGATGCGGTCGGCAGGAAAGGGCGTTGTCGGCATGAAGATTTTCGGAGAGGGCAGGTTCCTTACCCCTCAGGAGCGAGAGGAGAGCCTGCGCTTCGTGATAGCGCAGCGATGCGTGGACAACTTCATTATCGGCTTTGAACGGCGCGAACAGATAGACGAGACGCTTGGCATGTTAAAACAGATTCTGGCAGGGTGAGGAGAAAGCATGGAACCGTCTTATCGCGAGGATCGCCACCTGATTCGCGCCGCCCAGCAGGGTGACAGCCGTGCGTTTGACCGACTGGTGCACCGCTACCAGGCACAGGTGTATCGGGCAATGACCCGTGCCTGCGCCAACCCGGACCTGGCAGCGGACGTACTGCAAGAGGCGCTGATTCGTGCCTTCCGTGCCCTCCCGCAGTTTCGCGGGGACGCCTCGTTTGCCACCTGGCTGTTCCGCATTGCAAAGAACTTGTGTGTGCGCAAACAGCAGCAAATTATGGCGCATCCTACCATTTCGCTCGATCAGCCTCTGGGCGAGGAGGAGGATGCTGAAAACCTGCTTCGCCAGATGATAGACACCACTGCCCAAAACCCCCAGCAGGTGCTTCTGGACCAGGAGGTACGCCAGAAAGTGCGCGAAGCGGTAGACAAACTGCCCCCCAACCTGCGCGAGGTGCTTATCCTGCGCGACATGGAGGACCTGTCCAATCAGGAGACGGCGGAGCGCACCGGTCTCACCGTAGCAGCGGTGAAGGCACGTTTACACCGCGCCCGCGCTCTCCTGCGCGAGCAT
Source organism: uncultured bacterium (assembly GCA_938027655.1). Lineage (GTDB taxonomy): Bacteria > Armatimonadota > HRBIN16 > HRBIN16 > HRBIN16 > HRBIN16. Next base: position 1,687 of record CALJAP010000096.1, on the reverse strand, counting down.
CTGGAAGAGTACTTTTCGGAGCCTTAGCCCGTTGCGCAGACGAATGAATTTTTGAAAAACAAAGCGAATTAACCTCTCCTCCCGCCCCTCTGCTACAAGGAGAGGGGAGTTACTCCCAATGTAGCCGCAGCCTTCAGGTTGCGTGCTTTGGCGCAGGCTGCTACAAGGAGAGGGGAGTTATTCCCAATGTAGCCGCGACCTTCAGGTTGCGTGCTTTGGCGCAGGCTAAAGCCTGCGGCTACAACGGCATGTTGATATTTGCAGGAAGTTTCTGCTCGCCCGTCATTCTGAGCGAAGCGAAGAATCTTGTTGTATCGCCACTCCGAGATGCTTCGCTTACGCTCAGCACGATAAAAAACATGCCAAACCTGCCATTCTGAGCACAAGCGAAGAACCTCAGTGTGTCGCGATGCAGAGATGCTTCACTCCGTTCAGCAGGACAAAGTAGACTGGAACATGCCTCTGCTAGGAAGGTGCGGCTTTAGCTGCAAACCCGTAGCCGAGGGAGCTTTTCCCCTGCGGGAGGGTACGGAAGAAACGGTTTCGATTCACCGGCTCGTGCTCGCCATACAGATACAGATGCTCGCTGAGCACCGCATCGCGCGAGATGAACCGCCCCACCTGCGGGTCGTAGTAGCGTGCCCCAACGTGGAGTAAACCCGCATCGCCATCGTCACGGTAGCCCCGGGCGCCCGCAAAGCGATAGGGGTTGGCACTGCTGCCCCACTGTGCCACCGTATTCCCGAATGCTTCGGTTGTCAACGTGCTGATGACCGTCCCGGATCAACCTGCGACAGACCGTGCGTATTAGTCCACCTTTGACCAACAGTCAGTCACCTCCAAATCCGTCTTCATTATTGCACTAAAGTAGTCACATACGAGAGGAACAGAAGCACCACAATGACTATCGTAAGAGATACAACAAGCCCTTGTAGGAAACCTGACCACCAGATATTGCGTTGAGGGTTGTTACTAAAATCGACGTAAGATGCACCAAGCAACGCCCCGGTGAAGATCATCCCTCCTACTAAAGCCATAATCGCAGTACGAGAACGTTCGCTCATGGGGATAACTTGTGTACAAGAAAGGATCACCATAGCTACCAATAGGATACTATTACTCCACACACGACGTTTTGCTCTTCCATCTTGTAAGTGTAGCCATGCCCAGAGCTGTAGTGCTAAAGCAAGGACAAGCACTCCTGTTGCCAATAGAGACAGGGTTAAAGGATTGTGCAGATTGTTCATCGCTCCCCTCCTTATCGGCGAGGCAGAAGGTCTTCTGCCTCGCCGATTCTGCTATTCCTTAGTAGCGGCTACCGTAATAACGGCGCCCGGTGGTGATTCGGATCACACGGAACACGTGGCGGTATGCGGTGCCCGTTCCAGCCGGGAGGAGGAGGTATTGTACCATTCCACCACCCCTCTTCGAGCTCGTGACGATAACGTTTGAGTTCCTCGTCTGAAGGCGCCGGAATGTAGGTATCGGGTGGGGGCAGCAAATGGTCAGCAATCCAGTCTCCAACAACGATACCACCCACAATACCTGCTCCGATCCCTATTACTGCGATCCCTATCCCTGCTACTGGTGGTAAGGGAAGAGCTCCCGCGAGCAGACCCCCGCCGCCGATAATGGTTCCTATGCCACCAAGGAGATCTCCAACGTCTTCTATTTTGTACCCACTCGG
>CALJAP010000095.1 GCA_938027655.1 uncultured bacterium | reverse complement strand
CACAATCTCGCGCAAGGAGTGGACACGCTTGCGTCCTCGTGGCGACTTGCGTTGAGGAAGAAGCGGTTCAATCAGTTTCCACTGGGCATCGGTCAGGTCGGTCGGATAGGGTTTTCGCTGGTTGTGTTTGTTCATGGTTAGCAGTTTGCCCCAAAAGCCACCCTCAAAGCAAATTCTCAGACACTCTCTTAGAGAGTAAAGCAGCTTCCGCCAAGTAGAACATGGCGTAGTAGCAACGCGATGCACAGGTATCATAATCGCCCAATTCTATCGCTTTCTCGGCTGTTCGCAGGAATCGCTCCGCTTTCGCAATCAGGTCGTGCATCGCGCTCATACCGGCACCGCTTTCGCTTTCACCTGACGCAGAAACGGTGAATCTCCGTCATCGAAATAGGATTTGGGAACGACTACCACCGAAACGAGTTCTCCCTCCTCCAGCAAGATATCCAGCAACAGGTCGTTCATCTCCTTGCGAACCCGTTGAGGCATCAACGGCTCACGAACAACCACAAGCAAATCGATGTCCGAGCTGACCCGCATTTCCCCACGCGCACATGAACCATACAACAACACACCCTCTATCGCCGCACCGTAGCGTGCAGACAGATAGTTCTTCACCCGCTCCGCAATAGGGCGTACCTTCTCTTGTAAGCTGCGCTTCGACATCTTGTGCTTTCTCCCTTCGCGTATAGCATATCACACCTCTGGACAATGTTCTACTTCTTAGCTGGATTGCCCGCCACTCCTCTTCCCCCGGCTTCCGCGCCAGTATCCCAGCACCTCACGAAAACCTTCCGCGAACTCGTCGATGTATTCCTCGTCGATCAACACCCGTGAATGGCGGAAGTCAGAACCTTCAAGGCGCGACTCACTGATGATCAGATAGATATCCCCATTGGCAGACTGCTTGAGGTCGAAAAAGTAAGTTCTGCGTCCTGTGGGCACTCTGCACGAGTAAATCTCTTTGTCTGGCATTTGTTGCACCTCGGTTGGGTTATTTGGTAACAATGATAAAATTATGCCCAAAATTCTGAGCCTACGCAGTTGTCTGCGTGATGAGTTCACCTGTTTCATAGTTATAGGAACCCATTTGACTAACGCCAGGTATTTCAATTATGTCTGTGACTCGCATTGTGTCCGAAACGTTTGGGGGAGTAGATTGGTGACGTCCTCGGTAGGCTAGCGCCTGCATTTTGGGACTGTAGAACACGTCCTCAACATAAAACTCCTCATTACCATGCCGAATGGATATGCCCTTACTACCGGGCATAATCACACGTTCGGTTCTTTGGTCGGCGCTCTCAGGTCCCAAAGAATCCTCGGCAGCGAAGTCCAAAATTGTGGGTTCCTGCAGGGAATCACGGTATATCTCTTCTACCGCAGACATGCTCTCCGTGTCTAGGGAACATATCTGCTGGGTGCTGAGTAGTTCAGTTAGCTGGCGCAGAGTATGCTGTAGAGTATTGGCCTCCATAATACGAGCTGACAATCTCAAGCTCCCATAGGTTCTATCATAGATAGCAACAAAGCGATCATCCTTATGGATGACTCCTATTTCCTTTCTGTGTTTGTCGGTTGCAACGTCAATATCACGCCTCTCGAAAGCGACTTGTAAGAGGAACACCTCATAAAGGAGTTGAGCGAAAGCCTCGAGGTTAAAACCCTCTCTGCTAAAGGCTGGGTGTGTGATTACTACCCCAGTGGTGAAAAAGACCCGTGTGAATGCGTCACGCCTAAAAGAAACGCCCAATTCGTTATTTGTGGGCAACGGATATGCGAAACTCAATTCGTTCGGGCCTCGTCTTTCTTTAAAGCCGCAGATGGTCTCACGAACTTGCAGACTGCACTCCATAACTATGAGATGTCCGTGTTTTCGAGCAGCATAGACATTATCTGAGGTAATATTTGGAAATATCATTGCTGGGCGAAAAATTGGTCGTGTCGTATACCTCTTCCTCTCTTTCCTGACCAGAACCTTTCTTTCCCGGAGGTTCACCTGAATGACGCGATAGGGATTTGTGATATAGTAGTAAACGGCACCGGGGTATGCCTCTCGCATCAATTGGCTATATGACAGACTCCCCAATGGCTCGGGTATCCTCCCCTGTCGCAGTTCCACACTGAACTGGCTTTCAACATCACGTAAAGGGTATACCGAGTTAGGGGTATCTCCAGCTTCTGCTTTCATTGCTTGGAGGTCGGGTGGTATCTCGCCTATTCGTTCTCGCTTGCAAAGTTCTATGAATCCCTGAGGCCAATCTACCTCACTATAGAATTCCGTAGTGTTTCGACTGATGGACGCGCATACTTGGTCATTTTCACCACCTATACGTGCTAAACACAATGCATGGATATACTGGATACGTGAGTTCTCTAGATATAAAGCACCTTCTGCTAGCGGACGTTCCAGGAATCTCCTAGGCTCCGCAAAAACTGCTTCGTCGTAAACATCCCCAGTGTTTATGACAATGACTGTACCTTTCGACGTACGCCCAACACGTCCGATCCTCTGATGCAAACTCGTTAGGGACTGCGGTACACCAACCAAAACCCCGGTGTTTAAGTGGGGGATATCGATGCCGAGCTCTAGCGCACTTGTACTAACCACACCTCGTAAGGTTCCTTTGGCAAGCCGCTGTTGAATGGCACTGCGGTCTTGTTCCTCATAGCCGGCTCGATATGGTAACACATCAAGCTGCATCTTGTGGTCGACATCTACCGTATCGATGTCTTCATCTCTATCTTTGTCATGTCGACGTGCTAAAATCGATGCCATTTGTTCAGTTTGTTTTCTACTATCGACGAAGGCCAGAAAACGTAGTTGTTCCTGGCTAGACAAGAAATGAAGCAGCTGGGTTACTTCGGTAAGCAAGTCTGCCGAACGCGGTGGTTTTACCAGAATTATCTCTATGGGGCGCTTCGGTGATGTATCCATATCGCTGCTGATAACTACAAAGTCCTTTCCTATGAGCTTGCGTAGGTGCTCTTCTGGTCTGGCTATGGTAGCAGACGCGCAGAAGAAACGTGGGCGGGCTCCTAAGAGGTTGGCTAAGTGTTGTATTCGGCGAAACAAAAATGCTGCGTTGGAACCAAACACCCCGGAATAGTTGTGCACCTCGTCGACCACTATGAGACTCAAAGAGCGGAGGAATCTTATAACACGGTCATCACTCAAATTAGAAAGCAGCCAAGCGTGGATAATATCTGGCGTAAGTATCAATACGTCAGAGTTGCGCAGCATCTTAGCCCGAAGTACAGAAGAAGTTTGGCCGTCTATCCGTCCAACATTACGCTCCAGTCCTGCCTGATGGATTGCGCTATTCCACCGCTCCTCTTGTTCCTTACCTAAGGCTTTAAGCGGGTAAATAGCGGCAACCTTGCTCGAGGAGTGATGATGCATTTGCTCAATTGCTGCTACATAGAAAGTCAGACTCTTACCGGAGGCGGTGGTGGTTGTAATACAAACGTCATTTCCTTCTATGAACTGATTGATAGCCTCCTTCTGATGACGGTATAGACCTTTCGGGTAGGCTCGACGAAGAAATTGCACACTAGCCCGCGAAAGGGGTAGGTCGTCAACGGTAAAGGTTTCCCCATTACGCGCAGGTAGCGTTAGAGTTTCAACAACTGACCAGTTGTTGGTTTGAAAAAAGCTGCTGATATCCACGTTCGGCACCCCCCACTTTACCAGATGTTGAGGTTTGTCATCGGATATCCTAACGACACAGACATTTTAAGCGAGTGACGTGAGAGCGTCAACGATTTTTCACTGCATGAATTCACATGCTGTTGCTTTTGTTTTAAATCGCAACCTGCCCACCTTATGTTCTCCACCAATCACCTCACGCCTAATGATACAGCACACGTTGCTCTTTGGCGTATCGTATCACCGTTTACTTCACAGGCACAATCACCTCGATGGCGCCGGGGTGAACGGTGAACTCGGCCGGTGTGGTACCCATCACGTCACCGTCTACCAGCACGGGTACCGGAGGCGTGCTCTCCACGTGAACCCTTCGCGCCGTATGCATCAGGAAGCAAGGGTGCGTGATGTGGGTGCCGCTGTACACGCGCGGAAAGACGCTGACAAACTCCAGTTTATTCACCGCCTTGACGATGCACACGTCCAGCAACCCATCGTCTATCTGCGCGTAGGGAGCGATGCGCATCCCGCCGCCATACGATTGGGTGTTCGCCACCGTACAGAGCAAGGCGTTCAGGTGCTGCTCCTCGCCGTCAATGGTAATGCGCATGGAGACGGGCTTGAAAGTAAGGATAGTTTGGAACAGCGCGGCAACATAGGCGGCGGTTCCATGCAGGAAGCGAAAACCCTGATTCACCCGTTTGGCGACGGCGGCATCCAGCCCGCAACCGGCGATATTGATGAAGTATCTCCCCGCGACCGAGCCGAGGTCTATGCGCTTCGGCTTACCGGTAAAGAGGGTCTCCACCGCTATCTGCAGGTTCTCGCCGATGCCGGCGCAGCGCGCAAAATCGTTGCCTGTGCCCAGTGGCAAAACCCCCAGCCGTGCGGGCGTGCCCACAATGCCGTTGGCAACCTCGCCACAGGTGCCGTCGCCGCCGGCAGCCACCACAATGGATGCGCCCTGCTCTGCCGCCTGCCTCGCCAGTTCGGTCGCATGTCCGGGGTGAGAAGTCTGCACAATGCGCCAGGTCAGCCCGGTTCGCCTGCTCACCTGTTCCAGAAGGTTTTGCAGCGTGCCTTTGTGGCGAATGGCACGGTAACGCCCTGCTTTTGGGTTCAGCACGACCACGATATCGGGACAGGTCATACTATTGACTTACGCCCTGTAACTTTCTTCATCCTGCTGGAAGGGAAGGCACAGCACCGCGGCGAATGATTGCAACCAGGCAATTCGGCAGCATAATAGGGTATCCTGTACCGGAGTGGCGCAGAGCGAGGAGGCGACGGACTATCGGTGAGAGTGCTTTTTCTGGGAACGGCTGCGGCGGAAGGCGTGCCGGGCTTGTTTTGTGGGTGCGAGGTGTGTCGTGTCGCGCGGGAGCGCGGCGGAAGGAACCTGCGCACGCGCAGTTCGATATTTATTGACGACACACTGAAAATCGACCTGCCCCCTGACACGTTGCACCATGTGTTAACTTATGAACTGGACCTGTCGCGACTGCGGCATTTGCTGATTACGCATACCCACGAAGACCATCTGGCGTTGCACGAGCTGGGCTATCTGGTGCCGGGCTTTGCCTATCGCGACCTGCCTCTGGCAATATACGGGAGCGAGGATTTCGTGCGCGCTCTGGGCTATGTGCCCGACGAGGTGCGCAAATCGCTGGATGTGCAGGTATTGCAACCCTTCACACCGTATGAAATAGAGCGTTACACCGTGATACCGGTGCTGGCGCACCATCGCGAAGACGAGAGGTGTTTCAACTATATCGTTTCCGATGGGGTAAAGACGTTGCTATACATGTGTGATACCGGTTGGTATCGCGATGTGACCTGGCGTTATCTGGCAGGGGTGCGTCTGGACGCTGTGATTGCAGAGTGTACCAAAGCCTTTGTGGACGCGCCTTACGATACTCATCTGGGGCTAAGTGATGTGTTGAGGTTGAAAGAACGTTTGCTGGCAATGGGAACTGCTCATGCGAAGACGCGCTGGGCGGTCACCCATTTTTCGCACAACGGACGCCCGCTGCAGGAAGAGCTGGAAGCCTTTTGTCAACCGCGCGGGATTGAGGTTGCCTACGACGGATGGGTGATGGCACTTTAGCGCCGGGCGAAACGTAAGAAGAATATGAGATTCTACCGAATAAAAAGCAGGAGATAGCGCCCGCACCGTGTAACGAAAAGAGCAGTGCGAGCGTCTAAACAACGCGCAAGCAGGAAGCAGGTTTGCGCAAGGCGAAAAGGAATTAACAGGTACTCTGTCGCATCGATACTGGGAGGGAAACCGTTGACAGCCCCCTGGTGACCTGCTACAATGGGGGTCGACAGGGGAGGAGGAGATTCAGGAATGGCACGTGCCCGAAAAGTGAGTGGACCCGTAGTAGGGTTGGATGTAGGCACCACCTTGATGAAGGTGGCGGAGGTGCGCCCAAGCAAAGAGGGTGTTCAGATTAATGCGGTGGGCGTGGCTCCAACGCCGGAGGGCGTCATCGATGAGAGCGGCTATATCCAGGACCCGCAGGCGCTCGGTCAGGCAATACGGCAGTTGCTTACTCAGGCGGGCATTCCCACCAAGCACGTAGTGACCTCCATTCCGGGGCAAAGCGCGCTGGTGGTGCGTGTGATCGAAATGCCCAAGATGAGCCCGTCGGAGCTGGACAAGTCGATGGCGTGGGAAGTGGAGCGGCATATCCCGTTCGCCGCACAGGGCGACGTGGTCACCGATTACGCAGTAATTGAGCGCCCCGATGCCGACCCAAACGACCCCAACATGGAAGTGCTGCTCGCCGCCGCCCAGCAAGATGTGGTGGACGCTGTGGTGAAGACGCTGTTTGCTGCGCAGCTGGACCCGGTAGCTATCGACGTACAGGTGCTGGCAACCGCTCGCACTATCATCGGCTTACAACCCGAGAAGTATCGGGATAAGACAGTGGTGTTGCTGAATGTCGGTGCGACGGCGACCGACATGGGGGTGTTCTCCGGGGGGGTATTGCGTCTGCCGCGCACCATTCCTATCGCAGGCAACCACTTTACTCAGGCTATTGTGGATTCACTGGCTTACCGCGTGGAAGGAACCGACCCTCGCGAGCGGTTCGCTCACGCTGAGAAACTGAAGCGAGAGTACGCCTCGGTGATTCTGGAGCGGCTTGGTCCATCCGGCGCTGCTCCTACCTACGGCACCGATTTGGGGGCACCGACGGGGCTTATCGACTTCTCTCAGCCATCGACGACGCCCGGCACGGTAGACTTTTCCACAGGCTACGGAGAGCCCAGTTTCGACGTAGAGGAGGAACAACCGGCTGTGCCGGAGGAACAGCCAGCTCCTGCACCGGTGGAGCCAGAGGAGACCGACCCCTTGCGCATCGAAGTATTCGACGCGATTGCACCCGTTCTGGGCGATTTCCTGGCGGAGGTGCGTCGCTCACTGGAGTTCTATAGAGGGCGAGTGCAGGGGGCACGAATCGACGAAATCGTGCTGTGCGGTGGCACGGCGCGCATGAAGAACCTGGACAAGTTTCTTGCTCAGGAGCTGGGCATACCGGTTAGCGTCGCCGACCCGCTGACCCATCAGGAGGCACTGGTGCGCCGGTACAGTATGCCCTATCTGCAGGAAGTGGCGCCGCTGATGACGGTGGCTATCGGCTTGGCAATCCGGGACATGATTGACTAGGCATCCGGAGGGAAGTGAGAACCATGCTGAAATTGAACCTGTTGCCGCCTAACATCTACGAGCCGCGCAAGAAGCGAGCGTGGTTCGCAGTGTTCGTGGTGGTGTGGATTGCGCTGGCGGGCGGGCTGATTGCCTGGCAGTTAAGTCTTGTCAACCTCAAGTCGCAAAAGTCAGAAGAGCTCCAGCAACAAGAGGCTATCGTCAGGCAGGTAGAACAGACCGAGCGGGAGGCAACAAACACCAAGGCACTGGTGGCTCCGCTTCTGACCCGTGCCCAGCTGGCGGACGAGATATTCCGCGCCAACAAGCAATATCCCAAACTGTACCGCGAGGTGCGCCGCTGGACCATCGACAGCGTGCGTTACGGCAGTCTGGGTGTTGCGCAGGGCATGACATTGCAAGCACAGGCGGTCACCCGCGACCTGGACGAGATGGCACGCTACCTGCAGATTATGCTACAATGCCCATTGTTTACCGGCGTCAACATCTCGTGGACCACTGCGGGCGGTACTGCCACCACGACCACTACCGGTGGATTTGGTGGTATGGGAGCTCCACCCTTCGGAGGTGGTTACGGCGCACCGACAACCCCGTACGGAGCCTATGAAGGCACGTATGGAACCGGAGCACCCTATGGTGCCCCGACGGGGGTACCGGGGATGCCGGGCGCACCCGGTGCTCGCGCCGGTCAACCGGGGCAGCAGCAGGCAGCGCAGGGTGTGGTGTTTAATGTCGTGGCGACGTTGCGTGAGCCTCTGACAAGCCAGGTACAACAACTGGTGCAGCAGCTTGTCTCCTCGCTGGGAGGCGTGGGCATGACCGGCATGGGTGGCATGGGCGCAAGGATGGGACTGCCCGGCGCACCGATGATGGGCGCACCGGGCATGGGCGGTCCGATGTTTGGTGCTCCGCTAAGCATGGGCGGCGGAATGGCGCCTCCGATGGCCCCCGGCATGGCGGGTCCGATGGGAGCCCCCGGCGGTATGGGGGGACCCCGCGGCGGACGCGGTGGCGCGATGGCTGAATAGAAGGAGGGGCGTGGGATGCTTTCGAAACTCACTTTGCAAAACGTTATCGTGATAGGCATCGTGGTGGCGGCGGTCATCGCGTCGGGTATCTTCTTTGTGTTGATACGCCCCACGCAGGCTGAGATTAAGAACCTGGATACCCAGATAGAAGCCGCCAGCCAGCGGGCAGCTCAGTTGCCTGCGGCAAAGAAACAGCTGGAAAACGCGAAAAAAGAGGTGGAAGAGGCGCGGCTGAAATGGGCGCGCTATGAGCGTTCCAAGATGCCCAACATCGATATGACCGACCGCCTGAAGGCAGCGCTGGCTTTCTGGAAGGAGCCGGAACGAACCGCCAAGCTTCTGCAGGACTTCGTGTCCAAGTCGCAGGATGTTATTTTCCTCGGAGGCTTTGCGATTGGCGTTCCCACTACCGACCCGAACCAGCTGCCGTGGCCGATATGGATTGTGCCACTGGGTACTTTTCAGGTGCAGGGGGACTTCGAAAGCATCCTGCGCCATGTGGAAAGGTGGAATAACGCTCCTCGCCTGGTGCTTGTGGATGGATTGCAGCTGAGCGGAGTAAGCCCCCAGCTGATAGGGCAGTATACGGCGACGCTGTTCATTCTGCCTCGCGCTAAAGACGATAAGCCTGCCGAGATGCTACCCTCAGCGGGTGCCGCACCCGGAATGGGGGGCATGGCAGGAATGGGTAGATTCGGAGGCGGGATGCCGGGCCCGATGATGGGCGCTCCCACAATGGGCGCTCCGATGACGGGTCCGATGCCGGGTGGCGCGATGGTGCCGGGTGCGCCTGTGGGCGGTGCACGCCCTCCGATGATGGGGGGACCTGGAGGCGGAGCTGGAGTGGGAGGTCCTGCTCTGGGTGGCGGCCCCGGTGCGCCTGGAGCGGAGGAGTATTAAAGGAGGCTTGAGGAACAATGCAGCAGTGGCTCAATGACCCCAAAAACAAACCGATTGTCATCGGTGGTGCGGTAGCAGTGCTGCTGATCGTCGCGGTGGCATTCTTCATGTTTGTGGGAGGCGGTGGCCAGCAGCAAACCACGCCTGCGCGGACCGCTACCGGTCCTGCTCCAGCAGGAGGTCTCTCACCAGAAGGACTGCCTGAGGACCAGCCAACACCAGCCGGACCGGGCCCCATGGGTGCGGCGGGACCAGTGGGCGGTCCCATGATGGGTGGTCCTATGATGGGGGGATATGGCGGTGCGGGAGCACCCCAACAGGTCGCCCAAGCCCCCAAAGAGGGTAAACCGCCATCAAAGTACCGCGTGGACCCGTTCAAACCGCTGCCTTGGGAAGCGGACATTAGCAAGCCTCCGATTCTGTCGGTGGTAACGCCGGTACGCCTCCAGCCGATACCGACTTATAAACCAAAGGAAGAGGAACAAGAAGACGTTCTACCCCCTCAGCCCTACCGTCGGGTAGCGGGCATCATGTGGGGACAGAGCGTGGCGGCAATTATCGAGACACAGGGTGACCTGCCGCGCGTGGTCAAGCCGGGCGACACCCTCGACGGGATGCGCGTGGCACGGATCGAGCCCAATCAGGTCGTGCTCTCTACACTAGGCAAAAAGCCCCGGGAGATTACCGTTAAGCTAGGCGCCCCGATTGCGCCGGTACAGCGAGCCTTCCCCGGATACGGCGGCGTGCCCGGTGGGTTGCCGGGTGGTATGCCCGGTATGCCTCCAGGTGCTCCTGGCGGTGCAGGACTTTTGGAAGAATACTAACCTAAAGTCATCTCTTCTGGATGCCGCTTTGGCGCTAAGTGGCGAAAAAGTGCGCAGAGAGGAAGGGATTCCAGAATGGTAAGCGAAACAATTTGAGGAGGTCTATCTTCATGCACCGAGCTTTACGCATCGCAGCGTGCTTTGTGGTGCTCGTTAGCGCGACAGTGTCTGTGATGGCACAAGAGGGCAGCAGCCCCAGAGTAACGCTCACCCTTGAGAGCGCCAGTATTGCGGACGCTCTGAAGTTGCTCTTTCGCTCTACCGGCTATAACTACACACTGGATGAGTCGGTAGTGCAGGGTTACGTCACGGTATCGCTGAAGGACGTTACCTTCGAGACGGCGTTGCGCACTATCCTGCGTGCCGCCAATCCCCCGCTCACCTACCGTGTGGATGGTGGCGTGTACATCATCTCGCCGAAGGTGGAGACGTACGAATCCACCCCTGAGCCTCAAGTAGAGGAGCCATCGCAGCCGCAGGTGCGCACGGAGAAAATCACCCTGCAGCATCTGGACTCGCTGGCTATCGCTCAGGTGCTGGGCGGCGGAGCCGTATCGCTGAATCAGTCCGGCTGGACCTATAGCGGCGGAGGCTACGGTGGCTTCGGTGGAGGCTATGGCGGCTTCGGCGGTGGCTTTGGCGGAGGCTACGGTGGCTTTGGCGGAGGCTACGGTGGCTTTGGCGGAGGCTACGGTGGCTTCGGCGGTGGCGGCTTTGGCGGCTTCGGCGGTGGCGGCTGGGGCGGTGGCCTTGGCGGCTGGGGCGGCGGCGGTTGGGGCGGTGGCTTCAACCGTGGCGGCTTCGGCGGCGGTTGGGGTGGTGGCTTCAACCGTGGCGGCGGCTGGGGCGGCGGACGCGGCGGTTTCTAAGCGTCTGCCCCCGGCCCCGTGCCGGGTATCGCTGTAAACCAAAACGATCTGTAACGAGTAAAAGGAGGACAGAGGTTTATGACACTCCGTAAATGGCGGAACGTCGCATTACCTTTGGTGGTGGCTTGTGCTGTATGGAGTGGATGGAGTTCGCTACCGGCGGCAGGTGCCCCTCGCGCTCAAGGGAATATGCCGCTGGTGAGCCTGACACTGGTTGAGGCAGAGTTTCGTGATGCGGTGAACATGCTGATGCAGCGCAGTGGAGCCAGCATCGTGCTGGAGCCGAGCGATAAGCCTTATCCGCGCGTGAACGTGAATCTGGTGGATATGCCGCTGGATAAAGCGCTGGAATATCTGGCACGCTCGGCTGGCGCCAGAGTGCGCCGCACTGAAGATGGGGTGTTTATCGTCGGACCACAAGGCAAGGAGCCCGAAGCGGTGACCACAGCACAGCCACAGGAACCTGTTCCTGCACCTGCGCCGGTGCGGGTGCGTACGGAAAAGATGAAACTGCAGTACATCAACCCCAGCGAGTTTCTGATGCAGCTGCGCACAGACCCTGAAATCGTAGGACTGGACTGGGCGGCTCGCAACAGCGGCGCGCTGATTCAACACCTGATGGATATGACACGCCCCGGGATGCGCCCGCTCACCCAGCCCCAACCCATTCTACCAACACCCCAGCAGAACTCAGCGAACTCAGCGGTCCCAACCGCAACCGGCAACTCCGGCACTGCAGAGCATACCCCCACCCCCGATACCGGCTTTGACCAGCGCGGCGCCATGGGTGGTGGACTGGGCTACGGTATAGGTGGACAGGTCGGTGGTGGCTTTCGTGGGGGCGTTGGTGGTCTGGGGCAGCCGGGCGCGGGCTTTGGCGGCGTAGGCGGCTTCGGACAGCCCGGCGCGGGAGTTGGTGGTCTGGGGGCAGCAGGTGGCCAGCTTGTGCAGCTCAGCGACCAGGCACGCATTATCGCAGTGGATGTGGATAACTCCCTCATCGTAGTAGGCACCGACGAGGACATCGAAAATATCCGGCGCTTTATCCGCCTGCTGGATGTTGCTCCTAAGCAGGTGGAAATCAAAGCAGAGTTCGTGACCGTGAAGGTCAGCGAGGTGAAACAGTTCGGCATCGACTGGCTGGTTCAGCAGCTGAACACACAGGCAGGCAACGTGCCCGGCACCTTCGCGTCGGGAGGCAACGTCTTCATCCGCTACAGCGCGGGCAATCTGGCAGCGGAGCTGCGCACCGCTATGTCCAACGCGCGTGGGCGTGTCATTCAGGCGCCGCTCATCACCACCTTGAACAATACGCCGGGTTCGATACTCGTGCAGACGCAGGTACCCTTCGTCACCACGGTGTTCACCACGCCGGGGCAGGGACAGGTAATCCAGGGTAGCCAGGTGAACTACGTGCCGGTGGTCTCCGGTATGACAGTGACCCCGCGCATCAACGGTGACGGTACCATTACCCTGTTTATCCCGTTGCAGCTGTCGGACATCACGGGTTCGGTACGTGCGCCGGATGGCAGCTCCTTCCCCATCGTCAACAGCCAGGCGGTTTTTACCACACGGCGCGTGCCGAGCGGGCAGACGGTGGTGCTGGGCGGATTTATCCGCCGCAGCGAGGACAATTCGGTGGCGAAGTTCCCCATCCTTGGCGACCTGCCGTGGATTGGGCATCTGTTCCGCTCTACCAACCTGTCGCAGGATGACACCGAGCTGCTCATTTTCCTGACGCCTCGCATTCTTGAGGAGGCAGGGGCGCCGAGCGTGGGCGTTACACCCTGAGGTTCCGACCATTGCTCGTTACGGATCGGCGCGGGGGTGCACACCCCCGCGCTTCTCGTCTACCGATGCAACAGAATGTACTTCCAAACATCGCGCTCATCGGCTTTATGGGCACCGGCAAGAGCTTGCTAGGACAGATGCTGGCGCAACGCTGGGGGTGGAAGTTTGTCGATACCGATTCGTTAATAGAGGAGAAAGTGGGTTGCAGCGTGGCACAGATTTTCGAACGCTTTGGAGAAGAGTACTTCCGCCAGCAGGAAACAGAGGTTTTGCGTAGTCTGGAAACCCAGCGTCATCTGGTTATCGCTACCGGTGGAGGAGTGCCTACGCGACCGGAGAACGTCGCGTCCTTACGCCGACATGCGGTTATCGTGCTGCTGACGTCGGAGCCGGAAGTGATTTTGCAGCGCGTTCAGCCTGTGGAGACGCGCCCCAAACTGGCAACAGCCCCCGACCCGCTAGCGGAGATACGCCGGTTACTACGTGAACGTGAAACCGCCTACGCCTGTGCCGATATCCGCATAGATACGTCCACCCTCTCGCCCAGCGAGGCAGTACAGCGTATCGAGGAGCTGGTGAAAGCATGGAAACCCACCCCTTCCCCCTGAGACTGCACGTGCAGTTAGGTGAGCGCAGCTACCCCATCATCATCGGTTCGGAGGTGCTGGAGGGTGCATCGGAACATTTGCGTGCCCTGCAACCTTCGCAGGTGGTTCTCATTACCCATCCTCAACTGGCAGAGTGGTATGGCGAACCGTTGCGGCAGCGCATGGAGCAAACGGGCATTCCGACGTACTTGCTCACGATTCCTCCGGGCGAGCGAACGAAGCGCTGGGAGGTCGCCGGTCGCTTGCTCCGGCAGATGGCACAACTCACTCTGGACAGGCGTTGCATCGTGGCTGCGCTCGGTGGAGGCGTCATCGGTGACCTCGGCGGGTTTGTGGCGGCATGCTACCTGCGCGGAGTGCGTTACGTACAGATCCCAACTACCTTACTGGCACAGGTAGACTCCAGTGTGGGCGGCAAAACAGGCGTCAATCTACCCGAAGGCAAGAACCTAGTGGGAGCATTTCATCAGCCTGTGCTTGTGCTGATAGATATCGACACCTTGAAGACGCTTCCTCGCCGCCACTTCAGAGCCGGTTTAGCGGAAGTGCTGAAGTATGGTATAATCGCAGACGAAACGCTATGGCGACTGGTCAACGCCGAAGCACACAATTTACGGCAGGGTGATAGCGCGCACCTTGCCGAGATTATCTACCGCTGTTGTGAGATTAAAGCGAACATCGTCTCTGAGGACGAGACCGAGCAGGGCGTTCGTGCTACGCTGAACTTTGGACACACGGTGGCGCACGCTCTGGAGGCAGTGGCAGGCTACGGTCGCCTGTTGCACGGCGAGGCGGTATCTATCGGCATGGTGTGCGCCGCGCTGGTTGGCGAACTGACAGGCGTCACTCCTGTGGGAACGGCGGAAGAGATAGCGCGTGCACTACGTGCGCTTGGCTTGCCGGTTGCGCTGCCGCGCGGTGTGGAGTTCGATGACCTGCTCGCCGTGATGGCGCGCGATAAGAAGGCGCGTGACGGACAGGTGCGTTTTGTGCTGATTGAGCGTATCGGGCAGGCACGCCTGCCGATTGCGGTGAATGAGAAGGAGGTGCGTCACGCACTGGGGATGCATCGCGAGAAGTTCCTTTGGGGAGCGATGTGATGGAAAACGGTCGAGCAGGGCTCGTGCAGGATTTTGTCGGGGCAATATGGGTTGTTGCTG
Source organism: uncultured bacterium (assembly GCA_938027655.1). Lineage (GTDB taxonomy): Bacteria > Armatimonadota > HRBIN16 > HRBIN16 > HRBIN16 > HRBIN16. The sequence continues at coordinate 6,225 of CALJAP010000095.1, read as the reverse complement.
TGGTAGTGACCTTCGTCGGTTTGCCGTACGGCTTGCCGGAGGTGAGCGTATCGTTGCTGGAAAAGGTGTACGCGCTGTGTTTAATGGTTGGAGTGGTGTGGCTGGCTCGTCGTGTGACCTCTTCCGGTAACACGATAAAGGGGGCGAAAGGGCGTGATTAGCCGGGTGCTGGCTGGACGATACGAGCTGCTGGAAAAACTGGGAGAGGGGAGCCTTTTCGCCGCCTATCGAGCCAGAGACCACGAAACGAACGCGCTGGTTACCGTAAAGCTATTACAGCCCGCCTTTGCCGACGACACCGCCCTGGCTCACGCGCTCAAGCAATGCTTTTCTGTAACTTCACCTCTCAACCATCCGCGAATAGCCCGTATCCTGCAGGTGTGTGAGCACGAAGGACAGCTGGTGCTAGTCACCGAGTTCGTGCGGGGCATTAGCCTGAAAGAACGCATACGCAGGGTGGCTCCTTTTACGTTATCGGTAGCCGTCGATATCGCCCTGGCAGTGGCAGAGGGGCTGGAGAGTGCGCATCGCGCGGGGATAGCGCACGGCGACCTGCGCCCGCACAATATTATCGTATCGCAGGAAGGTCTAATTAAAATTACCGATTTCGGGCTACTTCCCGCGTTACAGGCTTCGCCGCTGGCGCAAACTGCCTGGTTGACCCGCGCCGCGCCGTACCTTCCGCCGGAGGTTTCGGAGGGATGGCAGGTTACCCCTGCGGCGGATGTGTACGCTCTGGGGGTCATCCTGTTTGAGATGCTCACCGGAGGCGTGCCGTTCCCCGCCGATACGCCGGTTGCGGTGGCTCTGCGCCATGCCAAAGACCCGCCCCCCAGCCCGCGTGCGGTGAACCCTGGCGTACCCAGAGCGGTAGAGGGCATCGTGCTGAAGGCGATGCAGAAACTGCCGGAGCAACGCTACGCTGACATGACCTCGATGCTTCAAGACCTGCGGGCGGTTCACGATGCGTTGCGCTTTGGCAAGCCACTATCGTGGTCGCCGCTGGAGCGTGCGCCGGTAAGCGCAGAGCCCGTCGCCCCAAATCGCAAGCCACGCCCTGCGGAAACAGAAGACACCGAGCTGCGCATTATCAAGTATCTTGCGCGAGCACTGACTGCGCTGGCTGGGCTGATGCTTATCGCGCTGGTGATAGTATGGTTCTGGATAACACGCCCGGTTAAAGAAGTGCCCGTTCCCGACCTGCAGGGCAAACCGCTGGTAGAGGCACGCAGGCTGGCGCGGGAAGCGGGGCTGAATCTGGTAATACGACAAGAGGACTACAACGAGCAGTTTCCGGCAGGAACGGTCTACCTCGTACAGCCTGAACCGGGAACCAGTGTTAAGGCAGGAGGAGCGGTGCAGGTATGGGTGAGCAAAGGCTCGCGCATGGTAGAGGTCCCCAACGTGCAGACATTGACTGAAGCAGATGCTCGCCAGAGGCTGGTGCAGGCAGGGTTGCGGGTGGGGAAGGTGGAAGAAAAAGTGCATCCTACTGCCCCCGCGGGCATGGTACTGTCGCAGTCGCCCGCTCCGAAGCAGAGGGTAAACAGGGATGCACCGGTGGACCTGGTTATCAGCAAAGGTCCCGCTTTGCCGCCCGTGCCCGAGGAGCCGAGAGAACGAGGCTTCGAACTGGTTATTCCGGTGAAGGGTGCGCCCGGCGAGGTGGTGCAGGTACGTCTGGAAGTGCAGGACGCTCTGGGAGTATATACTATTCTGGACGAGTCGCACACCGGGGGCGAACAGCTCATCGTTCCGGTGCGGGCGCGGGGGCGCAACGTGATATTCCGCCTCTACTTTAACAACCAGCTGGTGCACGAGGAGGTGCGTCCGTGAGTAGTGAAGCGCGTGTGCTCATCGCTCCCTCTTTGCTCTCCGCGGATTTCGCCGATTTTGCGCAGGCAGCTCGCGCGGCACGCGAAGCCGGTGCGGAGCTGCTGCACTTTGACGTGATGGACGGACTCTTCGTGCCCAACATCACTTTTGGACCGCAAACGGTGCAGGCGGTGCGCCACCACTCCGACGCCCTTTTCGACGTACACCTGATGATTGTGCAGCCGGAGCGTTATATCGAGCAGTTTGCGCAGGCGGGGGCAGACATTATCACCGTGCACGCGGAGGCGTGTGTGCATCTACAGCGCACGCTGGCGCAGATTCGGGAGTGCGGTGCGCGCGCGGGCGTCGCGCTCAATCCGGCAACCCCTTTGAACGTTATCGAGTACGTTATTCCCGATATTGACCTGCTGCTGGTGATGACGGTGAACCCCGGTTTTGGGGGACAGCAGTTTATCCCCGAGATGTTGCGCAAGATTGCTCGCGCTCGCGCACTGCTGGACGAGGCGGGCAGCGACGCCTGGCTGGAAGTGGATGGCGGCATTAACGGGGTGACGACACCGATGGTAGTGCGGGCAGGAGCGAGGGTGCTGGTAGCCGGCTCATCGGTATTCGGGCATCCCGAAGGGGTGCGGGCAGGCGTGGAGGAGCTGCGTCAGGCGGTGTGGGAGGCACAGGAAAGGGTGTGAGGCGGCGTGTGGCTGACTGTGGTCGTCGCGGCGGTTTCGGTGGTGTTTCTCTTGCGGGAAGCGCGGGCGATGCGCAAGGGCTTGATCTCGCGTCGGCAGTTCGTGCTGAGAAGCATTGGCTGTGCGCTACTGCTGGCTCTGGCGCTGGTGCTACAGTTCAAAGAGGCGATTTACCTTCCATCTGGCGAGGCGAGCGGGGGGGCACGTCTGCTGCGCCTGCTTCAGTTTTCCATCGGGGTGTTTGTGCTGGTGATGGCGCTGGTGCTGGTGGCGCTGATGGACGCGCGTGAGACGCTGCAACGCTATCTGCGCGAGCACAGGCAGATGATGGATGAACTGGTGCGCAAGCCCCCGGCTGCTCCTTCGCCTTCCTCCGACGGCAAACGCGATGGCAACCCCTCTTGAAGAGATATTCATGCGGCGCGCGCTGGCTCTGGCGCGACAAGGGTATACGGCTCCGAATCCGATGGTGGGGGCGGTGCTCGTGAAAGATGGGCGCGTGGTCGGGGAAGGGTATCATCGGCGGGCAGGAATGCCCCATGCGGAGGTAGAGGCGCTACGCCGTGCCGGGGAGAAAGCGCGAGGCGCCACCCTGTATGTCACTCTGGAGCCGTGCAGTCACTGGGGACGTACTCCCCCCTGTGCCGACGCGCTGATCGAGGCAGGCGTTCGATGTGTGTATGCAGCCATGCAGGACCCGAACCCGCAGGTGGCAGGCAGGGGGTTCGAGAGACTACGCGCAGCGGGTGTCGAGGTGGTAGTGGGGGTGCTGGAGGAGCGGGCACGGCAGTTAAACGAGATATTCGTTAAGTACCACGCGACAGGGATGCCCTTCGTGACGGTGAAGGCAGCGATGTCGCTGGACGGCAAAATCGCCACGCACACAGGCGATAGCAAATGGATTACCGACGAGCCGGCGCGGCGGCTGGTGCATCGTTTGCGCGCGCGACATGACGCGGTGATGGTGGGTGTCGGCACGGTGTTGCAAGACGACCCGCTACTGACCGTGCGTTTGCCCCGGATTAAGGAGCCTTTGCATCGCCTGCGCGTCATCGTGGATAGTCGCTTGCACTGCCCGGAGGAGGCGCGGGTGCTTCGTGTGGAGGATTCCCCAACGCTTATCGCCACCACCGAATCCGCTCCGCCGGATAAAATCGCACGCCTGCGCGAGCGGGGAGTGGAGATAGCCGTGCTGCCCGCCGATGGTGGGCATGTAGACCTGCGTGCGCTGATGGCGATGCTGGCACAGCGCGGGGTGACCGGTGTACTGTGCGAGGGCGGAGGGACGTTGATAGCCGCTCTGTTCGCGCAAAGGCTGGTGGATAAAGTGGTGTTTTTCTATGCACCGCGCATCATCGGCGGACGGGATGCTCCCACTGCGGTAGAAGGTGATGGTTGTGCGTACATAGAAGGATGCCTGCGGCTGGATAGGGTATACTGGAGAAAGGTCGGACGCGATATGATGGTGCAGGCATATCCAGTCTGGGAGGATGGCGAGGAGTGTTCACCGGCATTGTGAAGGAGCTAGGCGAAGTAGAGCACATCATGGCGGGCGCGGACGGTGCACAGCTGGCGATACGCGCGACCGAACTATCCACCCGGGTGCAGGTTGGCGACAGCGTGGCGGTTAACGGGGTGTGCCTGACTGTGATACAGAAGGAAGGCGACCGCTTGTGGTTCGACGCGGTTCAAGAGACGCTGAGGCGTAGTAACCTGGGCAAGTTGAAGCGCGGGGACAAGGTGAATCTGGAGGATGCCCTGCGTGTGGGCGAAGCGATGGGGGGGCACTTTGTGCAGGGACATGTAGACACCACCGGCACGATACACCGGCTTGTTCCGCAGGGCAACGCCGTGGTGATGGCGATTGGTGTGGATGAGGAGTGGATGCGCTATGTGGTCGCTAAGGGTTCGGTGGCAGTGGACGGCGTGAGCCTGACGGTGGTGGACGTGGGCGCAAGCGATTTCAGCGTGTGGCTGATTCCTCATACCCGCGCGGTCACCACGCTGGGGTTTCGGCAGGTTGGCGACGAGGTCAACGTGGAGTTCGACATGCTGGCAAAGTATGTCGAGAAGCTGTTGCAGGCTCGGCAGAGCCGCAGCGCAGTGGACATGGAGCTGTTGAGACGGACGGGATTTGTGGAGTAGCAATGCCTGTACTTCCTTTCTCCAAGATGCACGGTGTGGGCAACGATTTTGTGGTGGTGTCGGAGGAGGCGGTTCGCTTGTTCTCCCTGCCCGATTTGGCGCGTCGGCTGTGCCGCAGGCGGTTTGCCATTGGCGCGGACGGATTGCTGGTGGTCGGGCGCGGCAGTCGTCAGGCGGTGCGAATGCGCATGTTCAATCCTGACGGCACGGAGGACATGTGCGGAAACGGCTTACGATGTGTCGCGAAGTGGGCGAGCCTGCGTGGGTTGGCTGCGGACACCCGTTTCGCTGTGGAGACTATCGATGGAGACAAGCAGGTGCAACTGTTGTCCGATGGCATGGTGCGGGTGGAACTGGGAGAACCGCGCTTTGAACCGGGCGAAGTGCCGGTGGTGGCGACAAAGGCTCCGGTGGTCGATATGCCGGTTGACCTGCCGCATGGTACGGTCAGGGTAACCGCTCTCTCCACCGGCTCGACGCACGGCGTGGTGTTTGTCGACAGCCTGCCTGATGACGAGCGTTTCCTGCGCGATAGCCCGATGATAGAGAATCACCCGCTCTTCCCACGACGCACCAGCGTGCTGTGGACGGTAGTGGAAAGTCCGTCCCGATTGCGGATGCGAATCTGGGAGCGCGGAGCGGGAGAGACCTTAGCCTGCGGTACCGGAGCGTGCGCGGCGGCGGTGGCGGCGCAATTGCATGGACTGGCGGGCGAATCGGTGGACGTGTATTCGGCAGGGGGAATGTTACATGTGGAGTGGCGACCGGGGGAGCCTATCGCTTTGACGGGTGCTGCCGAGCTGGTGTACGAGGGCTGTTATCCTCTGGATGAGGTGATGGGATGAGTGACTGGCGTCAGAAAGGCGCGCCCGAGCCGATTGCCGCGCTCAACAGGGTACCCCTGCGAGAGTGCGGTGAACCTCTGGTGGACATCCGCAAAGCCTGTCCGCAGGTACGCGTGGCGCGAAAGTGCATCCCTTTCCTGCGGGTAACGGTGGCGGAGATGCTCAATCGCGCTCAGCAGCTGCTTCCATCCGGCTACCGGTTGCGGGTAACGACCGCCTACCGCACGCTACAGATGCAGCGCGAGCACTACGAGGGGTACTTCAACCAGCTGCGCGAGAAGCATCCCGAATGGGGCTATGCCACCCTGCGGCGGATGACCAACCGCTTCTTCGCGCCGGTGGACCAAAAAGCACCTCCCGGGCATTGCACCGGCGGGGCGGTGGACGTACAGCTGCTCTCCTCCAGCGGCAAGCCGCTGGATGTCACCTCGCCGTACACCGGATGGCAGGCGGCGCCAACGTGGATAGAGGGGTTGACTCCCGAAGCCCATCGCAATCGCATGATTCTGGTGGAAGCGATGTTGGCTGCGGGCTTTAGCAACTGTCGGGACGAGTTCTGGCACTATTCATACGGCGACGCCGCGTGGGCGGTGCGCGTCGGTGCGCCCTATTGCATCTATGGGCTGATCGAGTTGCCTCCCCATTGGCAAAAACGTGTGCGTAAATAACCTTTACGGAAGGAGGTATGCGTAGATGGCTACACGAATAGCCGG
>CALJAP010000094.1 GCA_938027655.1 uncultured bacterium | reverse complement strand
TTCAGAAGCTGGCGCAATAGCCGGTGTTACCACGTTGCAGGGGGCGCACCGCAGTGCGCCCCCCGCAAGACATTCACGGCTAAAGCCGTTGCCCTGCAGACGAAGCCCGCCTGCGCTGGCTCTATGGAACCTTGTGAAGGGCGAGGCTCCTGCCGAGCCGTCTATTTCATTGTATGAACACTTGTCGTGTTGTGAAAAGCCGTCTGGAGATTTTCGGAACGCTGCAGCGCTACCGGTCACACGAGGGCACACCCTTGTACGGTTGTCAAGCATTTTTGCGGGGTGATGGGGAAAATTTTGGTAAACCTCCCCCCCGGCACTTCTCCTGCGAAGGGAGCGGAGCCGCGCTCCCAGCATCCCCTTCCTTCTCAGGGGGGGACAGGTTCTAGTCCTTTGCCCCTTGCCGAATCATTTCCAGCGCTGCGCGGAGCCTCTGTAGCACGCGCTCCTTGCCCATGACCTCAATCATCTCGAACAGCCCCGGACCCACCGTGCGCCCGCTGACTGCCACGCGCGTGGGATGGATCACCTGCGCCGCACCGACGCCCAGCTCATCCGCCACAGCGCGGGTAGTCGCCTCGATATGCTCCAGGTCAAACGGCTCCAGCGTGGTGTAGCGTTCGATAAGCATCTCCAGCATCTGCGCCACGTAGGGCTGAGTGAACCACTTGCGCACGCCCTTTTCTTCATACTCCAGCGTGTCGCGGAAGAAGTACTCGGTAAGCGGCACCACTTCCGAAAGCAGTTTCATCCGCTCTGCTTCCAGCGCAATCACCCGTTGGGCGTACTCTATCTGCTGGGGCGTTGGGTCTGGGGGCATCAACCGCGCCTGCTGCAGGTAAGGCAGGCACAGCTGCGTCAACTCCTCGATAGGTTTGCGCCGGATGTACACGCCGTTCATCCACAACAGCTTCTGCCCGTCGAAGATGGCGGGGTTCTCCTGCACGCCTGACAGGTCAAACCGCTCTATCAACTCCTCGCGCGAGTACAGTTCGCGGTCTTCGTCCGCGCTCCAGCCCAGCAGGGCGAGGAAGTTGAACATTGCCTCCGGCAGGTAGCCCTGCTGAATGTACTCCACGAACTGCACCGAGCCATGCCGTTTGGAGAGCTTCTTGCGGTCGGTTCCCAGAATCATCGGCAGGTGAGCAAACTTGGGCATCTCCCAGCCCAGCGCGAGATACATCTGCACGTGGCGAGGGGTACTGGAAATCCACTCTTCCCCACGAATGACGTGCGTGATACCCATGTGGTGGTCGTCGGTCACACTGGCGAGGTGGTAGGTGGGGAAGCCGTCGGACTTGAGCATCACAAAGTCGTCTATCAGCGCGTTCTCGAAGCGAATTTCGCCCCGAATCTGGTCGTGGAAGACCGTTTCGCCTTCGAGCGGCATGGCAAAGCGGATAACGTAAGGGGCGCCTTCCGCCTCTATCTTCGCCCGCTGCTCATCCGAAAGGTAACGGCACCTCCGGTCGTAGCCGGTGGGCTGTTTGGCGGCTTCCTGCTGGCGACGCAGCTCCTCCAGACGTTCCGGCGTGCAATAGCAGCGATAGGCGTGCCCCGTTTTTACCAGCTTCTCCGCCACCTCGCGATACAACGGCAGACGCTGGGACTGGAAATAAGGACCCTCGTCCCAATCCAGCCCCAGCCAGCGCAGGCTATCCATTATCTCCTGCACCGAGCCTTCTACGTAGCGGGCGCGGTCGGTATCCTCGATGCGCAGGATGAAAACGCCCCCATGCTTTCGCGCGAAAAGCCACGTGAACAGCGCGGTGCGGATGTTGCCGATATGTGGTGAACCCGTTGGGCTGGGTGCAAAGCGCACGCGAACGGTTTGCTGTTCAAGATTGTTTCCCATCAAGCAGCGACCTCCTTGTTCAGGGTTCTGTCAAGAAGCCTGCAACAACAAAGTCTCTGTCGAAAGAGAAAACTGCATCCACAGGCTCCTGGGATAGTAATGCAAAGCTGGTGCAGTCAGTAAAAGAGAACCGCTGGTCGTCATACCGGAAGAACAAGATAAGGGCTTCTTGCCACGTTTTCTGCTCAACCCACGTTATTCTGAGAATGTTCTGACTTTGTGCCTGCTCAATAGCATCCCAAAACCTGTGGGCATACAACAGTCCCACGCGGTAGCGTATTACAGTGAGCGTTTCATCAATGATATAATCGGATGTGATAAGTTCGACGCCCGTCCGCTTCACCCACTGTTCATAGTATTCCCTTGCTTTCTGATGGTGCCGATCGCTCTCATCTATGAGGGCTATCCATGCACTGGTATCCACAAATATACGTCGTCTCATGGTATCTGATATAACACGTCGTTATGCAGTTCGCTAAGATTGCCATCGCCACTGGATACCATTCCCACAATGTTATCTAGTGGGTTCGGTTCGATGACGCTATGGGGGCCAGTGAGGGCAGACTCTTCCATTACCATCAGGCGAATACGCTTGCCCTTGAATTCATCTGCCCGTTGTACAATCTCTTCCCATGTGCCTTCTATAACAATCTGTTTCACCTAGAACACCTCCTTGTGGCATTATACCAGATGTCGCAGGGGATTGCCGCTCACTGCGACTTCACCTGTTGCTGTAGCCGTCGCACCAGCTCTTTGACGCGCTCCAGTTGCCTGCCGTACTCCGCCCAGTTGCCCTCGCGTTGGGCACCTTCGGCGGCGCGGATAGCCTCGGCGAGCCGGTCTACCAGCGCGCGTACATCTTCTGCAGGGGGCGGCGATGTGGACACGACAGGTGTTGTCGTTAATGGCCTCGCGGGGATGGTTCGGGTAGTACTGGACGCGCCGAAGATGCGTAGTAACCCCTGCTCTAACGTATCTGCCATCACGCGCTGGTCGCCGAACGCCACGATGACCTTCTTCAGCTCGGGGATACGCTGTTCGCCGCCGCCGGTGGTCTGCAGGTAAACGGGTTTTACATAGAGCAAGGACTGCTCAATGGGTATTACCAGCAGATGCCCCCAGACCACTTGCGAGCCGGGCTGGTCCCACAGGCGCAGTTGCGTGCGGATTTCGGACACCTGCCCCAGCAAACGCTCCATCTGTGCGGGACCGTAGATGGTGCGCTCTTTGGGGAAGCGGTACAGCACGATTTTGCCGTAGTCTTCGCCGTCGCACTTGGCGCACATCCACGCAATCATCTTCTCCTGATTCAGTGGTGTGTATACAATGAGCAACAGGAACTCCTCTTTCGTCTCGCCGGGCAGGCGCATGATGAGGTAGTACGGCTCCATCTGCTGGAACTCACCGCCCTGTACGGTGCTTTCGGGTGACTGCTGTTTGGCGATTTCCCACTGGTCCTCGCGCATGTAGAACACGCGCGGGTCGCGCATATGGTACAGCGCCCAGATGTTGCTCTGGATACGGAACAGGTCTTCCGGGTAGCGCAGGTGCTGGCGCAGGCTTGGCGGCATCTGGGAAAGCGGCTGGAACAGACCGGGCAGGGCACGGCGATAGGTCCGAATCATCGGGTCGCGCTCGTCGGCGATGTAATAGTTCACCGTACCGTTATAGGCGTCAATCACCACCTTCACCGCGTTGCGGATGTAGTTCAGGCGATAATAGCGAAAGGCGTCCAGAGCGATGTCCAGCGTTTTGGCGTAGGGATAACGGTCGCTCACCGTATAGGCGTCGCAAAGCCACCACAGTTTGCCGTCCGCCGCAACGATATAGGGGTCGCGATCGTGCATCAGGAAGGGAGTGATTGCCTGCATCCGTTCGCGGATGTTGCGCCGGAACAGCAGTCGGCTATTCGGCGTCAGGTCGCCGGAGAGCAACAGGTAGCTATCTGCCATGCGGAAGGCGTAGGCGAGCTTTGCCAGCAGATTCTTGCCGATGGGGATACCGCCTGTGCCCTGATAGCGCGTGTACTGGTTTTCGCTCTCCGCACCGCTGTGCAGGGTGGGGTAGTCGAACTCATCCAGTTTCGAGTCCACGATAACGGGATTGTCCGTCACCTCGCCGTAGTAGATTTCCGGTCGTTCCAGCCGGAGGGGAACCCTGCTCTGTGGGGGAATATCGCGCACCAGGTACTCCGGCTGCCCCTGCGCGGTAGCGGTGTTCACGGCGGTCATCACCACGCCGTAGCCATGCGTGTACTGCAGGCGCAGGTTCTGCCAGGTTTTGGAGGAGGCGGGCAAATCGGGTTGCGATAGCTCGCGGGCGGCGATCATCACCTGGCGGTAGTCGTTGCCAAAGGTGTAGCGGTCTACGTCCACATCGTTGAACTTATAGTACTGTTTAAACGCCTGCAGGGAGTTAAAAATCATCTGCAGGGGCTGGTAGTCCCAGATACGCACGTTGGAGAGCGTCTGGCTGTTGCGCTGCAGGTCAGCGACGGTCAAGTTGGTGTTTGCTTCGAAAGTGCGCTCCTCCACATTGTCCAGCCCGAACGCCTGTCGGGTCGCGGTGAGATGTCGTTCGATGTAGGGCTTTTGTAGCCCCCATTCGTTCGGGTTGACGATGGCGTTTTGCACAACAGCGGGTATCACCGCGTGTACCAGCACCGACGCGCTCGCCAGTGTTGCCAGCATCACCAGAGGGAGCCGAAGCACACGCCCGCGTCGGATATTCCACACCAGAGAGGCAGCGGTCAGCAGGCTGAGTAGCAGCAACACATAGAGCCCCGGCAGACGCACGGTGGTTTCCACATAGCCCGCGCCGGTGAAAATGCGGTTTGGGATAAACAGCACGTCGTAGCGGTCCAGCCAGTAGCCCACACCCCACAGCACCATACACGCCGCCGCGAGCAAGAACAGATGGGGTTTGACGCCCGGCGAGAAGGCGGTTAGCGTCCCGAATACTTCAAATCCGCGGTTGATGTAGTAGTAAGCCGTGGTGATGACCAGCGTAGCGAGGAGGGCGAAAGTGAACCACGTGTGCAGATAGCGCCAGAATGGCAGTCGGAACATATAAAAAGCGACGTCGTGTCCGAACAACGCATCGCGCACGCCGAAAGGCTGGGCATGTCGGAATAGTAGCCACTGTTCCCAGTGTGCTGCGCTTTGGCTGCCCACCAGTAGGGCAAGCACCAGCACCGCCCAGAAGACGAACGGCTGAGAAGTACGAGGCACCGCGATGCCCAGGCGGATACGCAGCCGTTCCTCCCATTCCTCGTCCATGCCCGAGCTGAGACGATGCGCCAGCCACAGGTTGGAGTACAATATCAGCAAGAACGACAGGCTGAACACGGCGAACAACGCCAGCCGTGTGCTCCAGATACGGGCGAACAGAGCGGTGTATCCCAGTTCCGCGAACCAGAGCCAGTCGGTATAGAAGCGCGCTGCCACCACCAGTATCTGCAGCAGCACCAGCGCACCTATCAGCAGCCAGAGCCACATCCTGCGCCGACCGCCTTCTACGGTCAGGGGGTAACGTGCTTTCATTACGGGTGGTTCTCCTCTCCTATGACCATACTCCGGGTATTGGTGTTTCGCACTTCGGGCACTTGCCGGAACCGGTCAGATGGTCTTCCAGCACGCGGAAGCCCCATCGCTTCACCAGCAGGGCGTTGCACTGTGGGCAGTAAGTGTTCTCCCATTTACCGACCGCACCCGGGATGTTGCCTGCGTACACGTAATGAAGCCCCTCGCTACGCCCGATTTCCGCAGCTCGCAGTAGCGTGCGCACGTCGGTATCGTCGTGGTCCAGCATTTTGTAGTCGCGGTGGAAGGCGGTGACGTGCCACGGGATGTCCGGCGACACAGAAGCCAGAAACCTTGCCGCCTCGCGCAGTTCCTCATCGCTGTCATTGAAGCCGGGCACCACCAGCGTCACCACCTCCAGCCACAAACCGGACCGATGTACCATGCGGATTCCGTCCAGCACATTCTGCAAGGTGGTTCCCAGCTGGCGGTAGCTACGGTCGTTCATGCTCTTCAAGTCAATTTTGTATCCTGCCAGGTAGGGGCGCAGGTAGTCGAGTACTTCGGGCGTGAGATTGCCGTTGGAGACGAACAGCCCGCGGATGCCGTGTGGTTGTGCCGCTTTGAAAACGCCCACCGCCCACTCGACGGTAATCAGCGGTTCGTTGTAGGAGCTGGTGATGAACGGCGAGTTGTAGCGCAGGGCGAGTTCCACCATCTCCTCGGGAGAAACCCGTTCCACCGGCGCACCGGCGGCGGGGTCGCGCAACGCCTGCGAGGTAATCCAGTTTTGGCAGTACGAGCAGTGCAGGTCGCAGCCCAGCATCCCGAATGTGAGCGTGCGTATGCCAGGCATGACATGGAAGAACGGTTTCTTCTCGATGGGGTCTATATTCAGTCCGCTAACATATCCCCACGGAGCGTATAACCTGCCACCCTGGTTAAAGCGCACCTGACAGATGCCGCGTTTGCCCTCACGGATGAGGCAACGGTGACCGCAGGCAAGGCACTGTACGGAGCCGTCTTCCAGAGAATGATACACCTCCGCCTCGCGGGTCATGGCGTCCAGCATTTCCGCCAGTGACCGGGTGCCAAGTGATGTTACCACTGGAGACATCACACATGCCCCCTTTCTGTTCCTGCTTTGATTCTACCACTAACGACATACGGCAGGGAAGTGGTAAGCGGAGCGGGAATAGGCTTAGGGGGGTCTGGTATGCTGCGCGTTCCTGAAATTATCCAGAAGAAGCGAGACGGGGGCGAGCTGAGCAGGCAAGAGTTGGAAGTGCTGGTGCTGGGCGGTCTGCGTGGCGAAGTGCCTGATTATCAGGTGGCGGCGTGGCTGATGGCAGTGTACTTTCGGGGGATGAGCCCGCACGAGACGACTGCTCTCACTTCCATCTTACAGCATTCCGGGCAACAGCTGAACCTGCCCCCTCTGGATAAGCCGACGCTGGACAAGCACTCCACCGGCGGGGTGGGAGATAAGACCAGTCTGGTGGTTGTGCCGATGCTGGCGGCTTGCGGGATAGCGGTTCCCAAGATGTCAGGACGCGGGCTGAGCTTCACCGGAGGCACAGTGGACAAACTCGAGTCCATCCCCGGTTTGCGCACCAACTTCTCCGCCGAGGAGATACGTCATCTGGTGGAGGAGGTTGGAGCCTGCTTGGTGGGGCAGTCGCCCGACCTTGTTCCTGCGGATAAGTATCTGTATGCCCTGCGCGACGTGACCGCTACGGTGGATTGTATCCCGCTCATTGCAGCGAGCGTGATGAGCAAGAAGCTGGCGGGAGGCGCAGAGTATATCCTGCTGGACGTAAAAACCGGTTTGGGAGCGTTTATGCCCCGTTTGTCGGATGCGCTGGAGCTGGCGCGCACGCTGGTGGAGATTGGCGAATTAGCGGGGCGTCGGACGTTGGCTCTGGTTACCGATATGAGCCAGCCGCTGGGGGAGGCGGTAGGCAACGCACTGGAGGTGGCGGAAGCGATACAGGTGTTGCAGCGCAGGGCAGGTGCTGCTTCAGCGCGTTTTGAGGTGCTGTGTATCGAACTGGTGGCGCACGCCCTATTGCTGGTCGGTCTGGAAGCGCAACTATGCGAGGCGCGTCGGCGGGCACGCGAGTGTCTGGATAATGGGCGCGCGCTGGAGATGTTTCGCCGAATCGTTCGGGCGCAGGGCGGCGACGAGCGGGTGCTGGATGACCTTTCCCTATTGCCGCAGGCGCCGGTGAAGCTGCCGGTATCCGTGTCAGAAGTTGGCTACATCCACGCTATCGACGCACGTCGGGTGGGACTACTGGCGGTTCGGCTGGGCGCGGGGCGCAGTCGTAAAGAGGATACAATAGACCATGCGGTAGGCATTCGTGTGTTGCGTCATGTGGGCGACCATGTGGAACCCTCCCTGCCTCTCGCTGAGGTGCACGCGCAGAACGAGCAGATAGCCCGGCAGATAGCGGACGAGCTCAAAGACTGTTTCGTGGTTGGCGCAGGCGCGCCGCGTTTTCAGCCGCTGGTCTATGCGGTCGTACCGTAGTCAGGATTCGTGCCAATCCGTCCTATCGGTGCGTATCCGTGTTCTTCGGGAAATGGCACACCGATAAACACGGATGCGACGGATGTACGCGGATAGTATCCGTGCCAATCCGTTCCATCCGTGTGTATCCGTGTTCTTCGGGAAATAGCCCACCGATGGACACGGATGCGACGGATGTAGGCGGATAGTCTCTGTGCCAATCCGTCCTATCCGTGTTTATCCGTGTTCTTCGCAAACCTGGTTATTCGTCGCCGAGCAGACCGAAGTTGCGCACCAGAATGCCAAAGTCAAACAGCGTGACCTCGAGGTCGCCGTCCAGGTCGGCGTTGAAGTTCCAGTTCGGGTCGCCCGCCAAACTACCGAAAGCGGCAACCAGTGCGCCGAAGTCAAAGAGGGTGACCTCGTTGTCGCCGTCGATATCGGCGTTAACTAGGTTCACATCTACCATCGCCACGCCCGTAACCGTCACATTAGGCACCACTTTGCGCAGCCAGTGGTTGGCGCGGAAGGCGATGTCGTACGTGCCTTCGGGTACGACCGGCAACAGGTAGCTATAGGCATGGCTTCCGTCGGGTTGTTCGGTGGCATATGGCGTCGTGTGGAAGGTCTGCACCACGTCCAGCGTGCCCGGCCGGCGCAGTTCCACCTCCAGCGTGGGCAGGAAGGCGTCGTTCTCCGGCTCGGAGGTATCCTTGGGAGGTTGCACGGCGAACCCGAAGTCTTCCAGCCCCGCGTTACCGAACAGGGTAGCATTGTTGACCGCCGGAATACCCATCAGACGCATGGTGAAGTTTGCCACCGGATGCCCGAAGAACTCGGTCAGCTGCCAGCTGTTACCGCCGTCGACGGACAGATAAGCGTCGCGCCGACCGATAGGGGCGTTGAAATCCCATGTCACGAAGTACAGCCCCATATTGCTCGGCTTGACCACGCTCCAGCCGATGTCACCGCTGACGTCAAAGTACAGTGCACTGGGCAGGGTGACGGTGAAGGTGTAGTAGCCTGCGTTCTGTGCGGTGACGTCGAACACCGCAGAGCCTGCGCTATTCTTCAGCGGTATCAAGTTGCTCAGGCTGGGCGGTTGCGCGGGCGTGACGTTCCGGAAAAAGTAGACGCGTATCGGCGCGTTGTTCCCCGTCACCTCGGCGGTGAACTCGAAACTGCGCACTTCACCGCCCGCACCCACGTTATCGTAGTCTACCCACCAGCTTTCCCCTGCCTTTTCGCCATTGCCGGCGGGGTCGTAGTAGAACAGGTGAGGGGCGGAGTCATCGTTTGGATAGTTGTCGTAGATGAGCGCAGTTTGCTGGGGAGCCAATCCCTGCACGCTCAACGGCGGCAGCGTGCCTGTCTGCTTCGCCGGACGGGTGGTAACGAACTTTTGCGGGATGCGGATGGCTCGCACGCGCCATTGAGCGTGTGCGGATACCGCCAGCGCGACGAGCAACAGAGCAAGCAAAACCTTTCGCATAGGACTCATCCTTTCTCCAAAGGTGATAGTATTTCAACCAGTAGCAGAATAACACACTGCCCGCGCGCCTGTCAAGCTGTTACTCCCACCCCAGCACAGGCACCCAGTGGCGGGTAAAGTAGTCACCCAGCGTAAGAATGAACATAATCACCAGCCAGAAGAACCCCGCTGACGCCCATAGCCACGTCAGGCGAGTGCTGTAGCGTACGTGCATAAAGTAGAGCATCACCAGCACCGCCTTCACCACCGCGATGGTCAGCGCAATGACGTTGTTCAGCAGGGTGTGGTGACCGGGCAAGTATGCCGCGCCGACCGTTGCTACCAGCAGCACCAGCAGAGTAACGTACACCAGCAGGTAGACCTTAACCGGTACGATATGCGAGTGCGTGTCGTGTCCGTTTGTCATGTCGTCACCTCGGTATCAGGTACAGTAGCGGGAACAGGAATATCCACACGATGTCCACGAAGTGCCAGTACAGCCCCGTCAGCTCTATCGGAATGAAGTCCTGTACGCTGGGGTGTTTGATGGCGATGAGCACCGTCAGTATCGTCATGACCAGCACGCCGATCACTACGTGCAGCGCATGCAGTCCTGTCATGGCGAAGTACAGGCTGAAGAACAGCTGCGCTACACGCATGTGCTCCGCCGGCTCGAAACGGAAGTTCGCGCCCGGTATCAGCCCCTCTACGAACTTATGGTGGTACTCAAAACCCTTCACCACTAGGAACGTGCATGCCAGCGCTATGGTCACCAGTAGCCACAGCAGCTGCTGTTTGCGCAGCCCTCGCTGGGAGTAATGTACCGTCAGCGCCATCGTGAGACTGCTGGTCAGCAAGACACAGGTATTGAAGAAACCCAGCGGGATGCTCAGATGACGGTGTGCTTCCCAGAAAGTCTGCTGATTCGCCACGCGATAGACCAGATAGGTGGCAAACAGTCCGCCGAAGAACATAATCTCGGTGACCAGAAACGTCCACATCCCCACGATGTAGGATTCGTTCTGCTGGGCAATATCCTCGAACTGGATGCTAACCTTCTGCTGCGCTTGCTCCTGTACCACTGGCGACCTCCTCTTGGTGATGATGGTTCTCGTAGGCGTAAGGCTCTTCGGTGACGATAGGCGTCTCCTCGAAGTTATGGGTGATGGGCGGCGAGTCGGTCTTCCACTCCAGCCCGGTAGCGCCCCACGGGTTCGGTCCGGCTATCGCGCCGTTACGCAACGACCACAGCAGGTAGAAGATGGGCAGGATGTAGCCTATTCCCAGCAGCGCCGCTCCTGCGGAGGACATCACGTGCAACATTTGCCACTCCTCGGGATACCAGTGGTAGCGTCGTGGCATTCCCAAATAGCCCAGCACGAACTGGGGCAGGAAGGTAAGGTTGAAACCCGCGAAGATAATCAGCGCGGCGAGCTTGGCGATGCCCTCAGGGTACATGCGCCCGGTCATCTTGGGCCACCAGAAGTGTAGCCCTGCCAGATACCCGAAGATGGTTCCACCCACCATGATGTAGTGGAAGTGTGCCACCACGAAGTAGGTATCCTGCAAATGGATATCAGTTGCCAGCGAGGCAAGGAATAGCCCCGTCAGCCCACCGATGACGAACAGCCCCAAGAAGCCCATCACGTACAGCATCGGGGCGCGGAACTCGATGTGACCCTTGTACATGGTGGCGGTCCAGTTGAATACCTTCACCGCCGAGGGTACCGCTACCAGAAAGCTGAGCAGGGAGAACACCATACCCGCATACACCGACTGTCCGGTGGTAAACATATGGTGTCCCCACACCAGAAAGCCGATGACCGCAATTGCCACGCTGGAGAACGCCACGAAGTGGTAGCCGAACACCCGCTTGCGCGAGAAGCACGCTACCACCTCGCTGATGACGCCCATCGCAGGCAGAATCATGATGTATACCGCCGGGTGCGAGTAGAACCAGAACAGGTGCTGGAACAGGATGGGGTCGCCTCCCAACGCGGGGTCAAAGATACCCAATCGGAACACGCGCTCCACGGCGACAAGGAGCAGGGTGATGGCGACCACCGGTGTGCCCAGCACGATGATGACGCTGGTTGCGTAGTGCGCCCAGATGAACAGCGGCAGGCGAAACCACGTCAAGCCCGGCGCACGCATCTTGTGGATAGTGACTATGAAGTTGATGCCAGTGAAGATAGACGAAAAACCGATAAGAAACGCTCCGATAATGGTCAGCGTGACCTGCGAGGTGCTGTACGAACTGCTGTACGGCGGGTAGAACGTCCAGCCGGTGTCCACGCCGCCGTTCACCATCGCCCAGGTGGCGATCAACCCGCCCGCCATATACACATACCAGCTCGCCAGATTCAGGCGAGGGAAGGCGAGGTCGCGTGCGCCCACCATCAGAGGCACTAAAAAGTTGCCCAGCACAGCGGGAATGGCGGGAATCAGGAACAGGAATATCATCACCACACCGTGCATGGTGAACACGCGGTTGTAGTTCTCAGAGGTCATCAGGTCGCCCTGCGGGGTGAGCAGCTCCAGACGGATGAGCAGTGCCAGCAGTCCGCCCACCGCAAAGAACAGGGTGACCGATACGAGATACAGCACCGCGATGCGCTTGTGGTCTGTGGTCAACAGCCATGATAATACGGTATCTCCGGCGTTTAGATAGTTGTGCTTCACCTCGCCGGGCTTGGCAACAGCCACGCTCATGGTTTCACCTCCGCAGTCTGCAACGGTTTCTTCAGCGACTTGATATAAGCAACGAGCTGCAGTGTGCGCTCTTCGTCGAGCAACCCTTCATAGGAGGGCATGATAGGCTCGTACCCATCCACCACCTTTGCCAGCGGGCGCAGGATGGACTCGCGAATGTAAGCCTCATCCGCCACCACCACAGTGCCGTCACGCAGTTTCACCTTCTTGCCGAACAGTCCGTAGTGAGAGGGGCCGCGCTGTCCGTCCGCGGCGCCATGACAGGCGTTGCAGCGCAGCTGTTTGTACAGTTGCTCCCCTGCCTGCACAAGGGATGCGGTCGGCACTCCTGCCATCGTGCCTGCTCCACTGGCTAATGCGCCTGGGCGAGCTTCACCGCCGCTGGCAAGCCACTTCTCGTATTCTGCCGGTTCCATCACATACACCCACCCGATCATGCGCGAATGCTGTGTGCCACAGTACTCCGCGCAGAATAGATGGTATTTACCGGGCTTGGTAGGCGTGAACCACACGGTGTTATACTTGCCAGGCAGCACATCACGCTTGATACGGAACGCAGGTACGAAGAAGCTGTGAATCACGTCCTGTGAAATCATTGTCAGCTTCACCGGTCTGCCCGCCGGGATGTGTAGCTCGTTGTTCTCGCGAATACCATTGGGGTGCTGCAAATGCCACATCCACTGCTTGCCGATGACGAATATCTCCAGCGCGTTATCGGGCGGAGGTCCGTAGGCATCGGCGTACAGTTTCGCCGCCCACACGAACACTATCAGCCCGATGGTAAGCGGTATCATCGACCAGCCGATTTCCAGCCGAAGGTCGGTCTCCTTTGCGCCTGCACGACTGGCGGTAGAGCCACGTCGGTATCGGTAGGCAAAGTACAGCACCAGTGCCGCAATGAGCAATGTAAAGAACACCGTCACCGCCGTCAGGAACCAGAAAAGCAGGTCCACCTGCTGGGCAAAGGTGCTGGCGGTGTCAGGAAGCAATGCTACCCCCTTCATCCTCTGGCGACCTCCTCCTGCTTGTGCAGTAAACGCGCACGCTTCTCCCGGTAAATCTGGGTTGCCATGAAGCTCCCCAATACCAGCACAGTGAACACGCTGGCAATCTGCACAATGCGAATAATAGCCAGGCTATATTTACCGGTGGTGGGGTCGTATTGATAACAGAAGAGGATAATCTTTTCCACCGGTGAACCCACCTTGCCCTGCGAGGCGTCGATAATGCCCATGCGCAGGTCACGGGGTGAGTACTCGATGCCGTAGAAGTAACGCGAGACCTTGCCGGTGGGGGTCAACAGCATCACGCCCGCGGCGTGCGCATACTGCCCTGACTTCGGGTCATACACATACCGAAAGCCGACCGCATCCGCCAGCTGGCGAATCTGGGGTTCCTCACCGGTGAGGAAGTGCCATCCCTTTGCCGCGTCCAGCCGACCGTACTCCTTCAGAAAGTTCTGCTTCTTCGCGGCGGCGAGCGCGGGTGTCTCCTTCGGGCTGATGCTCACCGTCACGATGTCGAACTGGTCGCCCGGTGTATACTTCAACACCCGCAGGCTCTTCAGCAGACCCTGCAGCACCAGTCCACACAGTGACGGGCATTCATAATACACCAGCGTGAGCAGAACGGGTTTCTTGCCGAAGTAGTCTCGCAGCTGCACCGTGCGTCCGCTTTCGTCGCGGAAGGTCAGGTTCAGTGGAACCTGCTCGTTCAGCTTCTGCTCGATGCTGATGTCGCGGGTCAGGTTGACGTTGGTGCTCTTTTCGCGCTCGGGCTGCTGCCAGAACTGTGCTCCAGCAGGCGCGAGCAGCGATATGGTTAACAGAGCGATGGTGATGCCTGTTTTCATTGTCTCTTCTCCTGCGTTGCCTTTGGCGGCTGCCACTGGGGCAAGCCGCGTTGCACTACTATCTCCATCGCCCGCTGTATGGGCACATGCGCGATGCCCCCCTTTTCATCTACCCAGCCATACGAGGAAGCTTTCTGCTCCTCACGCTGGCGGAACTTCTGCATATCCACCGCGGGGTTCACCTGCAACACCGGAGCAGGGGGCAGGGGGCGCTGCTGGGCTGCGGGTGTTGGCGTGGACGGTTGTCTTGGCGGCACAATAACGCGGTAGAACCATACCAAAAACACCAGCACCACCACCACAGCCAGCAGTAGCGCCGAGATGAACACCATCGCGAAGCGGAACCCGACATCCTGCTTCTCGTAACCGCCTCCGTGTCCGTTCTTCTTAGGCAACGGTTGATGCGCTGCGCTCATACAGCCAGGCCTCCTGTAGACGTGAATCATGGCGAGGGAGCAACGGCGCGGAATGTACCTGCTGGGCAAACCACGCCAGCCACAGCCCACCGATGCCCGCCAGCAAGGTGATGTCCAGCCAGTGCACACGCAGAGTGGCGTGACCAAAAGCAGGCTGGATAGTCCAGAAGAGGTCCACCACCCGCATCACAAGAATAAAAACCATCACTTTCAGCAGTAAACCGGTGTATCGTTTGACCCTGCTGGATAACAGCAGCAGAAACGGCAGGAAGAACTGCAACACCGTTAACGCCGCGCTTAAATACTGCCAGCCCCCCTGATTGCGCTTCACGTAGTACACAATCTCTTCCGGCAGGTTCGCCGACCACATAATCAGGAACTGCGAGAAGGACGTATACGCCCACAGGATGACAAAGGCGAAAGTGAGGTTGCCCAGGTCGCGCGTCAGCTTCGGGTTTACCACATCGGCGAACGGTTTATGACGAGCAGCAATCAACAGCACAGTGGTGGAAAAGGCGAATGCGCTCAATCCCTGTCCGACGATGAACCACGCGCCGTAGATGCTGGACTGCCAGAGCGGTTCCAGCGACATCACCCAGTCTATCATGGCGAAGGTCACGGTGAGCACAAACAGGACTAGTCCCGGTGCGCTGAGGTTCATGCGCTTCTGAGCCAGCGAAGGGTCTTCGGTCGTATCCTGTTGTAACGACCATTTGCGCAGTACCCGGGCCAGACCAATCCATATGGCGAAGTATATCGCCGCCCGCACCACAAAGAAGGGCAAGTTCAGGTAGCCGGTTTTATGCTGCAGGTGTTCGCTGGCTTGCACCACATCAGGGCGTGCCCAGGGATAGAGCTCCTGCATCCCCGCCAGAACAGGCAGGAACAGCACCAGCATCAGCGGCAAAGCGGCTGCGCCCGCCTCCAAGAAGCGCAGTATCGGCAGTCCCCAGCTTCCCCGCACGGTGTGGTGTAACAGAGTGAGTCCAAACAGTCCCAGCGTCAGGCACATCCACACCATGTATGCGTAAAGATAGGACTGGAAGAACTGCGTTTTGCCCGCAGTAGCGAACCCTGCCGCGCTGATAAGCAGGGCGATGATGCCTACCGTCAGGGCGGTCTGGCGCAGGCGTGCGAATCGCTGATAGGTCTCCTCTACCGGGTTCATGGTTTGCTCTCCGTGCTGGTTGTGGCGTTCATGCTCTCCTGCAGTTTGCGCAGGTCGTCCGGTGTCAGCTCACTGGTTTGGGCGTACTGGCTCAGCTGCAGCACGCGCACGTAGGCGGCGATAGCCCAGCGGTCCTCCGGCGGGATGCGCGAGGCATAGCTGTACATCACCCCGAAGCCGTTGGTAATTACGTCGTAGAAGTATCCCACCGGCATCCCGCGCAGGCGGTCGGTATGGAAGGTAGCCGGGGGGCGACGCAGAGCCAGTCCACGTTGCGCAATCATCCCCTGCCCATCGCCCACCTTGCCGTGACAGGGTTCGCAAAACACGTTGTAGCGCTCCTGCCCACGCTGCAGCAGCTCTCGGGTGACAGGCATGGGCATCTGCGCCACTGGCTTGTTCGCCACCTTGCCGGTGTAATACGCCTCGTTGTCGCGCAGGTAGCCTACCGGTACGGTGTTTGCCACAAGCGGTCGGTCGGTCTTACCGTCCGGGAAGAAAGGGTTCGCCGACTGCGCTTTGAACTTAGGCTGGTGCCACATATCAGTGTGACATCCTGCCAGTATGGCAAGCGCAAGCGTTGCGGTAGTGAGCACTGCCAATCGGCGCAGGGAACGGGATGAATGGCTCATCGATTTACTCCTCCACCTCCGACACCAGCCTCGCGCCGGTGTTCTCCAGAAACTGTTTGGTTTTCACCCGGTCAAACAGGGGGTCACCGGCTTCAATGCACAAGAAGAACCTGTCCTGCGATGCTCGCTCGAAGCGCGGCGCGTTGAAGACCGGATGATAGGGCTGGGGCAACCCGTTCAGTGCCAGCATCCCGATGAACGCCCCGAACGCCGCGAACAGAACGGTGGTCTCAAAGGTCACCGGGATAAAAGACGGCCAGCTCAGGAAGGGGCGTCCTCCGACGTTCAGCGGATAATCTATCACCGACACGTAGTATTGCAGCGAAAAACCGGCGATAGCCCCGATAACTCCTGAAATGAACACCACCCAGGGCACTTTATGCTCTTCGAAGCCGATGGCTTCGGAGAGACCGTGTATCGGGAAGGGGGAATAGGCGTCCATTCGGGTATAACCAGCTTGCCGGGCGCGCTTCGCCGCGTGCAGCAGCTCCTCCGCACTTTCGTATTCGGCGATGATGCCATGCAAGGGCACGCTCATGGTGTCACCTCCGTATGGGCTACCGGCGTTGCTGCGGCAGTAGTAGCCGCTGCGGGATGATGTCGGTCGGTCTGGTGCAGCAGGTCGCGCATTTCGAAGATAGAAATCATCGGCACGAAGCGCACGAACAGGAACATCATGAAGGTGAAGAAACCGATGGTTCCCAGATACAATCCCCAGTCCCACACCGTCGGGTAGTACATGCCCCAGGAGGTTGGCAGGAAGTCGCGGTGCAGGCTGGTGACCACGATGACGAACCGCTCCAGCCACATCCCGATATTCACTATCAGCGCGATGATGAACAGCAGCGCCACGTTCTGGCGCACCTTCGGCGACCACAGCACCTGCGGAATAAGACCGTTACATATCAGCAACGCCCAGAAGTAAGGCGCATACGGACCGAAGAATCGGTTTGCAACCAGATACTGTTCGTATTGGTTCGCACTGTAGAAGGCGGTGAACATCTCCATGATATAGCCGTAGAACACAATCAGCCCGGTGGCAAGCATAATCTTCGCCATCCAGTCCAGGTGCTTCATGGTCAGGAAATCCTGCATTTTATACCATGCGCGAATAGGAATCACCAGCGTCAACACCATCGCGAAGCCCGAATAGATGGCTCCCGCCACAAAGTAGGGGGGGAAGATGGTGGTGTGCCAGCCGGGTATCAGCGACACCGCGAAGTCGAGGCTGACGATGCTGTGCACCGATACCACCAGTGGGGTAGATAACCCTGCCAGCAACAGATAGGCGGCATCGTAGCGGTGCCAGTGCTTAGCGGAGTTGCGCCAGCCCATCGCCAGAACGCCAAAGATGACCTGTGAAATGCGCTTTTTCGCGCGGTCGCGCAAGGTGGCGAAGTCGGGAATCAACCCTGTAAACCAGAACAGCAGCGACACTGTGAAGTAGGTCGTCACTGCGAACACGTCCCAGATAAGCGGACTGCGGAACTGCGGCCATGCGCCCGTCCAGTTGGGTATCGGCAGGAGCCAGTAAGCGACCCATGGACGCCCGACATGTAGCAGGGGGAACATACCGGCGCACATCACCGCGAAGATGGTCATCGCCTCCGCAAAGCGGTTAATGGAAGTGCGCCACTGCTGGCGCAGTAGCAGCAGAATCGCCGAAATAAGCGTGCCGGCATGACCGATACCGATCCACCACACGAAGTTGATGATGGCAAACCCCCAGCCGACGGGCTGATTGATGCCCCAGATGCCTACACCGCGCAGCAGCAGCCACGCAATAGAGGTGATGAGCATAAAGACGCCCGCCGCCGCAATAGCGGTGACAACGTACCACGCTTTCGGGTGCTTGTAGCTGAGCACCACCGAGCCGATTTTGTGGGTGATGCTCTCGTAGCTGTGCCCGCCCTCGATCAATCTCTCCGCAGGTTCGGTTCGCACGATTTGCTGTTGCATACGCTATGCCCCTTCCAGCTCAGGATTGGGATTGCGCACCTTGGCCAGGTAGGTGGTGCGCGGTCGGGTGTTCAGCTCCTCCAGCAGACCGTAATGGTGCGGTTGCTGTTTGAACCGTGCCACAAGGCTTTGTCCGTCGTTCATGTTGCCGAAGACGATAGCGTGAGTGGGGCACGCCGCCTGGCACGCGGTGACCACCTCGCCGTCCTGTATCTCACGCCCCAGCTTCTTCGCTTCGATGCGCGCAGCGTTGATGCGCTGCACACAGTAGGTGCATTTCTCCATGACGCCTCGCCCGCGAACGGTCACGTCGGGATTGTTCAACAGCTGCAGCACCGGCTCTTTCGGGTCGTTGTACTTCAAGAAATTGAACCGGCGCACCTTGTATGGGCAGTTGTTGGAACAGTAGCGCGTGCCCACACAGCGGTTGTAAACCATCTGGTTCAAGCCCTCTTCGCTGTGATTGGTTGCGCCTACCGGACAGACAGGCTCGCAGGGCGCGTTTTCGCACTGCATACACGGCACGGGCAGTAAGTGGGTGGAAGGATTATCCAGACCGCCCTCGTAGTAACGGTCGATGCGTATCCAGTGCATCTCGCGCCCACGCGCCACCTGCTCTTTGCCCACAATAGGGATGTTGTTCTCTGCCTGACATGCGGTCACGCACGCATTACAGCCGATACACAGACTGGTATCTATCACCATCGCCCAGGCATAGCCTTCCCATTTGTGTTCAGGATACATCGAGGGAAGCGGCTCCTCGTGGGCAGCTGCTTTCACCAGATGTTTGGGGTCTCTACGAAATTCGTCCAGCGTGCCCGTATGCACCAGGTCACGTCCCTGCATACTGTGGTGCTGCTGCGTACTTGCCAGCGCGTACCGCTCGCCTGTTTTGACCAGTGATGCACCAGATGCCGTCCACAAGGCATCTGAAAAACGCAGCCTGTAGGCGTTGTAGCCGATGCCTGTACCCACCTTACCTGCGCGTGTGCGTCCGTAGCCCAGAAAAAGGGTCACGCAGTCATCGGGCTGACCGGGCATAATCCACACAGGCACACGCAGCTTCTCGCCACGGTAGCGCAGTTCCACCACATCCACCATGTTTGCCAGCCCGCCGGTGTCCACCTGCAAGCCCATCTTCTGTGCAGTGGCGGGGCTAACGAAGGCTGCATTATCCCAGGTGAGATGGCTCAGCGGTTTAGGCAGCTCCTGTAACCAGCCGTTGTTGGCAAAACGCCCATCCCACACTGTGGGGTCCGGCGCGAAGACGATTTCCAGTCCCTCTGCCGGGGAGCCGACTCTCTGCGCCGCAGATACCACCGCTTCCATACGCACCTGTACCGCGCGCACCGGCAGCGCAGTGCCCGCAACCACTCCGTCATGCAATGCCTTGCGCCATATCTTCGGGAAGTTCGCTGTACCAAGCTGTTTGCTCCAGTAAGCCTGCACGATATCGTAGCTGTTGCGCTGACGTCCAAGCAGGGTGTCTACCAGCTCTATCGCCGAGCGTGAGGGATACAGAGGCTCAATCAACGGCTGGATGATGGACACCGTGCCGTCGAAGGCGCGAGTATCCCCCCATGTTTCCAGATAGTGCGATTCAGGGATATGCCACAGGCACAGGGCAGAGGTTTCGTCCTCGTACTGGCTCAGGTGGACGGTAAACCCGTTGCGCTGGGTCATTTCCCGGAGCAGGCGGGCGAACTCCATATCGGCAGGGGCGTTGTAAGCGGGGTTGCCGCCCAGAATAATCAGCGTGTCCACTTTGCCTGCTGCCATATCCTGCACCAGGTCGCGCAGCGATTCGGTGTGGTTGACCGGATTGGCTTCCACCGGCTGAGTATAGACAACCGTTTTCCCCACGTTGCCCAGCGCGTGGTTTATCGCGTGCGCCAGGGCGTGCACCTCTGGCGGTTGTGCTTCCCCGACGACCACTACGCTGCTAGAGCGATGTGCCTGCAGGTCGCGGGCGACCGCATCCACCCAGCGTTGCTGCTCAGCGGGCAGCTGGGGTGCAGGAACGGGCAAGCCCAGTGCCTTCGCCAGCGCAAGCGCGAACGCCCTTATCTGCGAAGGACGCAACGGCAGGCGGTGGTCTGCCGCCGCTCCGGTGACCGTTGGGGTGCTTTCCACCACGTAGAGACGGTTCATCTGGGTGGTGTCGTGGCGCACTTGACGCCGTGTGGAGTAATCGTGCGCGTGGCGCACGCCGGCAGGTTCACCGAACAGGAAATCGCTATCCAGCGAGAGTATCACGTCGGCGCGGTCGAAGCGGTAGATGGTGTGCACCGGCGTACCAAAGGCGATTTTTGCGCCATCCAGAGCGTTATCGTGGTGGAGGGGTTCGTACTGGTGCCACTTCGCCTGCGGGTACTTCTTCAGCAACTCCTGAATCAGCGCAGCGAGGGTGGGGGAGGTGACGGTCTCCGTCAGGATGCGCAGCCCGGCTCCTCGCACAGCGGCTTGCTTTGCCATCTCCGCAGCCAGTGCCCTGTTGAAATCTGTCCACGCGCTCATCTGTGCCTGATACATCGGGCTTTGCGAGCGGTCCGGGTCGTAGAGGGTCAGGATGGAAGCCTGTGTAAACGCATCGCTCGCGCCGATGTGTTTGGGCGTACCGTCCGGATTCAACTGCGCCGGAGCTTGCGGGTTGACCACTCCGCTCGGACCCGGGCTGGCAGGGTGTTTCGCGTTGCCCTCGATTTTAGTGGGGCGACCTTCATGGCTTTCCACCAGCACGCCTCGCGCATACCCCCCAAGAGAGAAGGCGGAGGCGAAGTAGAGCGGCTTGCCTGGCACCACCTCTTCGGGCTGCTGCACCTGCGGCACAATCTTGCGCATGGATAGCGGACGACAAGAGGTCAGACCTGCCAGCGCAAGCGACGCGCCCATCAGCTTCAGGAACTGTCGGCGGTGCAGGAACGCTCCCAACGGCGAGGACTGGCGCGGAAACTCCTTCTCCAGTATGTGCTGGAACTCTTCGCTCTCGGCGATTTCCTCTAAACTGCGCCAGTACTGTTGCCCTCTTGCCTGCGCAAGGCGATTTCGTATCTCTTCCAGATTGAGAGGTTGACGTTGTTTGTTGTCCATGTTCCCCCTGACCCTGCAGTTAACGGTGGCATATCGAGCAGTCTGTGAGCTGCCCTTTCTGGATGTTGTATTGCTTAACCAGCTTTGCGCCCAGTTCTAGCTGGTTTGCGGGCGGCTGGTAGTTTACGTTAAATACCTCTTCACGCGGTCGGATGTATTTTTCAGGTTGCCGGTGGCAGTCCAGACACCAGCTCATGCTTAACGGTTGCGCCTTGTAAGTGATGTTCATTTCATGGATAGGACCATGGCAGGTATTACAGCCGATGCCCTTCTGCACGTGAATACTGTGGTTGAAGTAAACGAAGTCAGGCAGGTCGTAGACCTTGTTCCACTGCACCGGCGTGCCGTTGAGGTAGCTCTGCCTTATCGGTTCGAGCAGAGGGCTATTCGTCCACACCTGAGAGTGGCAGCTCATGCAGGTGTGCGTAGGAGGCACGCTGGCTACCGCCGAGTTTTCCACCGTACTGTGGCAGTAGCGACAATCGATGCCCAGCTCCTTCACATGGTGTTTGTGGCTGAAGGGAACCGGCTGGTCCACCGGCGCACCAACCTGTGTCACATATGGTGATCTGCTCAGATTAGAGCCAATGAGCACGGTAGATACCAGCAGCGCAGCGCCGGTAACGATGCTCAGCCTTGCCAGTGTGTTGCTACTACGATGAAAGACCTGTGGCATGGACTGCCCTCCCTCGTTCTTTCGTGCTTTTTGTCACAACGTGTCGGCGACCGTTCTCTATTCATGCGCTGAATGACGCTAAATAGATAGTTACGTCCCGTCCACTATTCGGTTTTCGACGCTAATTATACCCGGTCATACCCTGTTTTTCAAGAGAAAACAACCTTTTTCAGAAAAATTGCGCCTGTTTTCACAAGCTAAGCATTTAGCTTCTCTGCGCATACTGCGGAAAAAGCACGTACAACAGCAAGTAAATCAACACGCCTGATGCCGAGACGAACAACCACAGCGGCAACGTCCATCGCGCGATGGCTCGGTGCCTCTCGAACTGTGCATGTATCGCTCGCCACAGGGTCATCAGCACCAGGGGCACAATGACCGCGGCAATCGCCGTATGGGCGAACAAGATGGTGAGGTAAAAAGCTCGCAGTGTGGGCGGTGCAGCAAAGCGGGTTGTTCCCGCGCTGGCGTGGTAAGTCAGGTAGCCCGCCAGAAAAAGCACAGAAGCCAGCAATGCGCTTACCATGCTTGTGCGGTGCCGGGTAATCATGCCCCGTCCGATGTAAACCCTGCCGGTCAGTAACAGGATAAAGCTTGCCAGATTCATCAGTGCATTGAAAGAAGGAAGCCAGTCGATCACTGCA
>CALJAP010000093.1 GCA_938027655.1 uncultured bacterium | reverse complement strand
ATGGACGGGGCGATAACCAAGGCTCCGCTTCCGGCGCTTGTTGGTTCGCTGGGAGCAGAAGGTTGAGAATTGCTTGGCGATGCTTCATTTCGCTTGCGCTGGGATTAGCTTCCGGGCATGAGGTTTGTAGAAAACGCAGCTCTTGGCACGCTCCAGCATGCCTGCGATGGCGAGAAGAGCAAAGCCTCCCCTTACACCGCGCGGATCTTGTTAATCTCACTCTGCAGGGTGACGAGACGGTGGTACACGCCTTCTTTTGCCATCAGCTCATCGTGCGTGCCCACCTCTACCATCTGCCCTTGCTCCAGCACCACCAGCCGGTGCGCGTTGCGTAGGGTGGATAGGCGGTGTGCAATGGCCACCGTCGTGCGGTTCTGCACCAGCCGGGCGATGGCTTCCTGAATCTGACGCTCGGTCTCGGTGTCTACCTGCGAGGTAGCTTCATCTAGGATAAGAATACGCGGGTTGTGTAGGATGGCGCGGGCGATAGAGATGCGCTGCCTTTCGCCACCCGATAACCGCTGCCCGCGCTCGCCGACCTGCGTATCGTAACCATCGGGGAAGCGAAGGATGAAGTCATGGGCGTTTGCTGCCTTCGCGGCGGCGATAATCTCCTCCCGCGTGGCATCTGGCTTGGCGTAGGCGATATTCTCCCGAATGGTGCCCGGGAACAGGAACGGCTCCTGAAGCACCACGCCCACATGCCGGCGTAGGTCTTCCATCCGGATCTTGCGCACGTCCACGCCATCTATCAGTATCTGCCCTTCGTCAGGGTCGTAGAAGCGCAACAGCAGGTTGATGGTGGTGGACTTGCCCGCCCCGCTATGCCCGACTAACCCTACCATCTCGCCCGCCTCAATCTTGAGGTTGATGTTTTTCAGCACGGGTTTGTGCTTATCGTAGCCAAAAGTGACGTTGCAGAACTCCACCTCGCCGCGCACCTCGGGCAACGGCACCGCGTCCTCAGCATCCTTCACGTCAGGCTCGGTGTCCAGAATCTCGAACACGCGCTCCGCCGCGGTGAAGGTGCGCGTGAGCCACTGGCTCACGCGGGTGAGAATCTGCAGGGGACCGTAGAACATGCCCAGATAGCCGAGGAACGCCACCAGCGTGCCCAGCTGTACCTCGCCTCTCACCACGCCGTAGCCGCCAATAGCCCACACCAGGAAAAAGCCGATGTTGGTGAGCAGGTTGAGCAGGGGGAAGAAGGTCGCCCACATCATCTCCGCCTGCATCCCCGAGGTCATCAGGTCACGGTTGCGCCGCTGGAATCGCTCTATCTCGTCACCCTCTTTGGCGAACGCTTTGACCACGCGAATGCCGGACAGAGTGCTGTTCAGGGTGGCGGAAAGGCGAGACCACCGATGCCAGAACTGGTGAAACACGCGGCGCACCGTCTTCCAAAACCACATCGTCACCAGCACCACCACTGGCGTGGGCAACAGGATGAGCGCCGCCAGCTTCCAGTTCATCCAGAAGAGCACCGCCGTAATGCCGATGAGCAACAGCACGTTGACAATGAGCGAGCTCACCCCGTCAACTAGAAAGTCGTACAGCGCGCCGGTGTCCTGGGTGATGCGTGACATAATCGCACCGGTATGACGCTTGTCGTAGAAAGAGAGGGAAAGCCATTGCAGGTGCTGGAACAGCTTTGCTCGCACCTCGAACACCAGCCGTGCGCCCAACCAGGCAGATAGCCTTCCGCGCCACACCGATAGCCCCACGCCTGCCAAGCGCGTCAACGCCAGCACCGTCAGGATCACTACCAGCAGGTGCAGGTTCCGACGCGGTACCAGCACCGAGTCCACCAGAATCTTGGTCAGATAGGGAGGAGCCAGCTCCAGTGCAGTGCCCGTCAGCATCAGAAATCCCGATAGCACGATTTGCCACTTGTAGGGTTTGGCGAACCCCAGTAATCGCCAGACCACCCGCCCTTTGCGGGAACAGCGTGGGCAGACCTGCGTATCGCCCGGTAGGCGGAACCCACAGACGGGACAGTGCGTGGGCTTTTGTTCCACCGGTTCGGGGGGAGGCTCCTGCTTCGCCACTGCCGACAGGTAGCGGGCGACCTCGGCGAAAATGCCTGCGCGCGCGTTGGAATAGCGCAGCAGCTCCAGCGGCTTGCCATCCCGGGTAACCATCAACGAACCGCAACCCACCAGGCTTTCGGTGGTGGAATCGGAGATGCAACTCAGAGGCAGATCGATGTCGCATTGCACGTCAGGCGGTTCGATGGTGGTGTTTAAGCCGTTACCCAGCACCGGAGGCACCCAGCCGGGCGGGGGAGAGTAGACCTGTACGCACTCATCCGTGACAATAAGCCAGCGGATACCGAATAATCCATCTGCGCCGATGTCTGTATATGCGCTCAGCCGTATCTGCTCTTCTCCGACCTTCTCCTTCAACACACCGGGCACAGGCTCACACAAGGGCATAAGGCAACACCTTCCTCCTGCAGATACCAGTATACCACCGCTGTCACAGGCTGTCAAAATGCCCGCGAATACTCCCTGTTTGATGACGCAGGTAAGGCGCGGGCGGTTCGCGAAATGGTTCGCGGTAGGTTGGTGATAACAAGCGAGGGAACGACGATGCGCCTTCTGCTGGACGGTAACGACTGGCTACTGACACCCCTGCTGCCTCACGAGTTCTGGTGGAGGCAGGCGTGGAAAGAGGAATGGTCGCCGGCAGGTTGTCCACCCTGGGGCGACTGGATTCGCGCCTGTGTGCCCGGCGACGTCATCGCCGACGCACTGGACGCCCGGCTGATACCCCATCCCTACACAGACCTGAATAGCCTTGCCTGTGAATGGCTCTCCGAGCGGGACTGGGTATACCGTAAGCACTTTACCGTGCCCGATGAATGGCGCAGCAAACACGTGCGCCTGCGCTTTGACGGGGTAGATTACGCTTGCGAAGTGTATTTGAACGAGCGGTTGCTGGGCAGGCACGAGGGCATGTTTACGCCCGTCGAGTTCGAGGTGTCGGACACCCTGCGCTTTGGGAAGCCGAACTGCCTGACGGTGCTGGTGGAGCATAAACCGCCGGTGGACGTGGTACAGGGACAAATTGGCTGGACGAGCAGAGCGCGGGTATGGAAATCGCGCTTCGCGTACGACTGGGACTGGTGCACACGGCTGGTTCCACTGGGCATCTGGCAGAGTGTGACCCTGTGGGCAACAGAGGGGGCATGGAGTGAAGATGTGTGGGTGCGCCCGCGCCTGCAGGGGGATGTGGCGCAGGTAGAGGTGTATACGCGCCTGCGGAGCGTGCCGTCCACACCCGACGGATGGAACCTGCAATGGCGTGTGGAAGGTGCCGATGGCAGTCTCGTTGTGCAGGGGGAGGCACCCGTACAGCCGGGCGATACTGCCCCCTCTGAGCAGGTAGTGACGCTGGAGATACCACAGCCGCGCCTGTGGTACCCCAACGGAATGGGCGAGCAACCGCTATACCGCCTGCACCTGTATCTAGTGCGGGGCGACCGGTGTTCCGACGAGCGCGAGGTGACCTTCGGTATCCGCACGGTTCGCGCCCTTCCCAACGAGGGTGCGCCGCCCGACGCTCTGCCGTATACGCTGGAGGTGAACGGACGGCGCGTATTTGTGAAGGGCTGGAACTGGACTCCGCAGGAGCAGATGACCGGTCGCGTGCGCCCGGAGCGCTACGAACGTCTATTGACACTGGCGAAGCACGCCCACTGCAACCTGTTGCGCGTGTGGGGTGGGGGGCTGCTGGAGCGCGAGCAGTTCTACAACCTGTGTGACCGCCTCGGCATCATGGTATGGCAAGAGTTCCCTCACTCGTCGTCTGGCATCCAGAACGCTCCGCCGGAGGATGCGGAGTACCTGCAGTACATTGAGGCGCAAGCTCGGCAGATGATACCCCTGCGGCGCAACCATCCCTCGCTGGTGATATGGTGCGGCGGCAACGAGCTGATGGACGACCACTGGGTGCCGCTAACCGATGCCCATCCCGCGCTGGCAAAGCTGAAATCGCTGGTGCAGGAGCTCGACCCCGACCGAATCTGGCTGCCCACCTCCGCCTCGGGACCGGTAGAAGGCGCGTCGATGGAGCTGGCAGGCACTGGTAAGATGCATGATGTGCATGGTCCCTGGGTGTATCTGGGCGCACAGGAGCACTACCGTTTCTACAACACCATTGACCCGCTGTACCACTCGGAATTTGGCGTGGAGGGGGCGGCGAACCCGCAGATTTTCGAGCGGTTTATCTCGCCGGAGTATCGCTTCCCACCTGATGCAACGAACAGAGCATGGCTGCATCACGGCAGCTGGTGGATTCACCGCGAGAAGCTGGAGGCACTGTTCGGGCGCATCGAGGATTTGGAGACCTTCATCCGCGCGAGCCAGTGGATGCAAGCAGAGGGTCTGCGCTACGCGATAGAGGCTAACCGTCGGCGCAAGTGGCGATGCAGCGGCGTCTCTCCCTGGCAGTTCAACGAGCCTTTCCCGAACACCGCATGTACCAACGTGGTGGACTACATGGCACAACCCAAGCCTGCCTACTGGTGGGCACGTCGCGCTTACGCACCAATACATGTCAGCTTGCAATACGAGAGGCTAACGTGGCAGCCGGGCGAGAAATGGCAGACGGAGATATGGGTGCATAACTCCACGACGCAGGCATTCCACGCGCTCTGGTCGGTATGCCTGGTTGCGCTGGACGGCAGGGAGATAGCCCGTCTGGGGGGCGCAGTGGAGGTCGCACCGGAGGGGGCGGTGCACGCGGGGCATGTGGAGTGCTCCCTGCCCCAGCAGGAAGGCGTGTGGGTGGCATTAGCGTGCCTGCACGATGGGCGCGGCGGGTTGCTCTCCTGCAACGAGTACCTGTTCAGCACTGCGCAGCCGCCCATGCAACCCCTGCTACGTGCTCCTCGCACCACACTGCGGGTCTGGCATCGTCATCAACAGGCAGGTATCCGTAACGTGGGGGAGGCGGTGGCGCTTTTCGTGCGGTTCACGCCGCAGGAGGGACAATGGCTGCTCTGCGAGGATGACTACTTCTGCTTGATGCCCGGCGAGACGCGCGTGGTGAACGTAGCCGGCAAGGGCGCCGTGGTGATAGAGGCATGGAACAGCGACTTGCATCACGTGCACCTGTAGCCGCAGGCTTTAGCCTGCGCTTGTTTGTGCTTGGCAGCTTGCTGATGTGCCTTACTGCGGGCGCGGCGTTTGCATGGTCGCTGCCTGTGGCGCTGGCGGTGCTTGGGGTGGGCGGATGGGTGGTGCTTTGCCTCTTCCACCCGGCGCTGGGCTTGCTGACGCTACTCGCCTATACCAGCCTGCACCCTGTGCTGGTCAAAGTGGTCTACGAAGAACACCCTCTCGCCAAAGTGTGGAAGGACGGGGCGGTGTTCTGGCTGATGCTGGTGTGGCTGGTGCACCGCTGGGGAAAGGGGGAACGTCCCATGCGCTGGGGGGTCACCGAAGTGGTGCTGATCGCCTTTGCGCTGTTGACCGTGGTGCATCTCTTTAACCCCAACATCTACTCCCTTTCCGCCGCGCTGGCGGACTTGCGCTGGCTCGCGATGCCTTTGTTTTTCTACTTTTTCGGCAAAACGCTTTTTGCGGGCGAGCGGCTACGGACGTTGCTGGTGTTCATTGGCGTGCTGGCGGCGCTCCATGCCGGTTACGGGCTTGCCCAGCAGTTTATCCCTTACCGCTGGCTCATGGAGGTGGGCGCTACGCGCCCCAGCATGCCATCGGGCACGATGGTGGGAGGTCACACACGCTCCTTTTCCACCATGGACCCATACCTGTTCGGTGTGCTGATGAGTTTCGGAGCGATTGTTGCGATAGGCATGGCTCAGCGGGTGGGGCGAGGCGCGATAATCTGGCTGATGGCGGTGCTGCTTACCTCGCTGGGAGCGGTGTTCTCGCTGGCGCGGGTGGCGTGGGTGATGCTGTGGGTAGGAACCGTGTGTCTTGGCGCGTGGACGCGCAGCCGTCTGGCGATTGCGCTGGCGGTTATCGCGCTGGGTGCCTTGCTGTTGCCTGTGGAAGGGTTATGGCGCGAGAGGACGCAGGATGTACTGGCTCCCTTCGCCCCTGCCTCCACCGTCAGCGTGCGCATGACCTTCTGGAGGAAGGCGATTCGGGAGGTCTGGCAGCATCCGTTCGGTATGGGGCTGGGTACACTGGGCATTGGCAGATGGAGTGAGGACAGTCCCCGCCTGCTAGGCTACACCACCGGCGCGGACAACAACTATCTTTACATTCTGGTGGAAACGGGATGGGTAGGCTTGTTGCTGTACCTCTGCGCGCTGGGGAGCATTCTGGTCGGCGGCTGGCGTGTGATAAGGGGGATGCCGGACGGGGCACAGCGTGTTTGCGCGGCGGTTGCGTGGACGATAGTGTTGCAGAGTGCGGTGGGCAACGTGGTCAATTTCTCCATCTTCCTGCCGCCGGTCTCGTGGTGCCTGTGGCTGTGTGCGGGTGGGCTGATGACACAGGCGAACGACATCGCCGGGAGGTGATTCCTGTTGAGCGAGAAGCGAACGTTTCCTCTCCCGCAGACCATTGCGGAAGCCGTGAACCTGCAGATTCGCCTGCGCGAGCAGGTGAGAGAGGAGCCGCTGAATGCGAACTGCTTGCACCTGGTGGCAGGAACGGATGTCTCGTTTGAGCGATTTGGCTCTGAAGCGTGGGCAGGCATTGTGGTGCTGCGCCTGGAGGATATGGAGATAGTGGACGAGGTGGTGGTGCGTACGTCCGTTCGCTTTCCGTATGTGCCCGGCTTGCTTTCTTTTCGCGAGTCGCCACCCCTGCTGGAGGCATGGGAACAGCTTCACGCGAAACCGGACGTAGTGCTATGCGATGCACACGGCAGGGCGCATCCCCGGCGGTTCGGGATGGCGTGCCACTTCGGATTACTGGTAGACACTCCCACCATCGGTTGCGCCAAGAGCCTGCTCTGCGGCGAGGTGGAAACCATGTCACCGATGGGCGACTGGCTCCCGATACACGACAGAGGTGAGCTGATCGGTGCGGCGCTGTGTACCCAGCCTCACGCGCGACCGGTGTACGTCTCAACAGGACACCGCGTAGACCTGCCATCCGCCATAGAGGTCGTGCGCCGGTGTGTGCGTAAGCATCGCATTCCGGAGCCTTTACGTCTGGCGCACGAGCTGGTCACTCGGGCGCGGAAAGCACCTCTCTGAAGGCTTGCGCGATTTGCTGGCGTGCCTGCCCGTCGGAAGCAACCACCACCAGCGCGACGTGTCCTTCCAGAACGCGCCACGTCAGCCGCACGTGTCCCTTCTCCAGGTGCCAGGTAACCGGTTTCACCCCTTCAGGGGTCACCGCGAAGACGTCAATCGCCTTCAACCAGTTAGGCAGTCGGGCGACCACCGTCACGTTCCTCTGCTCGCGGAAACGGTAGCCCTGGGGATGCATCTCGTAGGCGAAGTTGGTAACAAACACCATCGCCACCCGCTCGCCCAGAAGCGACATCACGTCCAATTTATCCGGCTCTGTAGCGGTGCGTACTTGCCCCTGGTAGCCCACATCGCAACGCAGCAAGAAGGGCCGAACTACCCGAAGAACGCGGTTCAGGCGCGTCATCTCCTCCAGCGTTTCGCGGAACTGCTGCACGATCTGTTCGATCAGCTCCTGCGCCTTCGCCTGTTCCAGCGAGGGCATGGCTTTTTCCGCCAGTTCTGTGTAGTATTTGCGCACCTCGTCCTCGGGCAGGGTACGGAACCACATGACGCCCTTCGCGCCCCGGCTGAGCTGGAGCCATAGCTGCACCCGCGCCTCTTCAGGGGTAGGAACCGCCCTGCCCAGTTCGTTGTTCACCCACACGCGCTCGTCCCAGGTATGGATGCCCTGTGCCCACACCCAGAACGGTCGGGGCAGGCTGTTCAGGCGTAGGTCAGAGGTGTATTCCGCCGCCAGTTCCAGACGGTTACCCCACACATGGGGCGACTTATCAGGCATCGGCGCGCCCACGCGATAGGCGTCGTAGGAAGGGATGTCCGCCAGCGGTGCAAACTCGCCGAATCGCCGACTGCGTGCCAGGTTGATGTAGAGCGGCTGCGGAACCTCATGCTGTCGCCAGAGGTGAATCTTGCGCAGGCAGTACAGGGGTACCGCCGACTGCTCTATCCAATCCGGCTCATCTTTCAACATGTAGGCGAGGATATGCGGGTTGTTGCGATGACGCTTCAGGAAACCCTCTTTGGGCTCTTCAAAGCCCACGTAGGCGAGCGCTTTCAGTCCCGTTTGCGGGCAAATCTGCTCGAAAGCCTGTTTCTCCTCTTCTGTAGGTTGCTCATCGCCGCCCGCACCGAACACCGCTGTATCGAAACCACGTCGAAGCAGCCCGGCGCGATATTCGGCATCTTGCCAGATGCGCCCATCCCATGTGCCGATGGGAAAATGCATGGGCGTCACCCGAATCGCCCCACCGGTGGAGATGCGCTTTCCGGCACGGTCGGTAGCGATGACGCGGATGGGCACGAGTGTGCCGACAGGTAACGTACGGCCCAGAATCACCTTCACCAGAACTGCCTCACCCGGACCCACTGTGCGCTGGAGATACTGCGCGGAGACTTTCTCGGAACCCAGAAACACGTTATCCAGCCGAAAAACCATGCTTTCGTCCCGGTTATGGATGAACACGCCGCCGCTTGCGCCGTCGATATAGGCATAAGTGATGCGCAAGCACTGCGCGAACGGGCGCAAAACGATTCGCAGCGCATGTCCCTCTTCGGTGTGCAGCCATGCGCGACAGGTTCTCTCCCCCTCAAACAGACGATGCGTGCCGTTGATGGTGAGAACCGCTACCCCATCGGGCGGCAGTTCTCTGGGAACGATATCCCACCAGTGCAAATACTCTCCACCCGCCAGTTTGTCTGCATCTTCATCATCTATCACCAGGCGTGAGAAGTGCAGACCCTGATTGGAGCGGTTATGCACCAGCACTAGGTACACCCCACCAAGTGTTTCGCGCGAGGGGGAGGGTTCCTGTATCTCTTCGCTGGACACATGGGGTCTATACACAACCGTGTCGACGGTGAGTGCAGGCTGCTGCGGCGGCGCTTCATGCATCATGGCCATGGCGATACCCCCGATGAGTGATGCGGTCACAAGTGTTAGTAGCTGTATGTCCACGAAGGGCTTTTTCGAGATGGGGTGGGGAGATTCCTGCGACGAGGTGTTTGTTATGGGGGCGAGGCTCCGTCCAGGCGGTGTGATTACCCCCACCTTTCCTCCCCCGTCCACGGGGGAGGAAAGGCTCCCTCCCCGCGAGCGGGGAGGGATGGGGTGGGGGTAACTCGGCAGGGTCACCCAGGTTTCAGAGATTAGCTTCCCAGATACCACTCGCTGCCGCGCATCTGTTGCAGGCGGCGTATCCGCTCCTCAATTGGCGGATGGGTCATAAACAGGCTCATCAGGCTACCGCCTATCCCGCGCAGAGGGTTCACGATGAACAGGTGCGCAGTAGAAGGTGAAGCCTGCATCGGTATCATGCGCGAAGCCTGCTCCAGTTTGCGCAATGCGCTGATCAACCCATCGGGGCTACCCGCTAGCTTCGCGCCGGTGGCGTCCGCTTCATACTCGCGCGCCCGCGAGATAGCCAGCTGGATCAGCATCGCCGCGATAGGTGCGACGATCATGATGAACAGGTACACCAGCGGGTTGTTGCCCTCTCGGTCATCGCTACGTGCACCTCCGAAAATCATCGCCCATCGCGCCATATCCGCCAGCAGCATCACCGCGCCCGCTATCGTCGCCACCACGGTCATGGTTAACGTGTCGCGGTGCCTGATGTGTGCTATCTCGTGTGCCAGCACGCCCTCCACCTCTTCGGTGTCCAGCAGGTGCAAAAGCCCGGCGGTCACCGCGACAGCGGCGTGTGCAGGGTCGCGACCGGTCGCGAATGCGTTGGGCTGCTCGCCCGGCACCACGTATAATCTGGGTACCGGGATACCCGCGCGTTCAGAAAGCCGTTCCACCAGCCGATACAAATCGGGCGCATCGGCAGGTGAAAGCGCACGCGCTCCGTACATGCCCAGCACGATTTTATCGCTGAACCAGTAGCTGACCGCGTTCATCACCAGCGCGAGCACGAAAGCAATCATTGCCCCGCCGCGACCACCTACTGCATCCCCGACGAAGATGAACAGGGCGGTCAGCGCAACCAGCAAAACCCCGACTTTCAATGTGTTCATATTTCCTCCCTCACCTCCTGATCTGGCAAAAAACCTTCACCGCATTACAGAATACGGTGAAGGTCTCGCTCGTTGTTACTGCGGGCACCGGCTCAAAGGCGTGTTGACGATGCCTGCACCTGCTTGCGCAGGGGCTACTCCCCTTCCCGTATTATTATACCCTTTTTCTCGTCAGAATGTGCTCTCCAGTCCATCGCACGGGATAGTTCCCTCCAGCGGGCGTACCACCACCGCATGGTAGCCGGGGGTGAGCTGGCGTTCCAGTACCGGCGATGAATGCTCCCCGGTAGGTGCGTGCAGGTCTATTGTCAGTCGCGTTTCGCCGTCAACATGTGATACCTTCCCGCTTCGTAGACGAGGGAAACGTCTACCGTTCCACCCGGGCGTCTACCATCTCCGTCAAAGCTGTGGGCATCGCCTTGCAGAACGATGCCTACCTCCTCCCAGGTACCTCCCGCGCGCTCTCGCAGGCAGAGGGTTCCTCCGGGTGGCCAGTAGCCACGCGGGTAGAGGCTGATATAGGCGTACCACCTGCCCGAAGGTGGGTCGCGAAACAGGAAGCCGTTCACGGGCCAGAGGTAGGGCGGCTTGCCCGCATAAATGGGGT
The DNA here is from genome assembly GCA_938027655.1 of uncultured bacterium. Classification (GTDB taxonomy): domain Bacteria; phylum Armatimonadota; class HRBIN16; order HRBIN16; family HRBIN16; genus HRBIN16. Next base: position 5,369 of record CALJAP010000093.1, on the reverse strand, counting down.
TTCCTGCTTCGCGTTCAAAGGCGTCCCATGAGGGGTCGCCCACAACGGGATGATGCAGCCACTGATCACGATGGCGTGGTTTCGCTAGGTCGGATGCTGAAAGATTCATGGGCAGGTTGCACCTCCAGCCATTTCTCGATGAACTCGGCTATCTGCCCAAAGTAGTTCTCCGGCTGGTCCACCCGTGCCTGCACATGTCCACTGCCGTTAGCAACCCACAGCGTACGCGGTTCGCCGGCTGCCTGGTACAGGGCGCAGGCGTGCTCGATAGGTACCAGATGGTCGCGGTCGCCGTGAATGAGCAACACGGGGCGCGGGGCGATTCTGCCTATCTCGCGCACTGGCTCGGCGTGCGAAAGAGGCGTGCGGGTGAACAGTAGCGCCACGTACTTCACGGGTCGGCACAGCGTGCCCAGCACTTTGCCGAAACCGGCTTCCCACCAGGTGTTCGCAGCGTGCGCCAGCCGCGCATACGCGCTATCGGTAATCACCGCACCAACTCGTTCATCGCGTGCAGCCGTCATGATGGCAACCGCTCCGCCCATCGAGGAGCCAAAAAGCAGGATAGGCAAGCCGAACCGGGCAACGAAGTCTATCGCACCCAGCGCGTCCTGCACCTCGCGTGCGCCGATGGTGGTGGTGCGCCCACCGCTTTCACCATGTGCGCGGAAATCGAACAGCAGGCAGCTGAAGCCCATGCGGTGCAGCTCCAGCGCAACGCCCAGCACCTCGCATCGGTTTGCCACGTAGCCATGGCAAAGCACCGCTACCCCACGAGGGCGCGGGTGTGGTATCCACCACCCTGAGAGCGGTATGCCGTCGCGCGAGGGGAAGACGACAGCATCAAACGGAACCTGCACATCGAAGGGGGTCAGAAACAGGGGGACACGCGGTGGATGTGTTGACGCAATAGCAAGCAACACCCACCATAACACCAGTAACGCACCTGCCGTTGCCACCACCCAGAGCATAGGTTGTTACCCCGGCTTGTCGCTGCGTCCGCGCCGCTTCCAGTCGCCCTTGGGTGGCGGGAAGAACATGCGCTCCTTCCACCATTGATTCCAGCGTTCAAACTGCTCCTTATCCAGAATACGACGCAACTGTTTCTGGTTCTCGTGATGTACTTTGAGCAGGTCTGCCTGCACCTGGTTAATGCTATGGATGAGCCTCAGTGCCTCGCGCTCATCAAACTGGTACTGCTGGTACAGTTGCATCAGCTGCGTTCGTTGCTCATGCAGCTTTGTTAACAGCTGGCGCAGCTTCTCTTCCGTTTCATTCATCAGGTTCGTCAAGCGCGTGCGTTGCTGTACGGTGAGGTTCAGCCGGGCGAACAGCGCCTCGCGGTCAAAGAACGCAGGCGGTGACGGTTGCCCCTCTGGGGCGCGAGGTGGTGGAGGAGGCTGCACCTGCGCCAGCGCACCGGAAATCACCAGTCCGCTCAATAATAGCAGCAGTATCATCCCTGAAAAACGCCAGATAATCATCTCGATCTCCTCCGGTTTTTTTACTCTCCCCAACCGCTGAGGATAATCTGTGTATTTTCGTTCAACGGGTCATCTACGACCGTCGATTGCGCGTAGGATACAACTTGTACATAGCCGGACAGGTTTGCTGTTTCTTGCTGCGTCGGTATTCTGTTGGGTATCCATGTCCACAATGCCAGCACGATAATCGCCGCCGCAGCGGCCCAGCGCGATTGAGCGATAAGCCGGCGGTTCCACCATAGCCACAGGCTCACCCGTTCGCGAGGGCGTGCCGGCTCATGTAGTCTGGCTTGCACGCGCTCCCACATCTGTGCGGGCAGCGTTGCCGGTTTCTCGCGCAGCAACCGCAGCAGAGCGCGCTCCTCCTCAAGCATGTTCTGGCAATCTGTGCACCGATGGAGGTGCTGTTCTATCGCTCTCGCCAAGCGAGGTGCACATCTGCCCCGAAGATACTCCGTTAGATTGATTTGAACCTTTTGACATCTCATGGTATGGCGCCTCAAAACCTTCTGAAAGCAGAATATCACGCAGCTTCCGTCTTGCGCGGAAGAGTCTGGATTTCGCCACGTTGCGCGGGATACCGGTGATGCGTTCAATCTCCTCCAGCGAATGCTCCTGAAAGTGGTACAGCTCCACCAGCATTCGGTCGGTAGGGGGGAGCTGCTCGATACTTCTTTGAATCATCTCACTTCGCTCGTGCCCCAGCGTTTCACGCAGGGGGTCTACCCCGGCGGGGTCGGCTTCTTGTCCCAGCGCATCCAGCGATTCGGCGGCGATAGGCTCGCGCACTTTACGGCGGCGCAGAGCATCTCGCGCCAGGTTCGCGGCGATAGTGTATATCCAGTTGCGCACCAGCCCCCTGTGCCCGAAATGCGCCGCGTGTTGCCACACTTTCAGGAAGACCTCGGTCAGCAGCTCTTCAGCCTCACTGCGGTTGCCCACGATGCGCTCGATAAAGCGCAGTACACCACCACCGTGTCTCTCCATCAGCAGCCGCAGGAAGTCAGGCTCCCCTCTGGCGCAACCCTGCAGCCAGAGTTCGTCTTCCCTGTCTCGCTCGGAGGGATTTGTCACCGGTGTTCCCCCTTCAATGGTTCCATAATGAAAGACGCATCGGTACCGCTTTGGTTGCATTCGCCGGTTACAGCGAGTGCTCTATCCAAAGCCGTCAGCATTTTCTGAGCTACCCTGTCGTCAGCACGCTCATTCCGAAACGACCACAGTGATGTTGTCGATGAGACGCGCCATCCCAACATGCGCCGCCAGCGAAATGAGCACCTCGCCTTTGAGCGTCGTCAGAGGCTCCAGGCTTTCAGCGTCAGCCACGTCCACGTACTCGGGCTTCACCAGCGGCTCGGTGGCGATAACTTTCTCCACCAGATTCTTCACTTTCTTGCCATCGCGTTCGCCGGCAAGGATGGTATCGCGCCCCGCGCACAGCGCGCGATACAGTACGCTCGCCGCTCGGCGCTCGTCCGGTTTCAGGTAGACGTTGCGTGAGGACATGGCTAATCCATCCGGTTCGCGCACGGTTTCGCAGGGCACAATCTCTATGGGGATATTCAGGTCGTGCACCATGCGCTGGATAACTTTCAACTGCTGGTAGTCCTTCTTGCCGAAATAGGCGCGGTCTGCTTGCACAATGTTGAACAGCTTGGTGCACACCGTCGCCACGCCGCGAAAGTGTCCGGGGCGCGCCGCTCCTTCCAGACGGCGTGTTACCTCCAGCACATCCACATAGGTCTGATAGCCTTGTGGATACATCTCCTCCACTTCTGGGGCGAAAAGGAGGTCTACGCCCACGCTTTCTGCCATCGCTGCGTCGCGGGCGAAGTCGCGCGGGTATCGTCCAAAGTCTTCTGAGGGACCAAACTGCGTCGGATTGACGAACAGGCTGACTACGCACAGGTCACACTCTGCCTTGGCACGACGCATGAGATTCAAGTGTCCCTCATGAAAGTAGCCCATCGTGGGCACAAAGCCAACCGTTTTTCCATCCGCGCGAGCGAGTTTCATCCATGCCCGAACTTCACGAACGGTCTTCGCTACTTGCATCAGAACGCATGCTCCTCCGTCGGAAATTGTCCGGTTCGAACCTCCTCCGCATACTGTCGGAGGGCTTTTGTAATGGCTTCGCCAACGTGCGCGTAGCGCTTTGTGTGCTTGAACGGCTCTCCGGGAACGAGGCCAATCAGGTCGTGCAGTACCTGAATCTGTCCGTCACAATGCGGTCCGGCTCCGATGCCGATGGTGGGTATGGTAATCCGTTCGGTGATTTGCTTTGCCAGCGCCGTCGGAATCAGCTCCAGCACCACCGCGAACGCACCTGCTTGCTCTACGATGTGTGCATCTTCTATCAGTCGCTCGGCGGCTTCTTCGGTGCGCCCCTGTACACGATGTCCCCCAAAGGCGTGTACCGATTGGGGAGTCATGCCCAGGTGCGCGAGCACCGGTATGCCGATGCTTACCAGTCGGTGGATGGCTTCGGCGACCGGCTCACCGCCCTCCAGTTTTACCGCCTCTGCACCGCCTTCCTGAATAAATCGCCCCGCGTTGCGCACCGCATCTTCTACCGTAATCTGGTAGCTGAGATAGGGCATGTCCGCCACCAGTAGGGCGCGCGGTTTCGCGCGGGCACATGCCTTGGTGTGGTGTAGCATCTCTTCCATCGTCACCGGCAGCGTGCTAGGATAACCCAACAGCACCATCCCCAGCGAGTCACCAACCAGAATCAGGTCCACGCCCGCCGCGTCCGCGAAGAGGGTTGTCGGGTAATCGTAGGCGGTGACCGCCACAATCTTCTCCCCGCTCTTCCTCTGCCGAATAGCGGGCACGGTTATCTTCCTCTCTCTGCCCGGCATCACCATCACTCCCTTTCCTCTTGTGATTGTACACTCGAAACGGAGATAGCGCAAACGGTAAGGGGAGCGAAAGGTTATCTGACGGGGTTTGGCGAAACATTCTCACGGCGCGAATTATCGATTGTTAAGGGCAACCACAAAGGGTTGCCCCTACAAACCGCACATTGTAGCGGCAGACCTTGTGTCTGCCCTTCGGGTTCAGAATAGAGCGTGGAGGCAGGGGGGTCATGCCTCGTGTCGTTCGTGTGCCTGCGCACTACTACCAGCAGTTCGATGCGGACTACACTTTAGATGTGCCTGCTGAGGGGTACGGTGGTTGGAAAACGGCGGAGATAGAGATAGACCTTGCTCGCACCGCCGTGGTGGTGATGCACGCCTGGCACCCTCGCACGCGGGATGAGTTTCCGGGCTGGTACCGGGCGGTAGAGTATCTGCCGCGTTCGGCGCGGATTTGCCGTGAGGTGTTCCCCCGACTGCTGGGTGGCGTGCGCGAGGTGGGGATGAAGGTGTTTCATGTGGTGGGTGGTGGTAATTATTATCAGCACCTGCCCGGTTATCGGCGCACGCGCGAACTGGCTGGCGATTCGCCCCCACCACCGGAGCGTATTGAAGCGGACCCTTACCTGGTAAGGCTACAGCAGTTTCGCGCTGAAAATGTTTTTGTCGGGGCGCATAATGAAGCCGACGTGCGTCGTGCGTTTCAGGAACTGCGCTTTGCTACCGAAGCAGAGCCCCGGGAGGATGAGGAAATCGCCGAAGATGGACACCAACTGTTTGCCCTCTGCAAGCACTATGGCATCGGTCACCTGATTTACGCGGGCTTTGCTATCAACTGGTGCTTACTCCTGTCGCCGGGTGGCATGGCAGAGATGTCACAGCGCGGGGTGATGTGCTCCGCTTTTCGGCAGGCGGTCACGGCAGTGGAAAACAGGGAGACCGCCCGACAGGAGGTGTGCAAGCAGATAGCGTTGTGGCGGGTGGCACTGGCGTTTGGCTTCGTGTTCGATGTGGATGAGTTTCTGCA